>CAIWFK010000383.1 GCA_903911905.1 uncultured Myxococcales bacterium
GCTGCCCTTCACCGCGCCCAACACCACCGCCACGCTCAAGCGCATTCTCGACTGCCAGTACGAAGACCCGCGGCTGACCGTGCCCACGGTGAGCGACGAGCTGGCCGAAATCATCGGCACCTGCCTGCAGCGTCAGCCGGCGGCGCGCTACGCCAATGCCGGCAAACTGCGCGACGCGCTGGCCGACCTGCTCACCGGCGTGGGCCTGACGCGGCCGCACGAAGAGCTGCCCCAGTTCTTCCTCGACCCCAGGGGCTACCGCCGCCTGGTCTCGACCCGCGTGGTGGCCTCGCTGCTGACCCGCGCCGAAGGCCTGGTGGCCGAGCGCAAGACGGCCCGGGCCATGGCCGCGCTCAACCAGGTGCTGGCGCACGAGCCCACCAACGAGCGCGCCGCCACCCTGCTGGGGCAGATGAAGGCCAGCACCCAGCGAGAGGCCCGGGCCCGCAAGCGCAAGCGCGCCCTGGGGCTGGCTGCCGGGGCGCTGGTGGCTGCCGCGACCACCGCGGTCGCCGTCGATCGCGTCACCACTCCGCCCGAGTACGCGCCGCCCCTGCGCTTCGAGCCGTGGGAGGTGACGATGACCAACGTGGCCTGGCCCAGGCGAACCGCGCCTGCGGTGGTCGACGCGCCACAGGTGGTGCCCAGCGAGTTGCCGGTGCCCGACGCCGGCGCGCCCGAGCCCGTCAAACCGCCCAATTCGCGCGTCACCCTGCCGCGGCCCACGGTGAAGGCCAGCGAGGTGGTCGACGCGGTGGTGGTGGTGCGCCCCTTCGGCTTCGTGCAGGTCGACGATGGGCCGCGCTCGGCCGAGGCCCTGGCGCGTCACCAGTTGAAGCTGACGCCGGGTCGACACCGCTTCGTGGTGACCTGCGAGCTGTGCGAGGCCAACCCCCGGCCCATCGAGTGGACGGTCGCCGCGGGTGAAGAGGTGCCGCTGGTCGCGCCGCTCAAGCCCTCGCTGGTCTCGTTCTCGGGCTTTCCCCCCGAGGCGAAGGTGCGGTTGGGCGCCGACGAGCGCAGCGTGCTGCAGAGCCAGCGCGACCCCTTCCGGGTGACCACCCCACCGGGCGGGTCGATGAAGATGCAGCACCTGGTCGACTGGGTGGTCTCGAGTGCCGACGGCGTCGAGCTGGCGCACGGGCGCACCTGGGTCGAGCCGGGCAAGCCGACGCTGATCGAGAAGGGCGCGGCCCCGTGACCCGCCTGGCCCTGCTCATCGCGCTGGTCTCGGGCGCCGGCGCGTGGGCGCAGCAACTGGTGCCCGAGCGCGAGGTCGAGGTCTCGCGCACGCTCTACGAGAACGGCAAGTACGCCGAGGCGCTCAAGCGCGCCAACGACGCGATGGAATTGAGCAACTTCACCGACGCCCAGCGCACCACGCTGCACGAGCTGGCGGCGCTCTCGGCCTTCAACCTGGGCGAGCTCAAGGTCGCGCAGCGCCACTTCCTGCAACTGCTGCAGTTGGACCCCGATCACCAGCTCGACCCCTTCGCGGTGGCGCCTCCGGCGATCAAGGCCTTCGAGCAGGTGCGCCGCGACAACGCCGACGCGCTCAACCTGGTGCGGCAACAACTGGCGCTGCGCGCCGAACAGGCCAGGCGCGAGGTGACCGAGCGTGAGCGGCTGCTCAAGGAACAGGAAGAGCGCCGTCGCCGGGTCGAAGAGCTGGCGCGCACCGTGACCGTGCGCACGATCGAGAAGCGCCCGTTCCTGGTGAACTTCATTCCCTTCGGCGCAGGTCAATTCCAGGAAGGGCGGGTCGGCCCCGGGGTGGCGTTCGCGGTGATCGAAGCGGTCATGGGCATCACCAGCATCATTTCGTACTTCGCCATCAACGCGCTGTACGAGGACTACACCATCACGCTCAACGACCGCATCAACCCCGACGGCACCAACACCTACGTCGCGCAGGTCAAACGCATTCCCGACTCGCGCAAGACCGAATACCAGGTGTGGAGTGCGCTCAAGTACTCGACCGGCGGGGTCTTCTACCTGGGCTGGGCGCTGGGGGTGGTCGACGCGATCTTCCACCACCAGGCCGAGATCACCGTCGAAACGCAGCAGCAGCTCGCGCCGCCCACCGCACCCGCGGGGCCGAAGGTGCAGCTCGATCTCTTTCCCACTCCCGGCGGTCTGGGCGGTGGGCTCACGATTGGTTTCTAGAAGGACTCGAGGGGACGAATGCCTGGCCTGACCATCAAGACTCCAGACGGCAAGACCCGCTCGGTGACGCTGCTCAAGCGCATCACCAGCGTGGGCCGCGGCGCCGACAACGACGTGGTGCTCGACGACGCGAAGGTGCCCGAGACGGCGTTCGCCATCATGTTCGACGGGGTCTCGTACAAGGTGGGGGGCGAGGTCGCCTTCCACGTCAACGGGCGGTCGACCGACGAGCACGAGCTGAAGGCCAGCGACGTGGTGAAGGTGGGCGAGACCGAGCTGGTCTTCTCGAGCGGTGACGCGCCGATGTCGCAGCCCGCGCTGGTGACCCGCCTGGGCCGCGGCGATTCGAACAACCCCGACGCCTCGACCCAGGAACAGCCCGGTGTGCCGGGCCGCGAGCTGGCCGCGCTGCGCCGCCTGACCGCCTTCAGCGAGCACCTGCTGCAGAGCTACGACGTCGACCGGCTGCTCGAGAACCTGATGGACGAGTGCATCGAGGTGGCCCGCGCCGACAAGGGCTTCCTGATTCTGATGGAATCGAACCAACTGCGCATGAAGGTGGCGCGCAACGTGGCCCGCGAGACCATCGAAGACGCCATCGAACGGGTCAGTGATTCGATCGTGGCCAAGGTGGTCAAGCAGCAGAAGGCGCTGATCATCGCCGACGCGCTCGACGACCCCGAGTTCAACGCCTCGGAGTCGGTGGTGAACCTGAAGCTGCTCTCGGTGATGTGCGCGCCGCTGATGCACAAGGGCGAGCTGTTCGGGGTCATCTACCTGGGCAACGATCGCCTGGTGAACCGGTTCGACCAGAAGGCGCTCGACACCCTCACCATCTTCGCCGCGCAGGCCTCGCTGCTGATTCAGAACGCGCTGCTGGTCAACGAGCTCAAGCTCGAGAACGTCACGCTCAAGACCCGGCTCGACGAGCACGCCTACGGCGACATCATCGGGGCCTGCCAGGGCATGCGCGAGGTCTACAAGCGCATCGACAAGATCGCGCCCACCGACATCTCGGTGCTGGTGATCGGCGAGACGGGCACCGGCAAGGAACTGATCGCCAAGGAGCTGCACCGCCACAGCCCGCGCGCCAAGGGCCCGTTCGTGTCGATCAACTGCGGCGCCATTCCCGAGAACCTGCTCGAGAGCGAGCTGTTCGGGCACGTGAAGGGCTCGTTCACCGGCGCCACCGCCACCAAGCTTGGTCGCTTCCAGGCGGCGATCAACGGCACGCTGTTCCTCGACGAGATCGGCGAGATGCCGCTGCAGTTGCAGGTCAAGCTGCTGCGCGCCCTGCAGGAAAAGGTGGTCTACAAGGTCGGCGATCACCGCCCCGAGCCGGTCGACATTCGCATCGTCGCGGCCACCAACAAGAACCTGGAAGACGAGGTTCGCAAGGGTGCCTTCCGCGAAGACCTCTACTTCCGCATCAACGTGGTCACGCTCAAGCTGCCGCCCTTGAAGGAGCGCGGTGACGACGTGACCGTGCTGGCCCGCTACTTCCTGAACAAGTACGCGCGTGAGTTCAATTCGAAGGCCCGCGGCTTCACGCCCTCGAGCGTGGTGGCGATGAAGAAGTACCACTGGCCCGGCAACATTCGAGAGCTCGAGAACCGCATCAAGAAGGCAGTGGTCTTCGCCGACAAGCCGCTGATGGGGCCCGAAGACCTGGACCTGCGGCCCGAGAACCTGCCTCCGATTCTTCCGCTGGCCGGCGCCAAGGAGGAGTTCCAGAAGCGGTACATCAACGAGGTGCTCGAGCGGAACAACGGCAACCGCACCAAGACCGCCAAGGACCTGGGGGTCGACCCGCGCACCATCTTCCGCCACCTGGAAAAACTGGAGGGCGAGAAGGAAGCCGGAACCCTGCCATCGACGACAGAGTTCGAAGAGTCATGACATTCCGCAACCCCTTGATTCCAAAGAGACTGAGCGCCCTGGCTGTCATGGCCCAGGCTTTGCTTTGCCTTGGAACGCAGGGTTGCCTCCTTCCGCAGGATGACGTCGTGATTCCGGACCTCCCACCCAAGAAGAACTCGCCGCTGCGCATCGTCAGCCAGCAGCCGCCGATGCGGGAAGTCTCGCTCAAGGTGGGCGCGCTGTCGGCCACGTGCCCGGCGAACGAGTTCTCGGTGATCGTGAAGGACGAAGACCTGGGCGACAGCACCCGCTCCCTCTGGTTCATCGACCGCAGCACCAACACGCCGCCCGTGGCCCAGACCGGCTTCGTGCCCGGTGGCTCGGTGCAGCGCGTGGTGACCGCGCCCGCAGCCCTGGTCAGTCAGCTCTCGGCGCTGGTCGACGGGCAGCGCCACAACGTCGAGGTCTTCGTGACCGACGGCGAGTTCAGCGACACCGTGGGTCAGGCGACCTACCCGGCCGGCGGCTACCTGCCCGACGGCGGGCTGCGCGACGTGGCGTACGTCGACAGCTACCTGTGGCTGGTGGAAGTGCAGCGTTGCCCATGAGGACGCTCGCCTTCACCGCGCTGCTGCTGGTCTCGGCCTGCGCTCCGTTCGGGGCGGGTCGGGCGGCGGTGGCGTGCAGCTCGAACGATCAGTGCGCGGCGGGGCAACTGTGCTTCGCCGAGGGCTGTGGCGACCCGGGCAGCGGCATCGTGGTCGAGGTCGCGGGCGATGGGTTGGCCAGCCAGTTCGCCCAGGACTTCACCATCGACGACGGCACGCTGGGCGCGACGCACGACTTCGACCTGGGAGCGCCGCTGCAGATCATCGGCGAGTTCCAGCGTGAGCGCACCGGCAACCCCGACCCGACCAACCGCACCTTCTACACCGACCCGGTGCGGCTGGTGGCCACGGGCGTCAGCTCGATGGTGCCGGGCATCGCGCGCAGCTTCGAGCAGCGCGTCGACATGCCGGTGCGCGGCACGTACGAGATGTCGGTCGGCGCGGGCACCTTCAGCGTGGTGGCCCTGCCCACCGATCCATCGGTGCCGCCGGTGACGGTCAGCGGCATCACGGTGCGCGCCGGGCTCGAGACGCCGGCAGTCGACTTCGTCTTCCCCTCGGTCGACGGGGCGGTGACGGTGTCGGGCCAACTGCTCAAGACCATCGACACCTCGGTGGTGCCGGCGGTGCAGGTGGCGCTGCAGGTGGGCAACGCCATCGACCTCCAGGCCTTCGACCCGGTGACCCGCGACCCGCTCTCGCAGCGCTTCCCGGTCTCGTCGGGGCAGGTGGGCGCGAATGGCAACTTCACCATCACCCTGAACCCGGCGGCGCGCTCGCTCAATTCGGTGCTCTTCGTGGCCATGCCGCGCGACGCCACCAGCATCACCCCGACCCGCGAGTTCGTGGTGCCCACGCCGCTCCCCGCGACCCTCACGCTGCAACTGGGCGACTTCGGTCCCGCCGTGAAGGTCAGCGGCCAGGCGATGTCGGTTCGCAACGAGCCCATCGCCAACGCGCAGGTGGTGCTCGAGGGCACGGTGGCGGGTGGCGGCACCTTCCGCTCGCGGGTGGTGAGCACCGACGCCAACGGCGTGTTCGCGCTCGACACCTTGCAGGGCCAGGGGCCGATGACGCTGACCATCGTGCCGCCCTCGACCAGCACTTCGGCGGTGACCACCTCGACGGTGCGGGTGCCCGCGTCGAACGGCCCGCTCGACGGCGTGCTGCCCTGCGACGATCGGGTCTCGCTCACCGGTCGCCTGCTCAAGCCCGACGGCACGCCGGCGGCGCGGGTCGCGGTACGAGCGGTGGAGCAGTCGCTCTCGTCGACCGCGCTGCCGCGGCCACTGCCGCTCGACCCGGTGGAGGGGCTGACTGGCGACGATGGCTCGTTCTCGCTGCGGCTGGACCCTGCGACCTGGCGGCTCGACTTCCTGCCCGGCACCCTGCCCCTGGCCAGCCGACTCATCACCGTCGACAACCAGGTCGACGCGAACGGCTCACGCATCATGTCGCAGGCCCTGCCTTCCCCCGTGCAGTTGGCCTTCGGGCGTACGGTGTCGGGAACGGTGCTGGCGCAGGTCGGCGGCAAGTCCGGGGTGACCGTGCCGTTTGCGTCGGTGCGCTTCTTCCGCGTCAAGCCGGTCTCCGGGCAGGCCTCGGCGATTCTGCTGGGGACGACGGTGGCCGACGAGCGTGGCGCCTACAGCATCACCCTGCCCGACGCGACGAAGTGAGGCGTCGGGCAGGTCGAGACGTTCGCCGTCCGGATGATGGCGCTGGCATCGCCACCAGGACGCTCAGGTGATCGATCGGTCGTCACGGCGATCGCGCCAGGTCAGGAGCCGCCCACCTCGGGGCAGGCGTTGCGCGCCTACGCCTGGGCGCTCGCCCCGCCCAGCACGTGCTTCACCGAGAAGCCCGACTCGGCCTCGCTGATTTCCACCTGCACCAACCCGCGCGCGTCGACCTGGTACCGCTCGGTCACCAGCGGCCCGGTGCCCTCGAGTCGCTTCACCGGCACGGTCTTCAGCGGCGCCTTGCGCAGCGCGGGGTCGAAGGCGAAATACAGATCGCTCAACGGCGCCATGTCGCCCTGCGGCTGCCCCTTCGCGTCGAAGGCCGCGCACTCGAAGAAGCGGTAGTGCCCGACGTTGTGGGCCGCGCGGTACGTGCGCACCAATTCCAGCGGCGCCGCGCCGGGCTTCGGCAACGAGGTGTCTCGCGAGAACAGCGTGTCGTAGACCGCCGCGCGACCGCCCTCGCCCTCGCGGAAGACCCCGAAGTTGCGGCTGAAGCGATCGGTCAGCTCGAACCGCTCCTCGCGATCGGCGGCGATCGCGAGGCCGATGGCCACCGCGCCCCGGGGAAACGGCGAGCGGTGCACGCGCCGACCGAAGGCGTCACGCAGGCTGCGCGCGACCACCGGCAGCGCACTCGCGCCGCCCACCACGTAGACCCCGGCGACCTGCTCGAGGTCTTCCTCGTCACCCGCCAGGCGCAGCAGCGGCCCCATCGCCTCGAGCGTGCGGTCGACCAGCGGCTGGCAGGCCTTCGCGTACGCCTCGGCCGAGACCGTCACCGAGGGCATCGGTGCGTCGTCGAGCACGCTCTCGAGGTCGACCACCACCCGCTTCGAATTCGGCGTCAGCGCTTCCTTCGCGGCGCGGCAGGCGTCGGTCAGCCGCCGTCGGAACCAGGGACTGCGCGCCTCGAGTTCGAGCCCGGCCTCGGCGGCCGCCAGCCCCACGAGGACCTGGTCGAAGTCATCACCACCGAGCTCGGCGAGCCCCGCGGTGCGCACCACGTCGTGCAACACGCCGGTCAGCTGCACCAGCGAGGCGTCGAAGGTGCCGCCGCCCAGGTCGTACACCAGCACGTGCTCGCGCTTGCTGGTCAGGGTGCGCGCATGGCGGTGCGCGTACTCGAAGCCCGCCGCGCTGGGCTCGTTGAGCATCGCCCGCACCTGGAACCCCGCGGCGCGGAAGGCTTCGAGCGTGACGAAGCGCTGGGTGCAGAAGGCGTTGGCGGGTGAGGCCACCACCGCCTCGAACGTGCCCTTCTTCATCGCGGCGGGAAGGTTCGAGCGCGTTCGCAGCGCCTGCTCGAGCGCGGTCAAGAAGCCGGTGAGCAGCTCGAGCAGCCCCACCTCGCGGCCGCCCAGGCTGACCGTGCCTCCGTTGCGCAGGGCGTGGCGGGCCAGCAGGCGCTTGAAGCTGCGAGCCTGGCTCCACGAGGGGTCGTGCGCCACGGCCAGCGCCTCGAGCCCGAAGCGCAGCTCGCCGTCACGCGCGGCGACCAGCGATGGCACCGCCTCGAGGGTGTCTCCCTGCTCGGTCTCGAAGCTGACCTGCGGGAAGTTGCCGCGGTCGCCGTACGCCACCACCGTGCACGTCGTACCGAAGTCAATGCCCAGGCTCATGCCGCGGGCTCTTACCAGCGCCGGCCCGGCAATTGGAGTCTCGAGCGCGTCACTTCGCCGCGTCGAGCTCGGCGCGCAGCTGCTCGACGCTGGGGGCGACCACGGTGGCGAACTGCACCGACGAGGTGGTGTACAGATCGAGCACGTGCTCGAGCGTGCCGAGGGCCCGCTTGAGCGACGCGCGCTCGGGCGCCTCGAGGGCACACTGGGCCTCGAGCTTGCGCTCACGGGTCAGCCAGTCGACCCGGAAGTCCATGAAGCGACCATCGGCGGTGGTGGCCGGGCCGTCGGCGTGGGTGGCCCGTTCCTGCTCGAGCTGCTCGAAGAGCGCCCGCGCGCCGCCCACGCACTGCGAGACGGTCAGCACGTCTGGGCCGCCGGGCGGTCGGCCGGGCGACATGGCGAAGACCGACTTGAAGACCGAGACGATGATCAGCAGGGAAAAGGTGCAGGTGACGATCAGGTACACCGCCCACGCCGCCCCACGGAAGGGCCGGAACCGCGGGTCCCTGGGGTCGGGCGCGGGGGTCATCGGCCAGGAGCGGGAGCGGGAGCAGGCGCTGGAACGGGCGCTGGAGCCGCAGCAGGACCCGGCGTCGGAACCACAGGCGCTGGCGCCGCGGCCTGGTTGCCCGAATTCCCGCGCTGCAGGCGGTTGATGAACTGGTTGCGGAAGTCGCTGGCCGGGTAGGTGTTGAAGGCGTCCTTGGCGATGGCGAACGACTCGTCCTTCTTGCCGATCATGTCGTCGGACTGCATGGCCATCATCATCGCGAAGTCGCGCAGCTTGCTCTTCTTGTCGCCGTCGATGAAGCGGGTCAGCGGCTTGAGCGCCTCTTCGTACTTGCGGGTCTGGAAGAGCGAATTGCCCAGGAAGAAGCAGGCCTCGAGGGCGTCGTCTTCGGGCGGGTCCATGGTGAGGAAGCGCGAGAGCTGGGCGATGGCCTCGGGGTATTCGGACCGGCGGAAGGCCGCCTTGCCCTTCTCGAGAATGCCGGCGCCGATTTCCTTGCGCAGCGAGGTCGAGCGTTCCTGCAGCACCAGCCGGGCGAAGGGGGTCAGCTTGCTCTGGTCGAGCTTGCCCAGCGCGTCGATGCCCTTGAGCCGCTCTTCACCGGGCAGCGTGGTCATCTGCTTGTACACGCCCAGGGCGCGTTCTTCGGCGCTGGCCAGGGTGGCGGCGTCGGTCTTGAGCTTGTCGATCGACGCGTTGAGCTCGGCGACCTGCTTCTCGAGCCGCTCGCGTTCGGCGGTGGCGCTGGCGGCGCGCGCGCTCGAGAGGAAGATCACGCCGGCCACGCAGAGCCCGCTGAAGATCAGGTAGGCGGCCGCGGTGGCGAACCAGGTGCGCGACTGAAACGCGTCCTGGGTGGCGGAGACCGTCTTGAGCTCGGCGTGCAACGTCTTGAGCGCGTTGTCGGTCTTGATGGTCATGTTGCGCGATTCGATCACCTCGCGCTTGAGCTCATCGAAGTACCTGGCGAAATCAGGAGGGGTGTCGGCCATGGGTCGTCGCGTACCACGAAAGCCGCGGCCTGCTTAAGCCGCTTGTTCTACAGCCGGCTGGGGGTGTCGAAGCCGGGCACTTCGTATTCCCGGCGGGGCGCAGGCGCGAAGAAGGTCGACACGCCCAACGAGAACAGCACGCCGCCCACGTTGATTCCGCTGATGCCGGGCACCACGGCGCGCGCATAGATCCACCGCACGTCGAACGAAATCGCCCAGCGGTCGGCCACCATCAGGTGAAAGCCGCCCACCACCGCCAGCCCGCCGAGCAGCCGTTCGGGGTTGCTCACCGAGCTCGACTGCACCAGCGCCAGGGTCGGCCCGCCTTCGACGCCGACGTACGGCGTGAAGCCGGGAAAGAAGTCCTTCTTCGTCAGGCGCGGGCCGAGCAAGGCGCCGTAGGTGGTCGCGTAGAAGGGCTGGTACTGATCGATCGAGAAGGTCTCGAAGGCGGCGAAGGCGTCGACCGACAGCTCGAACGACGGGAACGCGCCGTAGCCGAACGACACCATGCCCAGCGGGCCGCCCTTCGAGGGCTGTGTCACCGGAAAGCCGGCGGCGGCCGCCTGGGCGGTGAAGTACCAATTGGGGGTCCAGCGGTAGCCGCCGTAGACCGAGATGCGGCCCCACCCGTCGACCCCGCGCGACGATCCTTCGTCGGCCAGGGCCTGGGGAGCGACCAGCAGCAGGGCCACGACGAACCACTTCACCACGTCTTCCACCCTTCGACCCGCGCTCGGGGTGGGGGCGGCGGCATCGGGGGGCGGGGCATCGAGGGCGTGACGCGGGGCGCGGCGGCGACCGGCGGCGGCGTGTGGGCGCGGGGCGCCTCGGCGGGCGCGACCGGGCGCTGGGCGTTGGCCAGTCGCTCTTCGAGCACCTTCACGTAGGCCTTGAACTCGGCCAGCGCCTGTTCGCGCTCCATCAGCTTGCGGAAGAGATCGACCCGCTTTTCCTTCTCGTCCATCAGCTCGGTGTGCAGCTGCATCAGCGACGCCATGGCTTTCTCGGCGAAGCCCTGGGGCACGAGGGCGGTGGCGACGGCGGTGGCAAGCTCGGACATGGGGCGACTCCGAAGAAACAGGGGTGTAGCGCACGGTAGCAGCGACCGATCAGGGGGCAATTTTTCTACCCCCCCGCCCCCAGCGCATGAAGAGCCACGGGCCTTTGCGTTCGGGTCACCGACTGCGAGGCGACTCCCCTGAGCGCGACTCGAGCTCGAGCAAGGGCAGCTCGTGCACCACCACCCGTTGCCGACGCGGCCGCAGCAGGAAATCGGTGCCGTCGAGGGCAGCCAGGCGGGCGTGCACTTCGTCGTGCGAGGGCGCGCGCCAGGTCGTCGAGACCGCGCGGTGCGCCATCACGCCCAGCGCGTCCATCAGCTGATCGTCGTCGGTCAGCTCGACCGGCACCAGGGGCACCAGCTCGCGGAGCAGCGCGGTGAAGTCGACCGCCCCACCCGACAGCTCGGGCGGCGCGCGGCGAATGGCCAGGCTGCCCTGGCCGAAGTCGTCGAGCTCGAGCCCCAGCCGCGCAAAGCTGCTCGCGCGGGCCAGCACCGCCGCGGCCTCGTCGGGCCCCAGGCTGACGGTGGTCGAGAACAAGCCGGCCTCGGTGACTTCACCCGCGCGGTGTCGATCGACCAGCGACTGCAGCGCCAGCCGTTCTTCGACCGCGAAGGGGTCGACCACCACCAGGGTGCCTCCCGGGCCCTCGCACAGCCAGAAGCGTCGGCCGAGATCGCCCTTGAAGCGCAGCGCACCGAAGTACCCGGGCGGCGGGTCGTCGTTGAGCTGGGGCCGGGCGGTGCCGAAGGGCGCACGGGTGGCTTCAGCCGAGGGCAGCGGCACCGGTTCGAGAAAGGCCCCCGGCGTCTCGCTGGCCCGCGCGAGGAAGCGATCGACCGCCATCGCGTACTGCGCGTGCACCGCCTCGGGCAGCGGCTGCCCGGCGTTCTGGCGCCACGGAGCAGCCTTCAAGGCGCGGCCGATGGCGGCGCTGAGCGCTTCCTGAATCGAGCGCGGGTCCGAGAAGCGCACCTCGAGCTTCTGGGGGTGCACGTTGACGTCGACGGCCCGCGGGTCGAGGTCGATGAAGATGGCGGTGACCGGCTGGCGACCGGGCGGCAACGAGTCCTGGAAGGCGCGCTGCACGGCTGAATTGACGCCGCGGTCGCGCACGTAGCGGCGGTTGACGAAGGTGTAGAGCCCCCGCGCGGTGGGCAGGGTGAACTCGGGCGAAGCGATGAAGCCGGTGACCGACACGCCCAGGCGCCGCTCGTCGATGGCCAGCAGGTGCGGCAGGGCCTCGCCCCCCAGCAGCTCGGCGATGCGCTCGCGCAGGTCGTCGGTGGCCGCGCTCGAAATCAGCCGCCGCCCGCCGTGCTCGAGCGAGAACGAGACCTTCGGGTGGGCCAGCGCCAGCCGGACGACGGCCTCTTCGCAGTGGGTCAGCTCGGTCGACTCGCGCTTCAAGAACTTGCGACGCGCGGGCACGTTGAAGAACAGGTCGAGCACGTCGATGCGCGTGCCCGCCAGCGGGGCCGCGTCTTCGATCGACGCAGCCGAGCCGCCCTCGACGACGACCCGGGTCCCCACCGCCGCGCCCGGCTCGCTGGTGGTCAGCGAAAAGCGCGAGACCGACGCGATGCTGGGAATGGCCTCGCCCCGAAAGCCCTTGGTGACGATCTGGAAGAGCCCGTCGGCGTCGGCCAGCTTGCTGGTGGCGTGGCGTTCCAGGCACAGCCGCGCGTCGTCGCGCGACATGCCGAACCCGTCGTCGATGATGGTGATGGCCGACAAGCCGCCTTCGGCCAACTGCACCCGCACGCTGGTGGCCTGGGCGTCGACCGCGTTCTCGGCCAGCTCCTTGACCACGCTGGCCGGCCGTTCGACCACCTCGCCCGCGGCGATCTGGTTGATGAGCTCGTCGCTGAGGAGGCGAATTCGACCCACGATGTGCGCCTACCTCGGCCGGCTGCCGCTTTCGAGATTTCGACGCGCCCACCATACACGGCGTTAAGCTCGGGGCTCACCCTCGATGCGACCTGCCCCACCCGACCTGCTCTCGAAGCTCGCGACCCACCTCGGCGACGTCGTGCAGGGCAAGCCCGCCCAGGTGCGGCTGGCGCTGACCTGTCTGGTGGCGCGAGGCCACCTGTTGCTCGAAGACGTGCCCGGCGTGGGCAAGACCACCCTGGCCGAAGGGCTGGCCCGAAGCTTCTCGCTCTCGTTCGCGCGGGTGCAGTTCACCGCCGACCTGTTGCCCAGCGACATTCTGGGCGCCCAGGTCTTCAAGCAGGCCCAGGGCACCTTCGAGTTCCGCAAAGGACCCATCTTCCACCAGGTGGTGCTGGCCGACGAGCTCAACCGCGCCCCGCCCCGCACCCAGTCGGCGCTGCTCGAGGCCATGGCCCAGGGCCAGGTCAGCCTCGATGGCACGACGCACGACCTGCCCCGCCCGTTCTCGGTCATCGCCACCCAGAACCCGCTCGACCTCTCGGGCACCTACCCCCTTCCCGACTCGCAGCTCGACAGGTTCCTGCTGCGGCTCTCGCTGGGCCATCTGGACGCGGCCACCGAAGCCCAGTTGCTGGTGGCGCGGCGGGCCGACCCGCTGGCAAGCTTCGCGCCGGTGGCCGACGCGGCCGACCTGGTCTTCCTGCAGGAAGCGGCCGACCAGGTGCAGGTCTCGAAGGACGTGGCCGACTACGCCGTGCGCCTGGCCGCGGCGACCCGCGCCCATTCCGACATCGAGCGCGGCGTGTCGACCCGCGCGGTGCTCTCGCTGATGTCGGCGGCGCGGGCCGTGGCCCTGTGGGAAGGCCGCGACTTCGTGACTCCGGGCGATCTGCGCAGCCTGCTGGTGCCAGCCCTGGCGCACCGCCTGTTGTTGCGCTCGTCTTCCAACGGCGCGTTCGCGCGCGACGAGGCCGGCCACCTGCTCGAAGAGCTGGCCCGCCAGGTGCCTGCGCCCCGGTGAGCGTCGTGACGACCCTTCGCGAGCGGTGGCGTTCGCGCTCGAGGCGGTGGCGCGCGCCGCGCACGCTCAAGGCCACCCGGGTGGGGCGCACCTACCTGGTGCTGACCGTGGGCATCGGCCTGGGCGCGCTCAACACCGGCAACAACCTTCTGTACCTGGTGCTGGGCTTCCTGCTGTCGATCATCGTGCTCTCGGGCGTGCTCAGCGAGTGGGCCATTCGCGACGTGCGGGTGCGTCGGCTGCTGCCCGAAGGGGTGTACGCGGGAGAACGGTTTCCGCTTCGCTACGAGGTCACGCGCACCGACGGGCGGGCCTTCGCGCTCAAGCTGGGTGAAGGCACCGGCGCCATCGACGGGTGGGCCTGGGTGCCCTACGTGACCGAAGGCCAGCCGCTGGTGGTGCGCGCCGACGCCACCGCCAGCCGACGGGGGCCGGTGCGGCTGTCGACCATCGAGGTCAGCACGTACTTCCCCTTCGGGCTGTTCGAGAAGACCCGCACGCTCGAGGTCGACGATCTCTTGATCGTCTGGCCGCGTCGCGGCTTCACCTGCGACCCGCCGGCGGCCGACGGAGGCCGGCACGTGGGCGACCTGGGCACCTCGCGGCAGCGCGACGGCGGGGGCGATCTGCTGGGGCTGCGCGAGCTCGACCCCGGAGAAGACGCGCGGCGCATTCACTGGGCCAAGAGCGCTTCGACCGGGCGACTGTTGAAGGTCGAGCGGGAGCGCGAAGATCGGCAGCAGTACACCCTCAGCATCGACCCCACGGCCACCCTGGGCGACGAGCTCGATCGCGAGTGCGAGGAAACCGCCGCGCTGACCCACCGGCTGCTGGCCGACGGTCACGAGGTGGGCCTGCGCTCGCGGGGTCGGGCCATTCGCCCCTCGGCGGGGCCAGGCCACGAGCGGCGGTTGCTGACCGCGCTGGCGTGGGTGGGCTACGACGACGACGCGCCCGAGCGAGCCCGACCATGAACGTCGTCGAACGTCGCCGCCTGCGCCTGCGCCTGCGCGATCTGGCAGCCCTCTCGGCGTTCACCGCCGTGGGGCTCTCGGGCTCGGTGCCGGTCTGGGTCAGCGTGCTCTTCGTGCTGGCCTTCGCGATCTCGATGTTCGATCGCCGGCCGCTGGCCAGACAACGCGCGTGGGCAGTGGTGGCGCTGCTGGCGGTGGCCGTGGTGCTCTTCGGCCTGGCCTTCAAGGGCGCGCTCGACCTGGTGGTGGCGGCGGTCTCGTTCGCGGCCCTGGTGACCGCGCACCGCCTGGTGTCGGAACCCTCGGCCGCCACCGATCAGCAGGCGCTGCTGGCCTCGCTGCTGCTGATCGCCGGCGCGGCGGCGCTGAGCGGCGAAATCTGGTTCGCGGCGTGCCTGCTGGCCTTCGGCGTCTTCTCGTGTCTGCACCTGGGCTTGTCGGTGGTCGAGGGCCCCGTCGACCGCAACGAAGATCTGCCCATGGGCCCCGTCTTCCGCCAGGTGAGCCTGGGCGTGGGGCTGGCGCTGGCCGGGGGCGTGGCCTTCTTCGTGCTCTTTCCCCGGCTGTCGTGGAACCTGGCTTCGCGGCGCGCCACGCCGGGCCTGCTGGGCCAGTCGGCCACCGGCATGAGCGACCGGGTGCGGCTGGGTGGCGGCGGCGACCTGAAGACCCGCGCCCGCATCGTGCTGCGCGCCCGGCTGCAGCCCGACCCGAAGCAGGACGAGCTCGACCGCTACTGGGTCGGCCGCCGCTTCGACGTGTTCGACGGGCGTGAATGGCACGGGTCGGGCGTGCCGGTGGCGGCCTCCGACTTCGTGCACCTGACCGCCAACGATCGCCGCGACACCGAGCAGGAAATCGAGGTGCTGCCGGCCTATGGCGCGCGCACCCTGGTCGCGCTCGAACACCCGGTCATGTTCACCCGGGCCCGGGCGACTTCGGCCAGCGGCACCACCGCCACCCAGTTGGTGCACGTGCCTGGCGAAGAGGTGCGCTTCGCGGCCGAGGCCATCTCGTACACCTACGTGGCCTACTCGCGCCCCGGCACGTGGATGAGGGATGACGAGGGCGAGCGCACCCGCGCCCTGGCGCTGCCCACCATCGACCCGCGGGTGGCGGCGCTGGCGAAGACCATCGTCGGCACCGAGACCGACCCCCTGCGGCGCGCGCACCTGGTCGAGCGCTGGCTCAAGACCTCGCTCTCGTACTCGCTCGAGCTCGAGGGCGAGGTGGCCGACCCGCTCACCGAATTCCTCTTCGTGCGCAAGTCGGGGCACTGCGAGCACTTCGCGACCGCGCTGGCGGTGCTGTTGCGCACGCTCGACGTTCCCGCCCGCATCACGGTGGGCTTCTTCGGCGGCAAGCGCGTCGACGATCGCTACCTCATTCGCGCCGGCGACGCGCACGCGTGGGTCGAGGCCTGGGTCGACGACCGCGGTTGGGTGACGCTCGACGCCACCCCCGAATCGGGGCGTGGCAGCCAGCCGGTGGCGCTGCTGGCCATGCTGGCCGACCTGGGTGACCGAATCGAAGAAGCGTGGCGAAGCCGGGTGGTCGACTATTCGTTCATCGACCAGGTGCAGTTCGTGCGCAACCTGGTGCGACCTCCCGAGCGGGCCGAGCGCGAAGGAACCTCGACCACGCGCGCGCCGGTGTCGGTGCCCTGGCGCGGGCTGGCCAGCGCGGGCGTCGGGCTGGTCGCCTACCTGGTGGTGCGGCGGTTCCAACGGCGCGAGCGGCTGCACCCGGCGGCCACCTTCCTGGCCCGGCTCGAGGGGCAGCTCGCGCAACTGCAGGTGCCCCGGCGCGAGGGCGAGCCGCTCGAGGAACTGACCCGCCGGTTGACGGGTGAACGGCACCCCCTGGCGCCTCCACTCGAGCAGGCCACCCGCCGCTACCTCGAGGCCCGCTTCGGGGCCCGGCCGCTGCCCGAGGCCGAGCAGCGCCGCCTGCTCGAAGCCCTGCGAGCGCCGGCGCAATTGGTTCGGTGAGCCGAGCGGCCCCGGGGTACAGTCGCGCTCGTGCTGCGTCTTCTCGAGATGCTGCTGCCCGTGCGTCGGGGTGAACGGCAGCTCACCTTCACCCTCTTCCTGCACAGCCTGTTCGCGGTGGGTGCCTTCCTCACCGGGCGCACGGTGCGCGACGCGCTCTTCCTCGCCCACAGCGACCGCTCGCAACTGGCGTGGATGTACGTGGCCTCGGCGGTCGCGGTCACCGCCTCGGGGCTGCTCTACGGCCGGCTGGCGACCCGCGTGCGCCGCGATTCCATGGCGCTGGGCACGGCGATGCTGCTGGCGGTGGGCTTCGTGGGCGCGTGGGGCCTCGAGCGGCTGCACGCGGCGTGGGTCTATTCGGCGATCTACGTCTACGTCGAGGTGATGGGCGCGCTGGTGCTGGTGCAGTTCTGGACCCTGGCCAACGAGCTGTTCAACGCGCGCGAGGCCAAGCGGCTCTACGGGCTCATCGGGGCGGGCGGCACGTTCGCCAACATCATCATCGGCCTGCTGGCGGCGCGCATCGCCACCACCTTCGGCACCCCGTCGCTGCTGCTGATGGTGGCCGGCCTCCTGGTGGGTGCGGCGCTGGCCAGCCTCGCCGGTGGCCGGCTCGGTCGGCAGCGGCTCTTCGCGCGGGCGGTGACCGGCAAGGCGCCGGGCAAGCGCAGCGGCGGGGCCAGCCGGGTGCTCAACGACGGGCACCTGCGCGCGGTGGCCGCGTTGTCGGCGGTGACCTTCTTCACCACCACGCTCATCGACTTCCAGTTCAAGGTGGTGGCGGCCGACAAGCTCAAGGGAGACGAGCTGGCCGCGTACTTCGGCTACTTCAGCGCGGTAGTGGGCGGTCTGGCGCTGGTGCTGCAGTTGTTCGGCACCAGTCGGCTGCTCAACCGCGCGGGCGTGATCGGTTCGCTGGCGGTGCTGCCGATTTCGCTCGCGCTGGGCGACGTCTCGCTGATCCTGGTGCAGACGCTGTGGGCAGCGTCGCTGGCCAAGGGCGCCGACACGCTGTTCCGCTATTCGATCAACGACGCCACCACGCAGATTCTGTACCTGCCGGTGCCGGCGCAAGTGCGGGTGGCGGCCAAGGCCTTCATCGATGGCGTGGTCAAGCCCATGGCCATCGGCCTGGCTGGCGTGACGCTGGCCGTCTACCGCACCTCGCTCGGCGGCGACCCGTACCGGCTGGCGTGGGGGTCGCTGGTGCTCTGCGGGGCCTGGCTGGCGGTGGTGGCGGGGCTGCGCTCGAAGTACATCCGCTCGTTGCAGGAAAACCTGAAGCAGCGGCGGCTCGACCTGGAATCGGCGCGCCACCACGTGATGGACGGCAACACCAACGCGGTGCTCGAGCGCGCGCTGGCCAGCAGCGACCAGAACGAGGTGCTCAACGCCCTGGCGCTGCTGCCGCACCTCGAGAAGATCAGCCTCGACGAGCGGGTCGAGCCGCTGCTCGATCACCCGTCGGCCGACGTGCGGGTCAAGGCGCTCGAGTACTACGCCCACCGCCAGTCGCTGCGGTTCGCCAATTCGGCCTTCAAGCGCTTCGAAGACCCCGAGCCCCGGGTGCGCGCGGCGGCCATCGACGCGTTCTGCGCCATGGGGCGCGACAAGGCGGTGCGCAGCGTCAGCTCGTACCTGGCCGACCCCGACCCGCGCATTCGCAGCGCAGCGGTGACGGGCATGATTCGGTTCGGCGGGCTCGACGGCGTGCTGGTGGCGGCCGAGGCGCTCAAGGCGCTCATCGACAACCAGAGCCCCGAGATGCGGCAGCACGCAGCCAAGGTGCTGGGCGCGATCGGCGTGCGCAACTTCTACCAGCCGGTGCTGCAGTTGATGAACGACCCCGACCCACGGGTGCGGCGCGAGGCCATCGTCGCCGCCGGGAACCTGCGCAGCACCGAGTTCGTCATTCCGCTCATCTACCGGACCCAGACCCACGAGACGATGCGCGACGCGATCGTGGCGCTGACCCAGTACGGCGAGAGCGTCATTCCCACCCTGGCCAAGGTGCTGACCAACCAGCTCGAAGACCCGGCGATTCGGCGAGCGGTGGCGCGCGTGCTGGGGCGGCTGGGCACCAGCGGCGCGGTCGAGGTCATTTCCCACCAACTCGAGGAACCCGACGAAGAGCTGCGCGGCAACATGTACCGCTCGCTGGCTCGCGCGGTGAAGGGCAAGCGGCTGCTGCTCAAGGACGTGGGGCCGGTGCAGCGCGCGCTCGAGCTCGAGCTGGACCGGGCGTGGAAGGCGATTCACCAGGCGCACCGGCTGGGGCTCGAAGGCGGGCCCGACGCCAACACCCCACGCTCGGGGCTGCCGGCAGCCCGCGCCCTGCTCGCGTCGGCGCTGACCGAGAAGGTGCAGCAGATCGAACGGCGGGTGTTCCTGCTGCTGGCGGTGCTCTACCCCGACGCCGACATGGAGCAGATTTCGGCGGGCCTGCACGACGCCACCGCCTCGGACGCGGCGCGCCGGCGCGGCAACGCGGTCGAACTGCTCGACAACCTGCTCGAGCGCGGCGTGAAGGCCCGCTTCCTGCCGCTGGTCGAAGAGCTGCCGCGCGCCGAAAGGCTCAAGGCCGTCGAGGCCCGCCACCCGCTGCTGACCCGGTCGGAGCGCGAGGTGTTGCTCGAGCTGGCGAAGGACGAGGTGGCCTGGGTGCGCGCGTGCGCGACCTGGTGCCTGGCCGAGATCGACGACCCCACCCGCGCCGAGCAGTTGGCGAGCGCGGTGGCAGACCCCAGCCCGGTGGTGCGGGAAATCGCGCTGGTCTCGCTCAAGGCCCATGCGCCCGAACGCGCGGTCGAGGCGGCCCGTTCGCGCCTGGCCGACGACGCCCCCTTCGTGCGGCAGTTGGCGACCTCGCTGGCCGGCGAGGCCGCGGCGCTCTGACCCGCTAGTGCTTCGCGGTCCACAGCACCCAGGCGCCAATCACCACGAAGGCCACGCCGGCGAGCTGCTTGAGCAGCACGGGGTTGATGACGCGCGCGAGCGCCTCGCCGCCGACCACCGCGAGGGCCGAGCTCAAGACGAGCGCGAGCGCCGAGCCCACGAAGACGCTCAGGCGGGAGCTGCCCGACGACGCGAAGGACAGCGTGGCCAGTTGGGTCTTGTCGCCCAGCTCGGCGATGAAGACGGCGGCGAAGGTGGTGCCGATGAGCTTCCAGTCCATGGAAGGGCCTTGCCACATTCCATAAGGCTGGACACTGTCGGCGTGGTGCCCCGACAATGCCCGGCCTGCCACCGTGAGCCTCTCGACCGTCGAAAAAGTACTCTTCCTCAAGTCGATCGATCTGTTCTCCCAGATCCCCGGGGAAGATCTGGCCGCGATCGCGCTCATTTCGACCGAAGAAGCCCGGGAACTGGGCGACGAGATCTTCGCCGAGGGTGAGGCAGGAGACGCGCAGTACCTGGTGATCGACGGCAAGGTGCGGGTGCACAAGACCGACCGGGTGATCGCCGAGCTGGGCGAGCGCGAATGCTTCGGCGAAATGGCCATTCTCGACGCCGCGCCGCGCTCGGCCACCGTCACCTCGCTGCAGCCCACCTCGCTGCTGAAGATCACCCGCGAAGACTTCCAGGAAATCCTCACCGAGAAGCCCGAGATCGCCCAGGGCATCATCAAGGTGCTGACCCGCCGCCTGCGCGACGCCATTCGCTGACGGAACGACCGGGTAGGCCTCTGTAGGTGCCGCACGGAGCGCTCCTTGTCTGCCAGCGCCCGGGCACTACACTCGAAGGTGATGCCAGCCCGCGCGCAGAACCCCGCACCGTCGTCTGCTTCGGCCGTTCAGCCAGCGCCGCCGCCCGACCCGATGGCCGACCCGAAGACCAAGGCCCAGGTCGAGGCCGCCAAGGGCGTGGCCTTCCACCTGCTCAAGGGCATGAAGGTCATCGGCATGTACCGGCACAACGAGGCCAAGTACGGCGAGTTCCTGCAGAAGGCCTGCACCGCGTTGACCGAGTACAACAACACCTACGGGGTGCTGCAACTGAAGGTCGAGCTGACCAACTTCACGCTCTTCAAGCAGGAGCTCTTCAGCGAAGACAACCCGATTCCCTACAAGTTCTACAAGGACGGCATTCGCCAGTTGATGTTCCGCCCCGGGTTCACGCTCGAGGAAATGACGACCTTCGCGCTCATTTCGCTGTCCGACCCCGACCGCGGTGCCGACGACATCAACGCGCAGTTGTGGCGCTCGCAGATGCCGCACTTCGAATACATCATGGTCGAAGGCTTCCGGATGGACGAGTTCTCGGAAGAGGAAGTGCAGGTCGAGGTCGACAAGGTGGTCGACTACCTGCAGAAGCGGCTGCGCACCAACAGCGACGACTTCCTGCGCTTCGCCCGGGTCACCGAAGAAGACCTCGAGATGAAGCTCGACAACATCGACCAGATGAAGGGCGTGGTCATTCAGGGCGTCACCGCCACCCCCGAACTGAAGGCGCGGCTGCAGAAGGACATCGACGAAGAAGAGAACCAGCGGCTCTTCCCCAAGCTCATTTCCGCCGTCTTCCAGGTGGTCGAGAGCGGCGTCGACGACGCCGAGCTGCTGACCGACATGTTCACGCAGTTGCTCGACGCCATGCTGCTGCAGGAAGACTTCGCGATCATCAACCAGGTGGTGCTCAAGCTCAAGGCCATGGCCCAGCGCACCGGGCCCGACACCGCCGTGGGGCGGCTGCTCAACGCCTTCGTCAGCAAGATGGGTGAAGAGCAACGGCTCAACCGCGTGGGCGACATTCTGAAGTTCAGCCGCCTCAAGAGCCCGCAGGACATCGTTCGCTACCTCTCGAACGTGAACAGCGAGTCGGTCGCCATTCTGCTCGACGTGCTCGACGGCATCGAGCTGCCCGAGAACCGGCTGCTGTTGTGCGACGTGCTGGTGCCCTTCGCCAAGGAGCGCGCCGACTGGATCGTCGACAAGATGCGCACCAGCGAGCGCCCGCAGACCCAGCGCGACATGGTCTACATTCTCGACCGGTCGAACCACCCCGACAAACTCAAGTTCTTCTCGACGCTGCTCAAGAGCAAGAACCTGGCGCTGCGGCTCGAGGTGATGGCGATCATCGCGCGGGGCCGCACCGGCGAAGCGCGCAAGCTGATTCTGCAGTTGCTCAACGACGAGACCATGCAGGTGCGCCTGCAGGCCGCCCGCGTGCTGCCCGAATTCGATCGCGAGAAGGGCTTCGCCGACCTGATGAAGCTGGTGAAGGACAAGTCGTTCGACGAGCGCAAACCCGAAGAGAAGGAAGGCTTCTATTCGGCCCTCGGCGCGACCGGCATGCCGGGCGCCATCAGCTACTTCCAGACGCTCATCCAGGCCAAGGGCGGGCTGTTCAACAAGCAGAAGCTGATCGCCGACAAGCAACTGGCGCTCGCCGGCCTGAGCGCGGCCTGTACGATTCAGACCGCCAAGCTGCTGCAGGAAATCACCGAAGACAAGGCGCAGCCGCCCGAGGTGATCAACGCCGCCAAGATGCACCTGGGCCGCGTGCGCAAGCAGCTCTTCGGTTCGGCCGCCGGCCCCGCGCAGGCCGAGAAGGGGAACTGAGCCATGGCCGACAATCTCCAGATTTCGAAGCTCAGCGACACGCCGGACGACGGCGGCCAGAACCTCGAGATGTTCGCGCGGGACAGCAACGAAAAGCTGCAGGCCATGGGCCGCTCGTTGATGTCGGCGCTCTACATGCTGGTGCGGTCGGTGAAGATGTACGACCCCGACAACAACGTCTTCGAGAAGCCGCTGGCCCAGCTTCAGGAAACGATGAATCAGGTCATCCGCAAGGACGGCAAGCTCGACCTCATGGGGGTCAAGCAGTCGTTCTACCTGAACGGCATGTTGATCAAGGTCGACATGAACGCGCTCGACAACGTGAAGTACCTGCTGACCGAGATGCGCGCCAAGGACGTCGGCGGCCTGTCGATGATGCGCTCGGTCACCATTCCCGAGCTCAAGAACTTCATCTGGATCTTCTCGAAGGAACAGAGCGACAACGCCGACGAAGACGGGCTGGCCGGCAAGAAGCTCATCTCTATGAAGTTGGCGAAGTGGTCGAAGCTGAAGGACAAGCTCGAGAACGAGAAGGACGAGAGCGACGCCAAGCTCGACCGCAAGAAGTACGCGCTGACCTGCTACGGCCGCGCCATCTTCTTCATCAAGAAGTACATGGAATCGTTGCGCCTGGGCAAGCCGCTGAACACCTCGAAGGCGCTGCGCATCATTCAGGACTTCGTCGACATCTCGATGGACCACCGCACCCACTTCCTGGGTCTGACCACCACGCGCGTCGACTCGGACTACCTGAGCTACCACCAGGTCAACACCTGCCTGATGGCGATCGTGGTGGGCAACGAGCTGGGCCTGACCAAGCCGCAACTGCGCGACCTCGGGTACATTTCGCTCTTCCACGACGCCGGCATGGGCACCGTGCCCGACGAGGTGCTCAGCAAGCGCGGCGCCCTGAGCACCGAAGAGCGGGCCATGATCAACCGCGCGCCGCTGATCGCCGTGCGCAACATTCTGCGCGAGAAGGCCATCAACCGCGGCACGCTCATTCGCCTGGTGACCACCTTCGAGCACAAGGTCGAGTACGGCACCGCGGTGCGCGACGGTCAGGGCAACATCCAGATGATCATTCCCAAGGCCAACCTGGGCCTCTACGCGAAGATCATCGCCATGTGCGCCACCTACGACGCGCTGACCGCCAAGCGGCCCTTCCGCGACTCGTACGGCCCCGAGGTCGCGCTGATGCTGATGTGGACCGAGATGCGCAACAAGTTCGACCCCGAGCTGCTCAAGGTCTTCATGCGCGTGATGGCCATTCAGCCCATCAAGGTGCTCACGCGGCGGCAGCAGTCGATGAGCATCGGCCTGCTCTGAGCGAAAAATCAGCGCTTCGGCGGTTTCTCGCCCGCAAGGCGCTTCTCGGCGGCGCGCAGGTCGGCCGGCAGGGGCGCGGTGAACCGCAGCACCTCGCCCGTGCGTGGGTGCGGGAAGGCCAGCTTCCACGCGTGCAGGGCCTGGCGAGCGATGAGGTCGGGGCGGCTCGAGGCGCGCGTGCCGTACAGCTCGTCGCCGAAGAGCGGAAAGCCGGCCTCGGCGAAGTGCATGCGAATCTGGTGGGTGCGGCCGGTCTCGAGCGTCACGTGCACCCGCGCGCCGGTGGCGTAGCGCTTCGCGGTCTCGAAGTGGGTGATGGCGCTCTTGCCGACCTTCGCGCGCCCGGTGAAACGCCTGCGCTGGGTGGGGTGCCGGGAATGGGTGGTGGAAAAGGTGCCGGCGTCGGGCGGCTGCCCCGCGACCAGCGCGACGTACTGCTTGCTGACCTCGCGCGACTTGAAGGCCGCCTGCAGTGCCGTCAGCGCCGCGTCGTTCTTGGCCACCACCAGCACGCCGCTGGTGTCCTTGTCGAGCCGGTGCACCAGGCCCGGGCGCAGCGCGCCGCCCACGCCCTGCAGGTCCTTCACGTGGTGGAGCAGCGCGTTGACCAGCGTGCCGTCGTGGTGCCCCGCGCCGGGGTGCACGACCATGCCCGCGGCCTTGTCGAGCACCAGCAGATCGCGGTCCTGGTGGAGCACGGTCAGCGGCAGGTCTTCGGCCACCGGTTCGATGGCGACGGGCTGGGGCACCTCGACGTCGATCACCTCGGTACCCGCCAGCCGGTGCGAGGCGCGGGTCTGCTGGCCATCGAGCGTGACGAAGCCCTCGTCGATCAGCGCTCGAACGCGCGATCGCGAGAGCTCGGGGATCACCTGGGCGAGGTACTGATCGAGGCGCGAGCCCTTGCCGGCCGCCGCCTCGACGCGCTGGCGACTCACCAGATCTTCGACTTGACGTGACCCTTCGGCTTGATCACGATGTCGACGATCGCGCGATCGAAGAAGTTCGTCTTGGTGAAGATCTCGGCGCTCACCCGGCTCTTGAAGAGCTCGCGGCCTTCCTCGATCTCGTTCTTGAGCACCTCGAAGAGCGTGTCGTGCTCGATGCCCTGAATGATCTTCTGCTCGTTGTAGAGCGAGATGTCTGAAGCAATCGCCCGCGCGAGCCGCATCGCCTTCATTCTCTCTTCTTCAGTCATCGTCCCAATTTTGTAGTGGGCGCTCGCGGGCCGGTCAACCTTTCGACCGATGCGCGTCGACGAAGGCGAGGTAACTCTTCGAAACGCGTAAGCCGTCGAGCCCCAGCTCGCGAGCCAGGTTCATCAAGATGCCCCGCAGATACACGGTGGCGGGCAGTGCATCATACTTGTCGCACTCCACGTTCTCGAGGTGGCGAACGCCGATTCGGGTGCGCTCGGCCAGTTGCGCCATCGACAGGCCGCGCGCCATGCGCACCTGCTTGAGCAGATCGCCGTTGAACTCGACGCCCTCGGGCACTTCGTAGGGCTTCACCTTCTCGGCGCGGAAGCCGCGGCCCGGCGTGGCCCGCGCGGGCACCAGCGAGACCACCACGTCCTCGTCCGCCAGGCGCGGCGTGGGGTCCACCACCGGCTCTGCGGCGACCAGCACCGGCACGGGGTCGGTCGGCGCGCTCGGGGCCGGAGCGGGAGTCGCCGCCACCGGCACCGCGACGACGGGCGCCTCCGCGACCGCAAGCACCGGCGCCGGCACTGGAGCCGAGGGCGGTGGCGCGAGAACGACCGGAGCGGGGACGGCCGGTGGAGCGGCCTCCTGCGGCAGTACCGTCGGCGGACTGGGTGCACCCGCCCCCATCGGCGCGACGACCGGCGCGGTGGTGGCCGCGGCGATCATCGGCGCAGACCCAGCGACGGTTGCAGCCGAAACGCCCGGAGCCACTTTGACCTCGGTGACCGCCGGGGCGCCCTGCTCCACCGGCGACGCGGCAGGAGCGGGAGTCGAAGGAGGAGGCAGCGCAGCCGCGTCACGGACGGGCGGCTGCGGCGTCGCCGGAGGCGGCCGAACCGGCGACGGCGCGGGCGGCGCAGGAACCTGGGCGGCCTCGACTCGCGGGGCGGGCGCAGGCGGGGTGGCAGGCCGGGGGGCCGGCACGGGCGGCGAGGCCGCGACCCTCGTCGCAGGCGCCTCGGCACGGGGAGCGGTGGCCTTCACCGGCGGCAGCGGCACCAGCGGCGGCGGCGTGGGCGGGGGCGGGCGCGCCGTCGACGAAGGCCGGGGCACGGTGAGCACGAC
>CAIWFK010000384.1 GCA_903911905.1 uncultured Myxococcales bacterium
CCGGAGGTGGCGCCGCCGCGCGCATCGGCGGGGCGGTCGGCACGGTGGTGCTCGGAATGCGCGAGGGGCTGCTGGTGACGCCGGCCGGCTTGTTCTTGTACCGGGCCAGCTCGAGCTCGACGACCTTGAGCTGCTTCGACTTTTCCTGCACCGCGTCCTGCAGGCGCTTCACTTCCTGCGCCTTGACCTGATCGCGCCGCTCGATTTCGGCCTTCTGCTTGGTGGCGAGATCCTCGAGGTCCTTCTGGTGGCGGGCCTCGAGCGCCTTTCGCTCCTGCAGGGCGGTCGCGTACCGGGTGGCGGTGTCGTTGGCCTTCTGCTCGGCGGCCAGAATCTTCGCCTGCAGTTCCTTCTCGGCCCGCACCTTCACCGCGCTCGCGCCCTCGGCCGCCTGCTCGAGCTCGGCGATGCGCCGCTGCCGCTTGGTGAGCTCGGCCTGCGCTTCCTTGAACCGGGTGTCGCCCTCGGCCTGCTTCGAGGCGCCTTCCTGCTGCACCTGGGCGATGCGGGCCTCGGCGCGCTGCAGCCGCTGGGTCACCTCTTCCACGTGCTTCTTGGCGTTGGCCTTTTCCTGGGCGATGGCCGCGTTCGCTTCCTGAATGCGGGCGTTGGCCTGCTGCACGCTCGACTGCAACTGCGCGCGCACCTGGTCGCGCTCGTGCAACGCGGTCTGCTGCGCTTCGGCCGCCTTGTTCGCCGCCTCGGCCTTCTCGGCCAGGTCTTTCCTGGTCGATTCCAGCTCGCTGCTCAGCGCGTTGACGCGGCCGCCCAGCTCGTCGGTCTTCTTCTTCGATTCGTCGAAGAGCGACTTGAGCTTCACCTCGAGCTGCTTGGCCAGCTCGGTCTTGGCCGTGACCTCGCGGGTCAGCTGGTCGACCTGGCGCACCTTTTCCTGCTGCAACTGGGTCAGCTTGCGCAGGGTGTCGGCCAGCTCCTTCGACTTGGTCGCCAGGTCGTTCTGCAGCAGCTCTTCGCGGCGCTGCGATTCTTCCTGCAGCGTGGCCATGCGCTCTTCGAGGTGCGCGCGGGTGTCTTCGGCGTGCGCGAACTTCGCGTTGAGCTGGGTCAGCTCGGCCACCCGGGCCCCGAGCTCCTGGCGGGTCGCGTCGAGCTGCTCGCTGAGGTCCTGCGCCTGCTCGCGCACCTGGGTCAGCTCGCCGTCGAGCGTCGCCACCCGCGACTCGAAGTGCTCGGTGCTGTCGGCGTGCGAGCGCTTCTCGATTTCGAGCGTCTTGGCGGTCTCGTCGAGGTTCGCGCGGGTCGCGGCCAGGTCGACCTGGGTCGACTGGAGCGTGTGCTGCAGGCCGTCGCGCTCCTTGGTCAGCCCGTCGATGGTGGTGGTGGTCTCGAGCTGCAACTGCTCGTGCGCCGCCGCCTCGGCCTCGTAGTTGCCCTGCGCCTCGGACAGCGAGGTCTTCAACTGGCCGATTTCACCCGACAGCGTCTCTTCGAGCTGCGCGCGGTTCTGCTCGGACTGCTGCAGCAACCCCGCCACCCGCTGAATCTCGTTGCGGGCCTGGGTGACCTCGCCCTGCCGCTGGTCGCGCTCCTGGCGCACCTTCGCCAGCTCGGCCTGGGTGCGCTCGAGCGCTTCCACCGTCTGCGCCAGTTCGGCGGTGCGGGTCTCGAGCGTGGCCTGCGATTCGTTGAGCGCCGACTGGGTGGCCAGCAGCGCCTTCTGCGTCTCGTCGAGGCTGACGTTGAGCCCCGAGATGTTCTCGTCGCGCTCGACCACGCTCGCCTCGAGCGCGGCGATTTCCTGCTGCCGGGCCTCGATGGCTTCCTTGAGCGCGGCGATTTCCCCGTCGCGGTCGGCCACCGTCTGCTGAGCGCTCGACAGGCGCGCCTCGAGGTCGGCGATGCTCGCGTCGCGGGTGGCGACGTCGTGGGTCAGGGCCTCGACCTGGGCCACGCGCTGCGCGAGCGACTGCTCGAGCTCGGCGATGGCACCGCTCTGCGCGGCGATGGTGTTGGCCTGCTCGTTGTTGGCCGCGCCCAGCTCACCCAGTTCGGCGGTCAGCTCGGCCTCGCGGTCGGCCAGCGCCGCCTTGATGGCCTCGACCTCGCCCTCGAGCTCGCCGATGCGCTCGAGCTTCTGCTGAATTTCGGACTGGAGGTCGGCTTCCTGGCGGTCCTTCTGCTCGACCGTGTTGGCCAGGTCGGTCTCGAGGGCCGAAATGCGCTCGTCGCGCGTCGTCAGTTGTTCGCCCAGCGCCGCTTCGCTCTCGGCCCTGGCCTGGGTCAGCGCCTCGAGCTGGGTGCGAAGGGTGGCGATTTCGCCTTCCAGGTCGCCGATGGCGATGGCGGCGCGCGACTTGGCCTCGGCCAGCTCGGTCTGCAGCCGCTCGCCTTCGGCGTCGCTGCGCTCCGCGTGCTCTTCGGACAGCCGCAGCTTGCTCTCGAGCTCGCGAATGGTCGCTGCGCGTTCGGCCTCGGTCTTCTCGAGCACCTCGGTCAGGGCGCGGTGCTGGCCTTCGAACTCGGCGTACTTCGTGTCGCGCTCCGAGACCGTGGAGTCGTACTGGGCCTGCAGCGCGTCGAGCGTGGCCTTGAGGCCGGTCAGCTCGGCCTCGCGCAGTTGCACGGTGTCGAAGGCCTGCTTTTCCTTCACCTCGAATTCGAGGGTGGCGAGCTGGTATTCCTTTTCGAGCTGCTCGAATTCCTTGCGCGCCTGGTCGATTTCCGCCGAGCGGCGGGCAACCTCTTCTTCGAGGTTGGTCTTCTCGCGGCGAAGGCCGTTGATTTCCTTTTCCTTCGCCGAGACGACCTCGATGACTTCCTTCTCACCGATGAACTTCTGCAGCAGCAGGTCTTCGACCTGGCGGCCGTGCTCGCGTTCCTTCTCGACCAGGGTGTTCTGCGAGTCGGACAGGCGACGGGTCAGGTCGTCCTGCTGCATCTTCAGGCCCTGAATCTCGACGTCCTTCTCGTTGAGCCGGTCTTCGACCGAGAGCAGCTCGCGTTCGCGCACCGACCAGATCTCGCTGATGCGGGCGATCTGCGCTTCGCGTGACTTCAGCTCGTCGCGAAGAATCTGAATCTTCGCTTCGGGCGTGCCCATTTCGCGGCGGCTGGCGGGTCGGCGAACCTCGCGCGACTCGGCGAGCAGCTCGGCCTTGCGATCGGCGATCGACTGGAAGGCGCGGTCGAGGAAGGTCTTGTCTTCGTCGGTCAGCGCGCTGCGCCGCTCGCGACGGGGCAGCCGCGGCGGGCCACCGGTGCGCAGGGGCGGCGGCGCGACGGCCGGCATGTCGGTCGCGGTCGGCGGGCCGCCGGTCAGCGCCTGGTCGAGATCGGCGTCCATGTCGTCGGCGGTGGTCGAGGGCGTTGAAGAGCCTGAGGGCACGATGGTCGTACTCAGTCGGGAGAGCTCACCCATCTCGAACGGAATGGGGAGGTACGCGTTGGCCGCGTTGGGGGACTGCGAATGCTGGTGCAGGGCCTCGGGCCCCACGTCGCTGGAAAGAAGAATGACCGGCAGGTTCTGACCGAACTTGCCCTTGCGAATGGTGCCGCAGAGGACGAAGCCGCTCTGATCGGGAAGCTCGGCGCGCAGCACGACCAGATCGGGGCGGCGCTTCTCGAGCTCGCGCTGCGCGTCTGCGGCGCTGGCAGCCAGGCTGGTCTGGAAGCCCGAGTTCTTCAGTACGGTCGCCATGGTGAGCGCGAAATCGTTCTGGCTTTCGACGATGAGGACTCGGCGCTCCATGACACCTCGGACTGCGAAGGGAACTGGCCGGCGAAGTCTGCTACGGGAAGCGGGCGCGGTAAACCGCTATGGCATCAAAGCGTCAACAGGGGTGTAGCGGGGTGACGCACAGGTGACCCCGCGTCGCCGCCGACCCCGAAGGCTCTTTCTTCAGTCGCGCCCCGGCATGGTGGTCGGCGGCACCGGGCGGTTGAACAGGTCGGACCCCGGCGGGCAGTAGCCGTGAACCAGTTGGGCCAGCCAGGGGTTGATGGCCGAGGGCGGCAGCGAGCCGTCGGTGTCGACCGCGGTCACCGATTCGTCGACCCCTTCGATCACCTCGACGTCTCCCGAGGCGCCCGGCTCGACCGGTTGCACGTCGTCGTCGGCGATCTCGTGCACTTCGTCGTCGGCGATTTCCTCGAGCGAGAGGCCCGGCTGCGCGATCAGCGGGGCGATGGTGGGCGGCGGGGGCGGCGCGGGGCGAGGCGAGCCCTTGTCCTCGAACGGAGGCGGGATCACGCCCGAATTGCGGGAAGGCAGCGGCGGCGGTGGCCGCGGCTCGGGAGAAGGTTGCAGCCCCGAACCGCGAGAGGGCACCGGCACCTTGAGCTGCGGCGACGAAGCCGACGACGCGGGAACGGGGGGCGGCTTGAGCGCCGCGGTCGGAACGCCCGGCGCCGTCCTCGCTGGCTCGAGCACCGACTGCACGCCCGAATTGCCGCTGCGCGGCAGGGGCGGAGGCATGGCCGGCATCACCAGGGGCGCGATGGTGATGACCGGCGAGGGCGGCGCGGCGGGCAGCGCGGCGTGGTGCACGGGCGGGGCCGCGGGCAGCGCCGGTGCCGGCGGCGCGACGAACGGGGGCGGCGAGGCGCTGAAGGTGCGCGGCACCGGCAGGGGCACGGGGGCAAGCACCACGGCCACCATGGGCGCGGTGGGCACCGACGCCATCGGCATCGGCGGCAACTCGAGCAGCTTGACCACCATCGGCGGCGCGCTGGGAATGACGGTCGAGAGGGTGAGCGGCTCGTCTCCGTCGGGCATCACGGGCGGCGCGGTCGCGGGCTGCGGCTCGACCGCTTCTTCCTCGAACTCGCGAACGATCCGATCGGCGGCGCTGCCGGCCTCGGGCACGCTGGGCGCGATCGCGGCGAGCGCGGGCAGGGGCGGGTGTTCGGCCACCGGCGGCCCGGGCTCGCGCAGGGGCACCCCCATCACCGCAGGGCGATCGTCGGCGCCGCGAAGGTCGGTCGACGAATCGGGGCGGCCCACCGCAGGGTCGGTGCCCTCGCGCCCGTCGTCGCGCGCCACCTGCACCTTGTTGGTTCCGGGCGACGAGTCGTCGGCGCTGACCGGCGCCTTCGCGCCAGCCTGGGTGATTTCGCCCGACGATTCGGCGTCGAGCGAGCGGCCCAATTGGGTGACTTCGTTGTGGTCCGACTCGTCGTCGGCGACCCGCGGCACCACGGTGCCGGTGATGGCGGTGTAGACCGCCACCAGGTCGGCGCGAATGAGCATGGCGTCGCTCTTGCCGGCTGCGGTTCGCGCCGCGGCGCCCATGGTCACCCGCCGTGCCGGGTCGGCGGCGAGGCTGCTGATGGCCGCGGCGAGCGAAGCGGCGTCACCGGGCTGGTACCAGGCCACCGCGTCGTCGGGGGCCAGCGCGCGCACCGCGGGAACGTCGGCGGCGATCACCGGGCGACCGGCCGCCAGGTATTCACCCAGGCGCGAGAGCGGCGCTCCCACCACCCGGTTGCGCTCGTCGTCGTCGGCGCACAGCGCGCCCACGTCGGCGGCGGCCAGCACCTTGAAGAGATCGTCGTGCGCCACCGGCGCCTGGAAGTCGACCTTGCCCCCCAGGCCCAGTTCGCCCACCTTCTCTTCCAACCGCGCGCGCCAGGCCGGCGAGGGCGGGCCGACGATGCTCAGGCTGGTCGGCGCGGTGCGGTTGGCGATGGCCAGGGCCTCGAGCAACAGCATCAACCCGTGGGTGCCGGCCAGCGAGCCCAGGTGAATCAGCTTCATGGGCACCGCGTCGGGCACGCCCATCACCGAAGGCTCGTAAGGCGCGAGGTCGATCGGCGCGCGCAGCACGTGCACGTGGTCGCGCTCGACGCCCAGGCCCGTCACCCATTCGCGGGTCAGGGGGCTGGCGACCACCACCGCGTCGGAATTCATCAGGCAGAACAGTTCCTGCCGCCGCGCGCGCGCGATGAGCCGGCGATCGTCTTCGCCGCCGGGCTGCGCCGCAGGAAGGTCGACCGACGGGAAGACGCTGGCGTCGTAGACCAGCTTGTAGCCCAGCTCGCCGTGCTTCTCGGCCAGGGCATAGCCACCGAAGGGGTCGAAGAAGTGCACCAGCAGGTACTCTTCGCTTTCCAGTTGGCGGCGCACGGCGCGGTCGAAGGCCTGAATCTGGGCGGTGAGGTCACCCGAGCCGACCGGCACCCGCAGCAGCCGGGCCCCCTGGTACTTCTCGATGTGGGGGTGGTCGGGGGTCTTGACGGTCAGGCACACCACCTGAAACCGCTCGGAAAGTCCCTTCAGGTACTCCGTCAGCCGACGCGAGATCGCACTCGGCCCGGGAATGACGTCGAAGCAACAGAAGAGGAGTCGCGGCAGATCGCTCACGCCGCCGACCATCATGACACGTTGACCACCCTTCCCGAGAGTGAGAAGTGCGAGGATGCGGTTCGAGCGTCCACGTGTCCGATTCCACCCTGCCTCCGACTGGTGAACCTCGCCGTTCGCTGCGTGAGCTGATCACGTTGGCGCGCGAGCGCCTGGGCCCGGCCGCGGCCAGGCTGAAGACCCGGGAAGAGCTCGAGGCTGCGCTCTTCGCGCCCCCCGACGCAACGCCCCCCCGCCGTGCCGACCCCGCCTCCGAGCGCGCCGCTCGAGGTGGTGGTGCGCGACTTCTTCGTCGGGAAGCGCTGACGTGGCGCCGCTCAACAAACGCCGCGCCCTGGCGCTCATCGACCAGGTCTCGCTCCACGTGGCGCGGGGCGAGTGGGCGCAGGTCGAGGCCCTGGCCCGGCAGATCGCCGAGTCCGAACTCAAGGAACCTCACGGCGTGGCCTTCCTGGCCGATGCGCTGCGGGCCCAGGGCCGTCGCGACGAAGCGGTCGGCGCGCTGGACGCCGGGTTGCGCTCGTACCCGGCCAGCCCCGAGCTCGAGGCGCGGTTGGGGTCGTTGTGCCTCGAGCTCGAAGACTTCGGGCGCGCGGTCGAATTGCTGGGCCGGGCGCGACTGAAGTTCAAGCGCGAGCCGTCGGTGCTCACCCAGTACGCCGCCGCGCTCCTTCGCGTGGGCCGGGTCGACGACGCCGAACAGGCGCTGGCCCAG
>CAIWFK010000385.1 GCA_903911905.1 uncultured Myxococcales bacterium
GGGCGCCTGGGTGGCCATCGCGACCGGGTCGAGGCGGTGGAGGTCGGCGAGGAGCGGGAAGATGAGGCGACCGCGCATGCTCCACGCAAAGCCTGGGGCTCGCGCCTTCGGGATCGACCCGAGTGTGCAATTGTCCCCTCGGTGCTTCGTACTCCGAGGCCGTCAGCCGGGAGTCACTTGAGCCGAACCAACGCGCAGACGGGGTGGAGGTCGGCCGGGACAGCGGTGCTCGCGGTTGCGGGCGTGGCGTTGGTCGGAACGTTCAACCTCATCCCGCCCGCGCTCCTGAGCGAACGCTACGGCCGGTACAACGACTGGGCGACCCTGCAAACCGCGCTCGCAGGCGCACTGGGTACGCTCTGGCGAGAGCAAGCGTCGACATTGCCTCCCGAGTTGGCTCGGCTCGTCGACTATTGGCTGCTCTGGCACGCCATCAAGGTCGTGAGCTGCATCGCGGCTGTCGCAGTCTTCACGACCCTCGGCGTCACGCTCTGGAACAGGTACCTCGCCGCGACTCAACGGGCCGCGTTCTGGAGGTCCGTCGCCACCGTCGCAACAATCGTCGCAGCCCTAGCGACCGGCGTGCTGGTGCTGAACGTCCAGGCGACGGCCGTGCCGCTGGTGGCGCTCTTGCCGGCGCTGCCCGAAGGGAGCCACGACCTCGCCGGGTGAAGGACATCCGGGCCGCGGCGGCCGATCGGTCGAACCCGTACAACGCGTCGCCCGCCCTGGCCTTGCTCGTTCGTCAGGTGGAGCGGTACTTCTGGGTCTTGGCCTCGCTCTCGGCCGTGTTGGCCCTGGCGATGGCCTCGGCCAGCATTCTTCTTTGGCGACGGCGCGGAGCAACGCCGGTCGATGCGGCGAGGTCGAGAGCCATGTGCTCGACGGTAGGCGTCGTCACGGCGCTCACCGCATGCCTCTTCCTGGTCGGCGTGGTCGTCGGCGTGACCTCCGCGCTGCAGCCGTTGGATTCCCTCGTTGGGCTGCTGCCGGGGGTGTAGTCCCGGGGTGGTTCAGGCGGCCCCGAGCGGAGAGGTGCGAACGTAGGGCGTGAGCAGCTGGTCGACCTCGGGATCGCCGGTGAGCCAGAGACCGCCACCGCGATTGGGGTCCAGACGGTAGCTCTGGTCGCGAGTGCGCTCCTCGAGGATGCGCCAGCGGCTTCGCGCCTCGAACGCGGCTTCGTCGGCCATGGGGAGCAGGCCTCGCAAGACCAGCAGGATGCAGGCCCGCTTCACCGCGAGTGGGGTTCGCCCCTCGGGCGTGCCGTCGTCCTCGGTGTACCCCCAGCGGCCGCTGACGGTGACGTTCCCGTGCCCCTTCGGGAAGAAGAGCCCGTGTCGCAGGGTGAGGCGCGCGCCGTCGTAGCCGCCGCGGACTGGAGCTCCGACGACGACGAGGTTGGTCGGGTCGAGCGAGAACTCGAACGGGTAGCCCGAGACGTAGGGGAACGGGAAGCGACCTTCGAAGTCGACCTTGAGCGAGTCGAGCCGAATCGGCGGCACCGGCAGTTCGAGCGTCGGAGTCCCGCGCCCGTCGAAACGAAACGAGGCATCGCGCGGCTCGAAGAACTGCCCGGTCACGCGGTCGATGGTGTGCGTCGCCTCGTCGATGAGCGCAGCGATTCGAGAGTCACCCACGTCAACAGCAACGCCCTCGCTTCGCAGATCCGCGACCTCGGCATACACGCGCCTGTCAAAGAGCACCGCCGCGACCGTCAGGGACGGCCTTCCATGAAGGCCGTTCCTCAATTCGGCTATGAAGTACGCATGACGCCCAAGGAAGCGTTTGCCGCGTACAAGAAGACGCTGCTGTCACCTGGGTTGACCGTTTCCCAGATGGAATCAGCAGAGCGCGAGTTCTTCGCCTCGGTCGACCCCACGTTGCGCGACCAATACGTGGAACCGCTCGACCGCATGGTCGAGTTGCTACCAACGCTCGGCTTCGGGAAGGCGACGACGCTCGTTCGCTCAGCGGTCAGCCTCGCTTACATGACCGGTCACACGACGCGCCCCCTGGACGCGATCGCCGCAAAGCTGGTGAATGTCATTCGAGCAGGCCGCAGATTCATCGACGCAGTTTCTGACGCTTCCGATCTTGACGAGGAAGCAGAGCCCGGGCCCGAAGACCTCATCGTGGGGCCGGTTGCGGTTCCTGAAGCGTGGTGGCGGCGTTTCGGCGAGGACGACGCCGAGGCCGTTTGGGCATTCCGGAACCTCGATGCCTGGCTGAACGCCTTGGCCTCGCTGGTTGTTCGGGATCGTGCTGCAAGACTCAACGTGCGCGAGCGGAGTGAAGTTTCCGCTGAAATCCTTACGCTCTGCGGCGTTCTTCCCGCCGCCGACAAGCTGCGCTCGATTGTGCTGTCGCCAGATCGGGAAGTCTTCAGGGTGATTCACTTTCCGACGAAGCGAGTGTTCGACGTCGAACTCGACCAAGTCGGGATCAACTTCGAACTTCACGTTCTCTTGCTCGCGCAACTCGCCGCCCCCCTGGGCCTCCGGCGCCCGCCGCAGCACAGCATCGACGTGACGACCGGTGCGGAAGATCGCCCAAACCCGCCAGACGTGGAAGGCACATGGGAGTTCTTCAAAGGCTCTGCGCTCCGTTCACTGTTCGAGCGCCGAGCTCCGGGCGTCGACCAACGCATCTGGAATGAGGGAATCCCATGGGACATTCAACCGCATCAAGGAACGCGGTTGATTGTCGCGGCGCCGGCGAGTGCTCGGTCGACGTGGGGCGCCGGGCGCGCGCATTTCGAGTCGAAGCCCAGCGCGAAGCTCGTCGCGGAGCTCTCCGAACACGAAGCGACGCGGCTCATCGAGCAGCTCACTCTGAGCGCCACACCTTGAAATCTGAGTCTCAGTAAATGAACGCGGACGAATCTTATGACTTGGAGTGGGCCGTTCGCGCGCTTGCCCAACCGCCCACGGTGCAGCGCGAATTCTTCCCCTCGTTCGTCTGCGTGCCAGATGAGCTGGTCCTCGAATTCGAGGAGCACTACCGGCGGTTTGTGAACGGGGCTCCGTCGCTGACACCCGAGCAGTTCGATGCTTTCGCTCTGCTCGATCGATTGATCATCGAAATGAGTGGACCGACCCACGCCGAACTCTGGCTGGACGGTGCACTCGACTCCGCGCCCGAGTGGGTCGCTGTCCGAGATGCCGCCAAGTCGGTGCTGCGCACGATGGGTTGGTCGGCGGAGCCGCCAGGCCGGACGTGTGCGACCTACGTCGGGCCTCCTGAATGACTACGCCTTGCGGGCCACGCCGCCCGGACGTCATCGCGGCTCGGCGAAGCATGCTGCCACTGGTACAGTCGGTGCTGGGAGGAGGGATGGCGCGCGCACGAAAGAAGGCCGGCGAATTACCTCGTGAGTCGCGACGGTTTGCGATGGACGACCGTCGATGGTGGGACGCCGGGAACCAACCGCGCCCGCGAATTCCGCTCGGCTCTAAGGAGTTCGTCACACGCTTCGACGCCAACGGCCAGAAGGTCGAGTCCGAGTACAGGCAGGGCGATGACGTCGTCGGTCGCGCGAGCTGGTACGAGAACGGGAAGCCCTGCTCGGTCGTTGCGCTTCGCGACGGTGAGCCCTTCGGCCCCCAGGTCGACTTCCACGAGAACGGCTTCGTCAGCTACGTCGAACCGCTCGTTGGCGGGCTCGTGCACGGGCTGACCAAGCAGTTCGACGACCGCGGCCGTCTGCTCCTGGTCAACCGCTTCGTCCGCGGCACGGGCGTCGACCTGTGGTGTGACGACTCGGGAGCACTCGCCGAAGAACGGCACCTCGTCGACGGCATGCTTCACGGACCAGAACGTTGGTGGAACCCTGACGGGAAGTCGGTCTTCCGCGAGACCGGCTTTCGACGCGGGCTCCGGCACGGCGTGTCGAGGGAGTGGGAGGCTCGTCGCCTCGTAGTGAGCTTCTTCATCGACGGGAAACGGGTCAGCCGAAAGGGGTAC
>CAIWFK010000386.1 GCA_903911905.1 uncultured Myxococcales bacterium
AGGCCGAGGTCGAACAGGTCTCTGCCTTTCTTGCGCTGGTAGAGCGCGCGCAGCTTCGTGCCGAGCAGCTCATCGAGCTCGTACGTGCGCAGCGGAGCGGCGCCCGAGAACCACCGAGAGGCGACCTCGAAGTGGTGGTCCTTCAGCCCGTACACGGTGAAGTGCTCGCGCGTGTTCATCTCGACCTTCAACTTCAGCCGGACCGGAGGAAGGTCTTCCGATTCGAAGCGGTAGCTCAACGTCACGCGACCTTCGGACTGCTTCCACTTCGGCTCACCCAGCCACGGGCCTCGTGGATGGCGTCGAGCACCGGACCGATGCCTTCCTCACGGGTCTGAACGAGGTCGATGTCCTCCGAGTAGCGGGCAGCTGGGCGGAAGTGCAGCTTGTAGAGCGCCGTGCCGCCACGGAACGCGAGGGCGTTGGCGATGGTGGGCCGCGAGAAGAGCTCGACCAGGGCGCGTGAGATGACGAGGTCCTGCTCCACCTGCCGGTCGGTGACCCAGGGCGCGTGTGCGCGCCACTCGGTGATGAAGTCCTTGGGGATCAAAGCTCGGCCCTCACGTCGACGTTGGCGGCCAACTTCCAGCGCTGGCTGCGAGTGGCGCCCTTCCCGGAGGTGGAGCGGGCGAGGCGGGCGCTGTGGGCGCGCTCTTTCACGAGGGGCAAGAGGACCTCCGCGAGGTCAGCGCGCTCCGTGAGGTCGAGGAGGTACCCGAGCCGCTGAGCCCACACGATGGGGCTCTTGCTCGCGGCGGTCACGAGCTTCACCGGGTCGAGCGCGTCGACGAGCTCGCCGAGGACGGACACGACGTTGTCGAGGCCTCCGCACTGGTCTGCGTACCCGACCAACTCCAACGCGGTGGCCTCGGCAGACGCGACGCGAAGCGAGCCCCGAGGCGTGTTCTTCTCGACGACGGTGGTCTGCTCAGCGTCCTTCCTCGCGACGAACTGGACCCGAACGGAGCCGCACTCGATGGGCCGGCGGTTGGCCTCGAGCATCACCTGGAAGGCCTGTGGACGCTGGTGGGCTGCGCCGTGCAACTCCGCCGCGCTGAGCAGGGCCACGTAGTAGGGCTCACCAAGGTGGCTCATCAACTGAGGGATGAACTGCTCGGCGGGCAGGCACCCCAGGCGGCGGAACTCGGGTGGAACGATGACGTAGAACCCACGGTGCGGGAGCGCGACCTGCCCCTTGTGCTGGAGGCGCAGTAGCGCGGCCCTCGTCGCTACCACCGTTGCGCCGAGGGCCTTCACGGCTTCGTCGAGGGTGAAGTGAAAACGGCCACTTACGGCGAGGCTGGAGATGTAGTCCGAGGCTTTCATTTGAGTCTATGAACGCGAAAAGTAACGAACTTCACTCATTCTCGCAAGCAACGACTCATCGTTGACGTCACTGCGCGCAGGACCGAACTCAAATCGCTCTCTTCTGCATGCAACGGCGCGTCTCAGCCCAGCACGCGGAAGGGCTGCGCCAACTGCCGCTCGCTTTGGCAAGCGAGCGCGACCGCCCAGAACTTGTCGGCGTGACCGCGAGCGTTCCGCTCGGCATCGAAGCTGACCTTGCCCGCCGGCGGCACACGGCGCTTGATGGCGTGGATCAGCTTCGGGAGTTCGCGGCGGCGCGCCGTGGTCCTCGCCCTGTCGAAGACGAAGGTGGTTTCTCCAGACGACTTCAGGGTCGGTGCTGCCCGAATTACTCCGAGTCGGCCCGAGGACTGACCTGCGCTGTCATAGCCATGCCCGATGCTCCGCGTGCCGTTGAGTTCACCCGTCACGTGGAGGTGCCAAATGAGGCGAATCATGGGGTTGGTGCTGTTCATCGTTGCCTGCGCTCCGACGCCGTCGACCATCGCGGATGCCTGCTTCGAGTTCGGTACGAGCTGGTGCGGTCGGGCGGACGCCTGCGGTGGGTTGGGCTCGACGCCGGTTGCCGAGTGTCGGACACAGTTCACGTCGGGGTGCTGCAATGCCGCGTCCAGCTGCGCGGCGAGCGTGCAGAACCCCTCTGCCCTCGCCCGGTGCAACGCGGCGATCAACCAGGAGTCGTGCGGGAACATCATCGGCGGGAACCTGCCGACTGAGTGCATCGGCTGGAACAAGCCCTAACCCGCTTGCTCCCCGACAGACGGGCACTGCTCTCCGTGAAGTGGGCACCGACCGGGCACTCGCCGCGAGGCCCCCAGC
>CAIWFK010000387.1 GCA_903911905.1 uncultured Myxococcales bacterium
GCGCTGGTCGTGCCGCGCCGACAGGTCTGCCGTACCGCCCTGCGCCGGCTGATCGACTCGCCTGCCGCCGACGACGCGGGCCGACGCACCCGCGCGTGGCTCGAGGTGTGGCAGCACCATTCCCCCACCGGCGACCCCCTGGCCCACAGCGCCTTCATGGCCGAGCGGTTGCCCGACGCTCGCTCGATGCTGCAACTGGCGCGAGGCTGCACCTGCGCCGACCCGGCCTGTTTCGTGCGAGCCACCGAAGCGGCGACCGACCAGGCCCCGGTGGTGGTGGTCAGTCACGAGCTCGCGCTCGACTGGCTCGAGCGCGGCGCGCCGGTGAACCTGCTGGTCGGCAACGCCGAGTCGCTGCCCGAAGCCGAACGCCGTCGCTCGGCCATCACCCTCGACCAGCGCCGCTGCGAGCGGCTGGCGCAGCTCGTCGCGCTGGTGGCCCCCGGGCAGGCGCTGGTCGCGGCCCTGACCGAAGCCGGCGGCTGGCTGCGCCACACCCTCGAGGCACCGCCGGTGACCATCGAAGGCGCGGCCCGCACCCAGCGTACCTGGCTCGACGTGCGCGACCTCCTGCTGGGCCTGCAGAAGGACGTGGCGCGCGCCCTGTCGGGGCCGCTGCAGCCCTGGTCACCGCTGGTGCGCGAGTTCGCCGACGACCTGAGCGCCCTGCTCGCGGTACCCGCGCCAGTGTTCGAGCTGGTGGCAGGACACGGCCGGGTCGAGCGGCGGCTGCGCGCGTCAGCCGCGCTGGTCAGGCCCCGGCTCAAGGGCCGGTCGCTGCTCGTCAGCTCGGTGCGTGGCGGCGCGCGGTGGCTGACCCCCACGCCGGCCTGGGTGCCTCCGGCGGTGGTGCCCTGGTCGCTCGAAGCGGTGGCCGAGCCGACCTCGATCTCTGCGCTGGTGGCGTTGGCCGGGCGGCTGGCACACGACTCGGTGGTGGTGCTCTTGAGCGCGCGGCCGCTCGAGGCGCTCGCCCGGGCCTTCCTCGAGCAGGGCACGCCGATTCGGTTGCTTTCGTCGGCGCGGGCCATGCGCGGCCACGGCGTGGTGCTGGGGCGGTGGCTCGAGACGGGGCTGCCGTCGGCACCGCACGTGGTTCTCGACGGGGGCGTGGCGCTCGCCGCCCAGTGGCGCAGCGCGGTGCTGGCCTGCGGCGCACGTCACGTCACGCTCGCGGCCGAAGCAGGGGTGCCTGACGCCGTCGCCGCCGAGCTGGCCGACCTGGTGGCCTCGGCGGCCGGGCGCCACGTGGTGGCGCGCTGAAAATGCCCCTCAGCTCTGGCGGGCCAGGCGCTTTTCGAATTCGTCGCGCAGCTTCCGGGCTTCGGCGGGGTCGGTGGTGGCGAGCTCGAGCGCCTTCAAGTCGGCCTCGGCCTGCCCGCGCAGGAAGGTGACCATGGTCGAGAAGATTTCGAACACGTCCTGCAGCTCGTCGGTGGGCCGCAAGCCGTAGGTCTGCGGCCGCAGCACGCCCGCGGCGACCTCGCGCGCCATGCGCTTGATGCGGAAGAGCGGCCCCACGATGCGGTGGGTGATGACGATGGCGCCGAAGGCCACCAGCGCGATGAAGCCGACC
>CAIWFK010000388.1 GCA_903911905.1 uncultured Myxococcales bacterium
CCATCGGCACCGAGATCGACCTGACCTTCAGCCTGCCGTCGGGTCAGAAGGTCACCGCGCACGGCCAGGTGCGCTGGGTGCGCGAGGTCAACGACAAGCTGCCCGACGCCTTCCCCGGCCTGGGCATTCAGTTCACGCGGCTCGACGACGCGGCCCAGGCGGCCATCGACGAGTTCGTCGCCTCGCGCGAACCGCTCTTCTATTCGGAGTGATGCGTTCGGGTGGCGCTCGTGTAGGCTGTCGCACCAATGCGTTCCGTCTCGGGTACCTCGGTCAGGTCGATGGTGATGTGCGCGGTGCTGCTGGCCTCGGCCTGCACCACCCGCCTGCAGCACGAGCTCAACGAGGAAGACGCCAACGAAATCTACGTCCTGTTGCGCAAGCACGGCATCGACGCCGTGAAGGACCGTGAAGGCGAAGGCAAGGACGCGCGCTTCATCATCTCGGTGCCCAAGGCCGACGCCCAGCAGGGCGCCGAGCTGCTGCGCGAGCATTCGCTGCCCCGGCCCCACGCCGACGGCCTGGCGATCTTCAAGCAGACCAAGGGCATGATTCCCACCCAGACCGAAGAGCGCGCGATGTTCATCGAAGCGCTCGGCGGAGAGGTGTCGAACGCGCTCAACCGCATACCCGGCGTGCTCGAGTCGCGGGTGATCGTGATGATTCCCGAGGTGAACGACCTGACCCAGCCCGAGAAGCGCCCGATGCCGTCGGCTGCCGTGCTGGTCAAGTACCTCGCCGCAGAGGGCGGGGTGGTGCCGGTGAGCATCGACGACGTGCAGGGTTTCGTCGCCAACTCGGTGCCCGAAATGAAGAAGGAAAGCGTGAAGGTCATCATGACTCCCGCCAAGTTCGTCGCCGACGCGAGCGACGAGCCGCAGTTCAAGTCGGTGCTGGGCATGAACGTGCAGGCCGGCAGCGCGACCACGCTCAAGATGGTGCTGGGCCTGTTGATTCTGCTGCTGGTGGCGATGGCCGGCGCGGTCGGCTGGTTGGCGGTGCGCAAGCCGGCGACGAATGGGCGCCCGCCGCCGCGCTCGCGTACGCAGGAGTAGGCTCGAGGCGCTCCACCAACTGCCTCGACCACACCCCTTCAGGCGGCGGTGCTATCCTCCACTGCGACCTGACTCATGGAACAGTTCTTCACCTCGCTCTCGAAGCGACAGACCATGCTGCTGCTGACCTCGCTCGCCTTCGGCGGGTCCGATGCCATCGGCGCGTATGATCACCTGCCGATCGAAGAGGAAGAGCTGCTCAAGCACCGGGCCCAGGCCCTGGTGCAGATTCCCCGCGAGAAGCGGGTGCCGCTGCTGATTCAGGAAATCAAGCGGCTGGTGATGCAGCGTCGGCGGCATCTGGCGAGCGTCGACGCCAAGCGGCTGGCGGGCGTGCTCAAGGCCGAGCGCCCGGCGATGATCGAGGTCGTGTTGCGCGCGCTGCCGGTCGAGCTGGCCGACGCCACCCGCGCCGAACTGGGCGGCCCCAAACCGCTCCGCCTGGCGCGCGACGTGCGACCCGAGGTGCTCTCGATCATCCGCTGGAAGCTCGAAGACGCCATGCGCCAGGGCGGCCCACAGATCGGCGGCTTCCGCTTCACCGACCTGCTGACCCTGCAGCAGCGCGAGCTGCTCGCCGTGGCGGACCGCATGGGCGCGCGCGTGCTCTCGACCGCCGTCGCTGGCCTGGTCGAAGACGAGCGCAACGCCTTCCTCGCCGAGCTGCCGCCCGATCAGCGCACGCTCATGGCCCGCGCCGCCGAGGCCGGCACCAGCCGTCGCCTGTCCGAGAAGGACGCGCGCATCGTGCTCGAGATGCACGGCGCGCTCGAGAGCCCGTCGGTCGGTCTGCGCAGCGCCGGTGTCCAGCGCATCGTGCGCGCGGCAGTGGCGCAGGGGCCCGAATTCGCCCAACGACTGGTCGACCGCCACCAGGGCGAGCACGGCAGGCTTTTCGCGCGGTGGTACCGCGACGAGAAGGGCCGACCGGTGAAGGGTGACGGCGGGCGCCTCGACATCGTCGAGCAGCTCGAACGCCTGGCCCAGCGGGGCATCGTCGATCGCCCCATGCGGCTGCCACCCCCGAGGCCTCCGGCGCCGCCCGTCGCTCCGCCCGCGCCCCCGGTGCTCGCGCCCATCGCCGTGCCGGTGGTCGCCGACCCCGAAGCGCCGCGTGCCGAAGAGCCCGCGCGCGAAGAAAAGCGCCGCGACAGCAAGCCCAGCCTGGCCCAGGTCGACACCCTGCCGGTGCCGGTGTTGCCACCGCGCCCCATGCGCAAGCCGACTCCGGTCCGCCCGGCGGCGCCGCCGGTGCTGCGGCCCGTCGTCGAGCCCTCGGCCCCCACCGGCAAGGCGCTGACCAGCCCCGGTGACGAGCGGTCGTCTTCGCGAGGCCGAGCGCTGCCCGTCGAGCCCTCGACGCCCGCGGGCCGGGTGCTCACCGCCCCACCGGTGCGGCGATCGTCGGGGCCGGTGCCGGTGGCGCCGGCCGAGCCGCCACGGCCGCGCCGCGACCCCATCGCCGAGCGCAATGCGCGCCGTGCGGGCGCCGTCTCGTCGGCCGAGGGGGGCACCGATCGCGGCACCGACCCCCGCCAGCGCGTGCTGCGCGACGGCAAGCCGCTGACCCGGCCCGAGCGCCGCGCCGAACCCGGCCCCCTGCAGCAGATTCCCCGGCGAAAGGGCACCGTGCAGCGGGCCACCTCGTCGCGCTCGCCCATTCTGAAGGTCGGGCAAAAGCCGCCGGGTCGTGGACCGGGCCCGGGTTCGCGTTAAGCTCGCGAGGCGATGGACGAACGAGACGAGCGGCGTGCGGGTTCGAGCCCCCGGGTGATCGGCAAGGTCATCAAGAGCGGTGAGGCCGGCGAATCGCCTTCCATCTCCGAGAAGCCGATTCTGCCGCCGCCGCCGCGACGCGCGGGCGTGCTCAACGCCGAGGAATTCGAGGCCCACACCACCGCGCGGCAGATCGTGATCGACGCGCAGAAGAAGGCCGAAGAGATCAAGGCCGAGGCCCTGCGCTTCAAGGAAGAGGTCTTCGCCAAGGCGCGCGACGAGGCCAAGGCCGAGGTGCAAGCGCTGCAGACCGCCGAGCTGGCGCGCGCCAAGCTGCAGGCCGGGCAGATCATGGCCGAAAGCGAGCACAACGCGCTCGAGCTGGCCCTGAAGATCGCCGCGAAGATCATCGGCCGCGACCTCGAGCGAGACCCCCTGGTGCTGGCCGAGATCTGCGCCACCGCCACCGAAGCGGCGCGCAGCGCCAAGGCCATGGTGCTCAAGGTGCACCCCGACGACGGCAAGCTGCTGCGTGAGAAGCGCCCGCGCCTGATGGAATTGATCGGCCGCGCGGTCGACCTGTCGATTCGCGACGACGCCGACGTCGAACGTGGCGGCTGTGTCATTTCCACCGAGTACGGCGTCATCGACGGGCAGATTCGCACCCAGTTCGAGATGCTGCGCAACCTGTTGATGCCGGCCGACGCCAAGAAAGAAGTGAAGTGATGGCGGTCGATCTGCGCCGCCACGCCGAGCTGCTCAAGAGCGCCCAGTTGCTGCGGGTTCGCGGTCGGGTGGTCGAGCTGACGGGTCTGGTCATCAAGGCCTCGGTGCCCAACGTGCGCATCGGCGAGGTGTGCCTCATTCGCCGCGGCAGCTCGGAAGTGCGCAGCGAGGTCGTCGGCTTCCAGGGCGACACGGTGATGCTGATGCCGCTGGGGGAATTGTCGGGCATCGGCCCCGACAGCGAGGTCATTCCCACCGGTCGGCCGCTGACCATTCGGGTGGGCGACGCGCTGCTGGGCCGGGTGCTCAACGGCCTGGGCGAGCCCATCGACGGCAAGCCGCTGCCCACCGGCCTCTTCGACTGGTCGGTCGACCGCGACTGCCCCGACCCCTTCAAGCGCCTGCGCATCACCAAGCCGCTCTCGTTGGGGCTGCGCTGCATCGACGGGCTGCTCACCGTGGGCGAAGGCCAGCGCATCGGCCTGTTCGCCGGCTCGGGCGTCGGCAAGTCGACGCTCATGGGGCAGATCGCGCGCAACACCACGGCCGAGATGTCGGTGATTGCGCTCATCGGCGAGCGTGGTCGCGAAGTGCTCGAGTTCGTCGAAGACGCGCTGGGCGAAGAGGGCATGAAGCGCTCGGTGGTGGTCTGTGCCACCAGCGACCAGCCTTCGCTGGTGCGCCTGCGTGCGGGCTACGTGGCCACGTCGATCGCCGAATACTTCCGCGAGCGGGGCGGCAACGTGCTGTTCATGCTCGACACGGTCACCCGCCTGGCGCGTGCCCAGCGTGAAATCGGCCTCGCCATCGGTGAGCCGCCGGCCCGCCAGGGCTACCCGCCCTCGGTGTTCTCGATGCTGCCCCGCATGCTCGAGCGCACCGGCAATTCCGACAAGGGCCGCTGCACGGCCATCTACACCTGCCTGGTCGCCGGCGGTGACATGGAAGAGCCCATCGCCGACGAGGTGCGCGGCATTCTCGACGGCCACTTCATCTTGAACCGCGCCATCGGCGAGCGGAACCAGTGGCCCGCGATGGACGTGCTGGCCTCGCTCTCGCGCGTGATGAGCCAGATCGCCACCAGGGAGCACAAGCACGCCGCCGGCAAGCTGCGCGAGACGCTCGCCACCTACGAGAAGCAGCGCGACCTGATTCTGCTCGGCGCCTACCAGTACGGCACCGACCCGCGCACCGACTACGCCATCGACAAGTACGAGCAGATCATCGGCTACCTGAAGCAGGACACCCACGAGTCCATGCCCTTCGAGGAAACCGTGCAGCGCCTGGTCGACATGTTCGCCGACGCTCCCGAACTCTGACCCCTGTAGTGCGATGTGGGACAGTCGACGGTTCCAGCGCACGTTCGGCGGCCACCGGGTGTACGCTGCGTGCTGGTCATGGCTCCGTACCGATTGCAGGCGCTGCTCGACATTCGCACCCGCGCTGAAGACGAGGCCAAGGAAGCCTTCTCGGCGGCGGTCAAGGCGTGCGAGGCCGAGAAGCGCACGCTGGCCACCATGGAACAGGACCTGGCGCGCAAGAAGGCCGAGCGCAAGGCGAAGGTCGCGGCGTTCCTCGAAGAGATGACCGCGAAGGGCGGCGGCATCACCGCCTTCCAGCAGATGGGGCGCTTCGAGAACCGGCTCAAGGACGAAGAGGCCCAGTTGGCGCTCGACATCGACCGGCAGCGCGACGCGGTCGAGCAGGCCGAGAAGCTGGTCGAGCAGCGGCGAGCCGACATGGCCACCGCGGCGATGGAAAAGAAGGCCATCGAAAAGCACAAGGACGGCTGGGTGGCCGAGGTGCGCAAGGAACGCGCCCAGCGGGAAGAGCTGACCCAGGAAGAAATCGGCAACACCCTGCACCTGCAGCGGGTGCGCGCCGCCGCCGGGAAGAAGTCATGAGCCGCATCGACGACGATCGCGAAGACGCGCTCGCGGCGGCCCGCGTGGCCGAGGCTCGCCGTACGGCCGAGGCGAAGAACGCGAAGAAGGCGGGCGAGAACCAGGCCTTCTCGAAGCTGGTCACCGCCAACAAGCAGCAGCAGACCCAGACCCAGCAACAGAGCGCGGCCAAGAGCGCCATCGAGCAACTGCTCGAGGCCGCCGAATCGGGAGAGGTCGACCTCGGCCAGAACGAGCAGCGCACCGCCGACGCGCGCGGCAGGCAGGGCGCCTTCCAGTCGCGACTGGGCCAGGCGGCGTCGGGCGAGCGTGCGCAGAGCAGCTCGCGGCAGGAAGGGGCGGGCGTCGAGGCGCGCCACGCCGTCGACGATCACCAGGGCTCGGTGGCCGCCGAGGGTCGCGGCGCCGACGCTGGCGAAGG
>CAIWFK010000389.1 GCA_903911905.1 uncultured Myxococcales bacterium
GCACCTCGAGCTCGAGCTGCGGCCGCGTGACGTCGTCGGCTGGCAGCTCTGCCAGCCGACACTGCAGTGAGATGAAGGTACCGAGCGGGTCGCCCGCCTCGAGCAGCGCGTCGGCCAGCACCCGCCGCACCGCGAGGTCGTCGGGGCGGCTGAGCACGTCTTGCCTGAGTCTGCGCAGCTCACGCCTCATGGCTGGCAGCGCTGCAGGCAGGTGTCGCGCGCGGCCAAGAGCGCGGCGCAGTTCGCGGCGTCGGTGAGCGCGCCGCACGGCTGCTGGCGGGCGTCGGTCAGCCCACCCGAGAAGGTCGGGGTGCACTCGTCGGCGTACAGCCCGGCGCAGTCCTGCAGGGAATGGCGAAAGCGGGCCACGAAGGCTGGCGAGGCGCGAGCGTGCTCGACCACGCACAGCCACAGGCGCTCGCACCACCGGGTGCCCTGTGACAGGCAGGCATCGTGCGTGGTCGGGGCACACGCGGCCAACAAGCTGACGATCGCCCAGCGCATCGGCGAGGAGATTCGCACGAAACCCGGCCGACGCTCTGGAGCTTCCGGCTGGCGCTGCTAGACCTGCGCTCCTCTCTTTCCCGGCCGAGGACTTTCGATGAACACGCCCCACGGCGGCACCCTGGTCGACCGCTTTACCACCGACGCCGCCGCGCTGACGGCCCGCGCCGCGAACCTGCCCCGCGTCACGCTCGACGCGCGCGAGCTGGCCGACCTCGAGCTGCTGGCAGTCGGTGCGGTCTCTCCGTTGACCGGCTTTCTGTCTCAGGCCGAGTACACCAGCGTGGTCGAATCGATGCGGCTGAGCGACGGCCTGGTGTGGCCCTTGCCGCTGACGCTGGCGGTGGAGTCAGCTCCCTCGAGTGGCGAGCTCGCGCTGCACGATGCGACCGGCCGCCCGTGGGGTGTGCTCACCGTGGAGTCGGTCTTCACCCGCGACCCGCTGCACGAAGCGCGGCACGTGTACGGCACCGAAGACCTGGCGCACCCCGGCGTGGCGTACCTGGTCGGGCGCCCCAGGACGCTGGTGGGTGGCGCGGTCGAAGTGCTGCCACTGCCGTCGGACCTGCCCTTCGCCGCCTTCCGCCTCACCCCGGCGCAGGTGCGCGCCGAGATCGTTCGCCGGGGGTGGAAGACCTCGGCCGGCTTCCAGACCCGCAACCCCATTCACCGCGCGCACGAGCACCTGACCAAGCTGGCGCTCGAGGTCTGTGACGGCCTGGTGCTGCACCCGCTGGTGGGCGAGACCAAGGCCGACGACGTGCCGGCCTCGGTGCGCTTCGAGATCTACCAGACCCTGGTCGAGCGCTATTACCCGCGCGCGCGCACGCTGCTGGCGGCCTTCCCCGCGGCCATGCGCTACGCCGGCCCGCGCGAGGCGCTGTTCCACGCGCTGGTGCGCAAGAACTACGGGCTGACCCACCTCATCGTGGGCCGCGACCACGCGGGCGTCGGCACGTACTACGGCCCGACCGCCGCGCAGGAAGCGTTCGACCGCTTCGCGCCGCACGAGCTGGGCGTCACCCCGCTCAAGTTCGAGCCCACCTTCTACTGTCGGGTGTGCGAGTCGGTCGCCTCGGCGCGCTCGTGCCCGCACGAGGTGTCGGCCCGGCTCGAGCTGAGCGGCACGAAGGTGCGCGAATGGCTGCGCGCGGGGCAGCCGCTGCCGCACGAATTCACCCGGCCCGAGGTGGCCGACGTCCTCCGCCGGCATTTCGGTGGAGCGCCTTCCCTGCCCGCCCACCGCACCGGCTTCGTGCTCTGGTTCACCGGGTTGTCGGGCGCCGGCAAGAGCACGCTGGCCGCCGCGCTGAAGCGCTCGCTGCTCGCGCAGGCTCCGGTCGAGGTGCTCGACGGCGACGAGCTTCGCGCCACGCTCTCGAAGGGCCTGGGCTTCTCGAAGGAGGACCGCGACACCAACATTCGCCGCATCGGCTTCGTGGCCCGCGTGGCGGCCCGCAGCGGGGCCATCGCCATCGGCGCGGCGATTTCTCCGTATGCGCAGGTGCGTGACGAGCTGCGTGCGCAGTGCGTGGCCGAAGGGCTGCCCTTCGTCGAGGTGCACCTCGACGCGCCGCTCGACGCGCTGGTGGCGCGTGACACCAAGGGGCTGTACCGCAAGGCGCTGGCCGGCGAGGTGAAGAACTTCACCGGGGTGAACGACCCGTACGAAGCGCCGGCGGCTCCTGAGCTGAAGCTGCGCACCGACCTCGAGCCGGTCGAGGCCTGCGTCGAGAAGGTGCTCTCGGTGCTGCGCGCCAGCGGGTTGGTGCGGGCATGAACGCCGCGGCGATGGTCGGCACCCACGACGTGCTCTTCGTGGTGCTCGACACCCTGCGCTTCGACGTGGCGCGCGACGAGCTCGCCGCCGGCCGCACGCCGACGCTGGGCTCGCACATTTCGACCTGGGAAGAGCGCCACACGCCGGGCAGCTTCACCTACGCCGCGCATCAGGCCTTCTTCGCCGGCTTCTTGCCCACGCCCGCAGGGCCCGGCCCGCACCCGCGCCTGTTCGCCACCCGCTTCGCCGGCAGCGAGAGCACCGCGCCCCACACGGCGGTGTTCGACGCGCCCGACATCGTGCATGGCTTCGAGGTTCGTGGGTACCGCACCATCTGCATCGGCGGCGTGGGTTTCTTCAACCCCGAGAACGCGCTGGGCCGGGTGCTGCCCGGGTACTTCTCGGAAGCGCACTATTCGAGGGACCTGGGCGTGACCAACCCGAGCTCCATCGATCTGCAGGTCGCGCTCGCGGTGCAGCGGCTGCAGGCCATTCCCTCGAGCCAGCGCGTGTTCCTGTACCTCAACGTCTCGGCGCTGCATCAGCCCAACCGCATGTACGTCGAGGGCGCGTCGTACGATTCGCTGCAGACCCATGCGGCGGCGCTGCGCTACGTCGATTCGCGGCTGCCCCCGTTGTTCGAGGCGGTGCAGCGACGCGCGCCCACGCTGTGTCTGGTGATGAGCGACCACGGCACCTGCTACGGCGACGACGGCTTCGTGGGGCACCGCCTGGCGCACCCCGCGGTGTGGACCGTGCCGTACGCGCAGTTCGTGCTCGGCTGAGGCTGCAGGTTCAGTCGGGAGTGGGCGCCGGGTCGACCAGGCGCTTCGCGGTGCGCACCAGGTCGCTCATCTCGAACGGCTTGGTCAGCACGCGTGAGACGCCCAGCCGATTGGCGTCGAGCAGGGTGGCGATGTCGGCGAAGGCGCTGATGAGAATGACCGGCATCATCCAGTCCGATTCCCGCAGGCGCGCGAGCACCTCGAGGCCGCTGAGCCCCGGCATGTGAATGTCGCTGACCACCAGGTCAGGCTCGTCTTCGCGACCGACTTCGCGCCACAGGGCGTCGCCGTCGCCGACCTCGGTGACCTCGTAGCCGGCGCCACGCAGGGTGCGGGCGAGCAGGGCGCGCATCGCGGGTTGATCTTCGGCCACCAGCACACGCGGGGCAGAAGGCAGCAGGGACAGCGGGTTCATGGAACCTCCAGTCGGCCGGAAGTCCGGTGAGCACACCGCGTGCCATCGGGCTTCCCAGTGGTTGCGGGGTTCGACAGCGGGGCACCTGGCCGCTGTGGGTCGCCGTGCCCCTGGCGTCACGCCACGCTGGCCCGGCGGTGATCGCTCTGCCACGGTCGTGGTCACCAGCCTGCCGAGCGAGGGGTTTTCGATGAACTGGCCACACTTCCTGCAGACGTCGGGGCGGGCGCTCGAGCGCCTTGCGCCGTGGCGCGTGTGGACGCTGGTGCTGGCCGTGACGGCGCTGGTCATCGCCGGCGACGTCATCACCGGCGCCGACGTGCTCTTCACGCCGCTCTACTTCGTGCCCATCGCGCTCGGCGCGTGGTTCGCGGGGCCTCGGCTGGCGTGGCTGGTCGCCCTGGCCGCCACCAGTACGTGGTTGGTCGTCGATCGCCTCGACCACCCGAACCGCACGGTCGCGCTGCACGCGTGGAACCTGGTGGTGCAGGCGCTGGTCTTTTCCACCGTCGCGTTGGTGATGACCCGGCTGCGAACGGCGCTGTCGACCGAGCGGGCCGGGCGCGCAGACGCCGAGCGCGACCTGCAGCACGCCCAACGCCTGACCACCGTGGGCCGAATGGCTGCGGGCATCGCGCACGAACTGGGCACGCCGCTCAACGTCGTCGGCTCGTACGCGCGCATGATCTCCAACGGCGAAATCACCGGGCCCGAGGTGAACGACACCGCGCGCATCATCGCCGAGCAGACCGACTTCATGACCGGCATCATCAAGCAGATGCTCGACTTCGCGCGCTCGCAGCAGACCAGCAGCGCGCTGGTCTCGGTGGTCGAGCTGGTGAAGGACTCGGTCAAGCTGCTCTCACCGCTGGTGCGCCAGCGCCAGGTCGCGCTCGAGCTGGTCCCCGCCGAGCAGGCCCCGCGCGTCGAGTTCGACGTCGCGCAGTTGCGGCAGGTCCTGTCGAACCTGGTGATGAACGCGGTTCAGGCCTCGCGGCCGGGCCAATGCGTTCAGGTCCGGGTCGAGCTGGCCGATCGCGAACCGCCCTTGAGCGTCGAACGCCGGGCTCGCGACTGGGTGGTGGTGCGGGTCAAGGACGAGGGCCGCGGCATGAGCGAAGAGGTGCGGCAGAAGGTGTTCGACCCCTTCTTCACCACCAAGCCCATCGGCGAAGGCACGGGGCTGGGACTGTCGGTGGCGTGGGGCATCGTGCAGCGCCACGGCGGGTGGATAGACGTGGAGTCGGCCGAGGGGCGCGGCTCGTGCTTCTCGGTGTTCCTGCCGCCGCACGAGTAGTGGTGCCGCGCAGGCGTCAGCGCCGCAGGAACGCCGGCGCGCCACACGCTTCGGCTGGCAGCGAAGTCGCGAGGGGCCGCTGCGCGAGCTCGTTGGCCAGCGCCGGGTCGCCACCGCGGGCGACGACCTGCACCAACAGCGACCGGGCCTGCTGCACGCCGTCAGGCCAGTCTCGCCAGTCGGCGCCCAACGAGGCCTCGAGCGCTGCGCGCGCTTCGAGCGGCCGCGCCCGCATCAAGCGGAACTTCCCCAGCACCAGCCAGGCCGGGCCATCGGTCGGGTAGAGCGCGAGCATCGAACGCAAGGTGTGCTCGGCGATGGCATCGTCGCCCGTGCGCACGCTGGCCTCGGCGGCGTCGAGGGCGATGCGCGCGTCGAGCGGGGCGTGACGTCGCGCCTGGTCGAAGGCCTCACGGGTCGCGGTCACCTCGCCCAGCTTCGACTGCACCCGCCCCACGTTCGCTTCGAAGACCGCCAGCCCGGGCTCACGGGCGACCGCCTGCTGGTACGCGCCGAGTGCCTCGCTCAACGCACCCGCGGCCTCGAGCCTCGCCCCCCGCAGGGCAGGCCAGGTGCCATTCCAGGGCTCGAGCCTCGCCGCGCGCGCAAGCCACGTCACTTCACCGCGCGACTGGCCCAGCCACCCGCACATCGAAGCGAGGAGCGTCAGCGTCACCGCGGGTAGGAGCGCGAACGCCGCCCACCCGGTGCGCCGCAGCGCCACGGTGCCGGCGCCCAGGCTCAGCCGCAGACACGACGCACCGACCACGGCCAGCAGCACGCCCGAGAAGGCCACCATCGACGACGCGGCCACCGCCAGCACCGCCGCGGCTGGCCCCGGTGGCGGCGGAGAACGCTTCCACGCACGGAGCACGACGACGACGCAGCCGATCAACGCGAGCAGGCCCACCAGCCCTTCGGTGGCCAGCGTCTGCGGGAACACCGAATGCGCGTGGCCGGCGGTGCCGCCCCATTCGTACTTCCAGGCGTCGGGGTGGCGGAACTGCTGGTCGACCAGCGCGAACGCGTCGAAGCCCCAGCCCAGCACCGGGTGTCGGCGAAAACCGGTCAACGCCGTGCCCCACAGGTGAAGCCGGGTCGGCGAGACGAAGAAGTTCTGCAGCCGCTCGACGATGGCGCTGCGCCCGGCCAGGGCCACGCCCAGCCCCAGCGTCACGGGCAGTACCAGCCATCGCGGTTCGAGGCGCACCGACCGCTTCACCGACAGCGCGAGCCAGGCGACGACGCCCACCGCCAGGGCGAGCCACCCCGCGCGCGAGAGCGTCAGCACACAGGTCATGGCCGCGACGGCCGCGGTGGCCAGCGACCACTGCCGGGTGCGTGCGTCGTCGAGCGCCAGCACCGCCATCACCGCCATGAAGACCCCCAACTGCGTGGGGTGCCCGAGCGCCGAGAAGGGGCGCACGCCTCCGCACCACCGCGCGGCGTCGGCCCAGGTGATCGGGTCCAGCCCCACGGCCTGCGCCACGGCCCACGCGGCGATGGGCCAGGTCAGCCAGAGCAGCGGCCGCAGGTCGCCCTCGTCGCGCACCTGGAGCGCGAACAGCCCGATGGCCGAAGCAGTCACCAGCGCTGGCAGCGAATGGAGCGGCGTCTGCGAGGTCAGCGTGGTGAGCACCGCAGCGCCCAGCCTCAGGGCGATCACCGCCAGCATGGGCCGGGGCACCACCAGCGGCGCAGCCGCGAACGAGAGCACCAGCGCGCCCACCACCAGCACGAACTGGCGGGGCGCGTCGAAGGCGTCAGCCGCGAAGGGCACGAAGGCCAGGCCCGCCGACGCGAGCCACCAGCCAGCGCGCTTCACTGAACGATGATGGTCGCCAGCGCGTACCGATCGGTCGAGCCCTGCACGGTGGCGCCCACCACGTAGATGCCGGGCGTCGACGGCGCGGTGTAGGTGCCGCTCTGGGTGATGCTGCCGCCCAGCCCGCTGAGGTTCGTCGACCAGGTGACGGTGCCACCGGTGCTGACGTTGGCGGTCAGTTGGACGACGCCGTTGACCGCGACCGTGCTGACGTCAGGCGTGATGGTCACCGACGGCTGGGTGGTCGAACCCACCTGCACCGCCGTGCTCGACCACTGGTTGCTGGCGTTCTCGCGCACGTAGAGCCGCGTGATGTTCGAGGCGGGCGCGAAGGTGGGGTTCACCGAGTAGCTCGACACCAGCGGCCAGGGCACGAAGGTCACCCCGGTCAGCCCGACCGCCGTCGCGGTCCCCGAGCTGAGGGCCGGTTGGAACGCGGTGAAGGTCTGCGAGTCGCCGGGCGAGAGCACGTAGGCGTTGCTCGAGGTGGCCGACGGCGCGACGACGAACGGCGTGACGTTGGGGTCGATGGTGATGTTGACCAGCGTGCTGAGCGCCGACAGGTAATTCGCCGTGGCGCGAATGACGACGCTCGCGTTCGCCGAGCTCGAGAAATACGTCGCCGAGGTGGGGCCGCTCGAGACGATGGAGCCGCCGCCGCTGACCACCTCGAAGTTCACCGTCGGGTCGGGGGGCGTGCCGGACAACTGCGCGTTCAGCTCGAGGCTGTCGTTCTCGGCCATGGTGGCGCTGGCCGGCAACACGGTGGGGTCGCTGGTCTGGGTGCCGCCGCCGGTGGCCGTACCACCGCCCGTCGCCGTACCGCCGCCGGTCGCCGTGCCGCCGCCCGTCGCGTGGCCGCCGCCAGTGGGTGCTGCCACGCACGCGCCCTGGGTGCACTGCTCTTTCGCCGTGCAGGGCGTGCACTGCGCTCCAGCGATGCCGCAGGCCGACGAGCCGGTGCCGTACCGGCAGGCGCCCATCACGTCGCAGCACCCGTCACAGTTCTTGGGGCCGCAGGCTTCCTGGGGACAGCCGAAGAGCGTCAGACACAGGGAACCAACGACCAGCAATGGGGCAAATCGCATCGGGTGAACCTGTCAGCTCGAGTTGGTGAGTCGATGATTGGTCGCCTGTGCGCGACTGCGCAGGCCCCGGCCCGTAAGGTAGGCTCACTTTCCCTCATGACGCACCTCGAGCGCCAGCCCGGCCCCAACCGCCTCGAGCGCATGCTGCAGGGCTCGCCGTACCAGCAGTACCTCTACGGTTACCCGCACAAGACGGCCTACCGGGCGCTCCAACCCGCGGTGCCCTTGCGCGAGGTGTGGAAGGCCGAGCGACGAGCCGCGCTGTTCCTCTACGTCCACATTCCCTTCTGCGAGATGCGGTGCGGGTTCTGCAACCTGTTCACCGCGGCCAACCCCGTCGAGCAGGTGGTGCGCTCGTACGTCGACGCGCTCGAGCGGGAAGCGCAGGCGGTGCGCGACGCCGTGGGGCCGATGACCTTCGCGCGCGCGGCGGTGGGCGGAGGCACGCCGACCTTCCTCGAGGCGCCGCAGCTCGCGCGCGTCTTCGGGCTGATGCGCCAGGTGATGGGGGCCAGGCTGGGGGCCATTCCGATGTCGGTGGAGGTCTCTCCGGAAACCTCGACGGACGATCGCCTGAAGGTGCTGATGGACGCCGGCACCGACCGCATCAGCATCGGGGTGCAGAGTTTTCTTCCCGAGGAAGTGGCGGCGGTGAAGCGCCCGCAGGAAGCGGTGGTGGTGCGCCGTGCGCTCGACGCGCTTCGCGCCACTGGCGTCGACACGCTCAACCTCGACCTCATCTACGGCATCGAAGGGCAGACCGTTCAGTCCTTCGAGCACTCGCTGCGCACCGCGCTGACCTGGGCGCCCGAAGAGCTGTACCTGTACCCGCTCTACGTTCGCCCGCTCACGTACCTGGGCAAGGCCGCGCGCGCGTGGGACGACCAGCGGCTCGCGCTCTACCGCGCTGGCCGCCAGTTCCTGCTCGCTCAAGGCTATGCGCAGGTGTCGATGCGCATGTTCCGTCGGGTCGATCGGCCTGCGAATCGGCCCGCGCCCGTCTACCACTGCCAGGAAGACGGCCTGATTGGCCTGGGCTGTGGGGCCCGCAGCTACGCCACGGCGCTGCACTCTTCGCAGGAATGGGCGGTCGCCTCACGCGCGGTGCGGGGCATCATCGACGACTATTCGCTGCGCACCGCCGAGGACTTCTCGTATGCGCGGCACGGCATTCGACTCGACGACCAGGAACAGCGTCGACGCTTCGCGGTGCTCTCGCTGCTCGCCGAAGGACTCGATTTCGCGGGCTACCGCGCTCGCTTCGGTACGGACGCGCTGAGCGACCTGCCGCAGCTCACGCAGCTCGAGCCGCTGGGGCTGGCGCAGTCCGACGGCGCCCGGCTGGTGCTCACCGAGGCCGGCCTCGAGCGCAGTGACGTGCTGGGGCCGTGGCTGCATTCCGAGCAGGTCGACGCGCTGATGGCCGAATGGGAGGCGCGGTGAGCCTCAAGCTGCTCTACCGGGGCCCGCTCTCGAGCTGCAATTACGGCTGCACGTATTGCCCGTTCGCCAAGCATCACGAGACCGCCGCCGAGCATGCCGCCGACGAGGTGAAGTTGCAGCGCTTCCTCGGGTGGTGCGAGTCGTACCGAAAGCCGCTCGACGTGTTCTTCACGCCCTGGGGCGAGGCGTTGACGCAGCGTCGCTACCAGCAGGCGCTCGCCCGACTCACGCACCTGCCGCACGTCGGCCGCGCCGCGGTACAGACCAACCTCTCGGCGAAGCTGGACTGGCTCGACGACGCCCAGCCCTCGAAGCTCGGCATCTGGGCCACCTTTCACCCCGACTGGGCGAAGCGGCAGAAGTTCGTCGCGCAGTGCCTCGAGCTGGAAGAGCGCGGCATCTCGTATTCCGTCGGGGTGGTGGGGTTTCCGTCGGTGCTCGACGAGCTGAAGGCCCTGCGTGCCGAGCTGCCGCCGCACGTCTACGTCTGGGTCAACGCCGTGAAGGACCTGGCCAGCCAGTACACGCCGGAGGTGCTGCAGGCCTTCACCGCGCTCGACCCGCTCTTTCCCTTGAACCTGAAGGCCCACCCCAGTCTGGGCAAGGCCTGCGCGGGAGGGCAGACCGTGCTCTCCATCGACGGCGACGGCGTCGCGCGCCGTTGTCACTTCCTTCGAGAGCCCCTCGGCAACCTCTACGAGCCCGACTTCGAATCGAAGCTCGGCCCGCGCGCGTGCACGGCGGCGACCTGCGGCTGCCACATCGGCTACGTGCACCTCGAGTACCTGGGGCTGCAGCAGGTGTTCGGTCGTGGCATTCTCGAGCGTGTTCCGCAGCGTGAGTGGAGGGGAAGGCCATGAGTCTCGAGACGCCGTGGAACCTGTTGCAGCGCCTTCGCGCCGAAGGGTTCTGTTTCGAAGCGGCGTTGCCGGGCCTGAAGGAGCACGGGCTCTCGGGTGAGGACATCGGCGCGCTCTTCGGCGACCCGACCTCCGAGATGGGGCAGTGGCTGCTGGCGGGCGCTGGCAACGAGCCAGTCACGCTGAACGCCGTCGACCCTCCGGCGAGTGCGGAGCTCCCCGAACGCCGCACCGCCAAACGCGGCGTGCTGGGGTGGCTGAGCGGCACGAAGGCCGCCGAGGGCCTCGGCCTGTTCACCGAGGGGGAAATCTTCGAGCTGAACCTTCTGCAGTTCTCGGTGCTCCCCGAACCGATGCGCGCGGCGGTGTTCGGAGACGTCCTTCCCGTGCGGCTGCTCGCGCTCAACTGCACCGCCGAGGCGGCCACGCTCACCGTCGACCTCGACGCGAGCACCGGCGTCATTCAAAGCCCGCGTCGGTACGCGCTGGTGCTCGAGCCCGGCGCCGTCACGCTGGCGGAATTACCGGCGCGCGTGTGCCCGACGACGGCGGGGGTGGTCGCGGTGCAAGCGCTCTTCAGCGCCGAAGACAGCCGCGCAACCCGACGGTTGAAGTTCAGCGCGCGACCCTATGCTCGCCCCGACGCAGCGATGCGCAACCTGCTCGTCGGTGCCTCGTTCACCGTGGCGACCGGGCTCTCACCGCGCCTGGTCCGCAGCGGCCCGACGAACCAGGGCACCCCCGACCCGCTTCGGGTTCGCGTCGACGTGACCAGCCCGCTGGTCGCTCCGCAGCAGGAGCCGGCGTTCTGGCGATTGGCCGCACTCTGACCACGCGCGTTCAGGTGGGGAACGGGTTGCGCTCGACGAACTGCGCCTGGTGCCAGTACGGGTAGGTCTTCGGCACCGCGCTCGCCGCGTCGAGCAGCGCACGTTGCGCGTCGGTGAGCGACCACCCCAGGCTGCCCAGGTTCGCCGTCAACTGCGCCTCGTTGCGCGCGCCGATGATGACCGTCGACACGCCCGGTCGGTTGGCGACCCAGTTGAGCGCGATCTGCGGCACCGACTTGCCGGTCTGCTTCGCCACCTCGTCGAGCGCGTCGACCACGCGGTAGAGCAGGTCGTCGCTCACCTGCGGGCCGCCGCTGGCCGTCGCCTGGTTCTGCAGGCGCGTGTCGGCGGGCATGGGCTGACCGCGCCGCAGCTTGCCGGTGAGGCGACCCCAGCCGAGCGGGCTCCACACCACGGTGCCGACCCGCTGGTCGAGGCCCAGCGGCATCAGTTCCCATTCGAACTCGCGGCCGACCAACGAGTAGTACGCCTGGTGGGCGACGTAGCGCTCGAGCCCTCGCGCTTCGGAGGCGGCCAGCGACTTCATCAGGTGCCAGCCCGAGAAGTTCGAGCAGCCCAGGTAACGCACCTTGCCGGCGCGCACGAAGCCGTCGAGCGTCTCGAGCACCTCTTCCACCGGGGTCAGCGCGTCGAACCCGTGCAGTTGGAAGAGGTCGATGTAGTCGGTGCGCAGGCGCTTCAACGCCGCGTCGATGGAACGGGTCAGGTGGTGCCGCGAGCTGCCCACGTCGTTGGGGCCCTTCCCCGAGCGGAAGGTGGCCTTGGTCGAGATGAGCGCCTGCTGCCTGCGGCCTTCCAGCGCCTGGCCGAGCAGCTCTTCGGCCACGCCGCCGGAATAGATGTCGGCGCTGTCGAACATGGTCACGCCGGCCTCGAGACAGAGGTCGACCATGCGGGTGGCGCCGCTGGCGTCGACACTGCCGAAGCCCTTGAAGAAGTCGTTGCTGCCGCCAAACGTGCCGGTGCCGAGCGAGATGACGCTGACCTTCAGCCCACTGCCGCCGAGAAGACGATGTTCCATGGACGCGGGTGTAACCGCTCGAGGTCTCGACCGCACGGTCAGCGCAGCGCGAGCGCTTCGCGAATCTGCCACTGCCACACGTTGGCACCGTCCAGCTCGAGGCGGGGCAGCAGGTCGCCGAACGCGTTGGCCTCGATGACCCGGTGGCCCACGAAGTCGGGCTCGAACATCAGGTCGAGGCCCACCTGCAGGGCGTCGTAGCAGCGGGCGACGCGGCGGCAGGTCTGCATCGCGGCTTCCCACGCCGGGGGCGACACGTGCTGGCGCAGCACCGCCAGGTCTCCGCGCCAGCCACCCAGGTGCAGGTTGGTGATGGGGTGCGAATTCTGCCGCACCACCACGAAGCGGGGCTCGTTCGCGATGCAGAGCACCCGCAGGTCGAAGTACGCGTCGGCCAGGCGGGCCTTGGGAATGGCACGTTCGATTTGCGAACCCTCGGCCAGCAGGAAGTCGAGCAGCTCGCGCACTCTCGGTTGGGCGGTGACGTGACGCACTTTGAGGGTGTTGAACCAGCCATCGCGCGCGACCTCGATGGTGGTGTGGAGCGAGGGCGCTTCCTGCAGGTGCACCACCGCGAGGCAACTGGCCGACGAGCTGGCCGACATCTTCACGAACAGCTCGTCCCACCCGCGCTCACGGGCCTTCGCGAAGAGCGAGTCGGTGTCGGTCACGCCTTCGAGCGCTTCGGGCACGGGAATGCCCAGGGCCGACCAGCGCGCCGAGGTCTGCCGCTTGTCGAAGAGCTCTCGAATGTCGCGGGGTGGGGCGAGGCAGCGCCACGACGGGTGACGCTCGAGAATGCCGTCGAGTCGAGCGAGCGCCGCCTCGAAGCCCAGGTGTCCCTGCCGCGGGCAGATGATGCGGCCCCGCGAGGGCGCGAGCTTCGCCAGTTGCCGGGGAGAGATGGTTCGGCACCCCAGCCGCCGCGCCGGCTCGTAGCCGTGCTCGAGGAACGCGCGCTCCACCGCGTCGTTTTCTCCTGCCGAGTCGATGCGGAAGCGCGTGGGCTCGTCGGGTAGCGCGTCGAGCACGTTCGGGTCGGCCAGGAAGTCCTGCCACGAGATGACCCGCGCCGACGGTTGGCCTTCGAGCGCCAGTGCTTCCTGGAAGAGCGTGACGCGGCGGTTCTCGGGGTTGCCCAGCAGCAGGAACTTCACGTGGGCGAGGTTACCAGCCCGTGGCCGCGCGAATGAGCGGGGTGATGGTGTCGGCCAGCTGCTGGTGGGTGGCGAGGTTGGGGTGGTAGTCGCAGCCGAAGCCCAGCGAGCCGTCTTGCTGGGGGAAGCGCACCGAGCGAATGCGTTGGTCGCCGGCCTGGGTGCGTGAGGCCACGACGCCTTCGACTGCGGGGGCGTATTGCAGGGTGATGGGGCCCGCGGCGCAGAAGATCCACGCGTCGGGATAGAGCGTGCGCAGCCTGGTCACGAACGCCTCGTAGGCCATCGCGTACGGCGCGCCTGGGTCGCCGATGGCGAAGTCGTTGGTGCCCAGGTCGATGAGAATGACCTCGGGCACCCAGCTGGCATGGTCGTACGTGCTGTTCGGGTCGGTGGGAATGGTGCGGTCGTACAGCACTGGAATGAGCTCGGTCATGCTGCCGTCGCCGTTGCGGTACACGCCCTTGCCCGACCAGGCGACGGTGTGGTGCTCGGCGCCCAGCGCGCGCGCGGTGAGCGAACCCCACGCCAGCCATTCGTTCTCGGTGTCGGGCGTGAAGCCACAGCTTGGCCCCACGCCTTCGTCGCCGTAGCCGCAGCTGATGGAGTCGCCGATGACTTCGATGCGGTGTGCGTATGGGGGCGGCGAGGCCACCAGCGCGCCACCGGTGACGGTGAAGCCTTCGAACGACACCGGTCCCAGGAAGGCCTCGGTGCGCCGCGAGAGGGTGACGGTGTGTGGGCCATTGCTCAAGCCGCTCGCGAGCGTGTGCACCCCGCTGGTGCCCGTGAAGTCGAGCAGAGTGGGGGTGCCTTGATCGACGATGACCGCGAACTGGGCCGGGCTGCCGCTCAAGGTCACGCCAACGCCGGTGCCGGTGAACTCGGTGGTCAGCTGCGAGCCCGACCACTCGAAGGTCGGTGAGGTGCCCGAGGTGTCGAAGCGGCCGATGAAGTGAACGAGCTCGAGGCCAGCGTCGACGTTGCTGCTGCCACCGCCGCCTCCGGTCGCGCTGCCGCCGCCAGTAGCCTGGCCTCCCCCAGTGGCGTTGCCCCCGCCGGTCGGCCCACCGCCAGTCGAGGTACCGCCGCCGGTTGCACCGCCGCCATTGGTCGCGCCTCCACCGGTCGCGGTGCCAACGCCGGTCGCCCCGGCGTCGTCGGGGTCGGCGCTGCTGATGGTGCCTTCACAGCCGCTCAGGAGTGCGGCGATGAGCAGCACCCTGCTGGTGAGCAGTCGCATCGGCGCTGACCTTAGCAGCCCTCTCGTTGACAGCCCGTGGCGACGGGAGGTGGTCAGCGTGAATCGGCAAGTGAAGTTACCTGCCCGGGCGACAAACCATCAGGACCTCGCCTAGCGCCGCCCCGGGTAGGAAGACAACGTCGTCGTCGAGGCCGAGCACGGGTGAAGGCCATGCCTCCCAATGTGGGGAGGGCGCGAGCACGGGCGCGAGCGCGAAACCATCCACCTCCCAGAGAGGCCAGTGGGCGCGGTGGGTCCAGCCGCCGGAAGCCGGCAATTCCAGGTGAAACGTGCTGCTGGGGCTGATCACCACTTGAGTGCCTGCTTGCTCGTACTGAAGCGGTCGGGTGTAGGCCGTGCCAGTCACCAGCCAGACCGCCTCGGCCGTCAGACCAGCGGCGAAATCGCCGCCGAAGCCGCCGCCCATGCCACCGACGAGCGAGCGATTGTAGCTGTCGTACCAGCACGCCACGTTCGGGACGCGCGACACCGAGTAGAGGTCAAAGCCGCTCGTCGAGGGTGTGAGTTCTTGCACGAAGCGACCATCAAATCGGTAGCCGTGGCGCGAGCTGTCTTCGCAGAAGCCAAGGTCGGCCGTGTAGCCGCCAGTCGAGGACATGTTGGTCACCGTTCCGTTGTTGTCCCTCCGCACGACGAAGCCGGCGGGCGAGACGGCCCAAATCGCATCGCCCCCAGCCGTGATTGCTGTCCCGTGGAAATCGGCGACCTGCTGACCAGCGCGCCACACCGTCGCGCTGTCGTTGAGCACACACAGGAATTCGCCCGTGGAAAGGCGCGAGACCCCGGTGCACCCAGCTGGCCCGACCGCCAACGAGGTCGGGACGCGCACCGCGGCCAACTCTGGCACGATCACGCGTCCGCGCCTGGTGCCCAGGTCGGGCTGAAAGGTGAGCTCGACTTGGTAGAGCCCCGACTCGACCGGAGTGAACGCGAACTCGACCTCGAGGTGGCCGTCCGGCCGATGGGTCGAGCGCAAGACAGTCACCTCGGGGTTGGCGCTTGATGGGCTGATTATTTGTGCGAATAATTGTGCAACGTCACGACAGTCTGCGGCAGGACTCACTGAGGTGAGGTGAAGTTCCTGCCTAATGAAGCCAAGTGGCCAATTCTCTTCGGCTACGGAACCGACGCCGTCGGGGTCGAGAACGCAGGGCTGGGTCGGCCCCGAGCATCCCGCGACCTCAAGACAGACAGCCGAGAGCAGAAGGAGTTTCTTGACGTGCATTGACGATTCGAGTGAGAACTCGATATACTGCGGCGCCTCGGAGGGTGGATGGAACGGACGCTGACGGTTTTTGGGGCGATGTGGTTGGTGTGGGCGAGCGGGTGCGCGAAGGAGTCAAGTCCTCCGCCAGTGCTCGCCGTCACGGACTCCGCCCTTCTTGGAAGCGCCCAGGGCGGCAGTCACGCCAAGGCGATTGGCGAGGACTGCACCTCGGGGCGAACGTCCGACTGCGCGTCAGGGCTCTGCGTGAAGGGAACGTTCGACTTCGACGCAGGCTACTACGGGTGTGGATCGGATCGTGAACATCAGCTGACCTGATCGACGAAGGCATGGGGCCCCGTCCCGGAACAGGCGGGGTGAGGCAGATGGGGGCATGGCCAAGATCACCCTCGAGGTTCCCGACGACGTGGCAGAGATGTTCAAGGCCCTTGAGGCGCGGCTGAAGTCGCTCGAGGCGGAC
>CAIWFK010000390.1 GCA_903911905.1 uncultured Myxococcales bacterium
GCACCTCGACCTCGAACGCCGCATCGCGCGCACCCCCAAAGGCGAGTACCGGTACCAGCGGCTCATCACCAGCGCGCCGTTCCCCTACGTCCTCGCGCAGTGTGGCTTGCCCGTCGACGACACGTGGACCTGGAACCAGGTGCTGGTCTTCAACCTCGGCTTCGACGCCAAGGGCCCGAAGGACGTGCACTGGCTCTACGTGCCCAACCGCGAGCGCCCGTTCTACCGGGTGGGCTTCTACGACAACATCTTCGATACCCAGCGCATGAGCCTCTACGTCGAGGTCGGCTTCCCTCGCGGGGCGACCATCGACGTCGCGGCGACGAGGGAGAAGGTGCTCGAGGGGCTGCGCGCCGAGGGGCTCATCACGACGCAGAAGCTGGTCAGCGAGCACCACGTGGTGATGAACCCCGCGTACGTGCACATCACCAAGCGGTCGAACGCCGAGCTGGCGCGGCTGCGCGCGCACCTGCAGCAGCACGGGGTGCACACCATCGGCCGGTATGGCGGATGGACCTACTGCAGCATCGAAGACAACATCGTCGAGGCGCGGGCCCTGGCTCAGGCGCCCTGACGACCGCGCCACACCTGCGACAACCCCTGCTCCAGGCTGAACGCCGAGGACCAGTTCAGAACCTTCGTCGCCCGCTCGCTCGAGAGCTCGACCCGGCTCACGTCCGAGGAATGGGCCTCGACCGTCCGGTAGGGCACTGGCTTTCCCGCGATGCGCTCGATGGTCGCCATGACGTCGCGGAGCGAGTCACTGCTGCCACGACAGACGTTGAAGGTCGTCGGCCCGCCCTCGTACGCCGGGCTCTGCGCGTATTCGACCGCGCGCGACACCGCGGTGGGCAGCTCGTCGACGAACAGGAAGTCCTTTCGCTGTTCGCCGTTGCCCCACAGTTCCATGGGCGTGCCGGTAGCAGCGGCCTCGACCGCGCGGGCGATGAACGCCGACGGGCCATTCAGGCGCTGCGCGGGGCCGTAGACGTTCGACAGACGCAGCACCACCCCGCGAACCTGTCGGGTCTGACAGGCCCAGGTCAGCATCTGCTCCATGATCGTTCGCACCAGCCCGTAGACCGACAGCGGCGCCAGCGGCGTCGACTCGGTCAGCACTTCACCGGCGCGAGCCGGCCCGTAGACCGCGCCGGCCGTCGAGAGCAACACGAAGACCGGGCGGCGCTTGAGCACCGAGAGCGACGCCAACAACTCGCCCAGCGGCATCGCGTCGAGCCGCAGCGCTTCGTTGATCGTCACGCTGGTGCTGGGCACGACCCGACCCGCGGCGTAGACGACCAGATCGATGGGCGCCAATTCCTGCTGAATCGCGGTGTAGAGCCCTTCGGCCCACGCGTAGCCCGAGACGCCCCTGAGCGAAAACGGGCCACCCACCCGCATCACCTGGTGGCCCTGGCTCTCGAGCGCCGTCACCAGGCGACTGCCCAGGTACCCCGACGCGCCAACCACCAGGCAGTTCATGGGCGAACCTCGTAGGGCACCAGCTCGCGCGATTCAGGCAACATGATCGCCAGCGTCTGACGGGTCAGCTCTTCGGCGGTGCGGTGATCGAGCCGCGGCATGCAGTCGAGGCTCGAGTGGCTCAGGTTCGGGTTGTAGAACGGGTCGCCCTCCCGCAGCGCCGCCGCGAACCGCGCATAGGCATTCCACGCGTCGCCCTCGTCGTGGAGCTTGCTGCCGCGCGTCGCCGACTCGTGGTGCGTCAGGCAGACCTGCCCGGCCTGCACGATCGAATAGCCCCGGGCCCCGACCCGCAGGCAGAAGTCGACGTCGCCGTTGGCGACCACGAAGCGTTCGTCGAAGCCGCCCACGTCCTCGAACACGGAGCGCCGCACCATCATGAAGGCAGCGGTGACTGCCGAGTAGTTCCTGGTCCAGGTCGGCAGACCGAACGCCGTCCACGAAGCGTCGAGGCGACCACCAGCGAAGGGGTGGGCCGCGAAGCCGCCCAGGCCCAGCACGACCCCGGCGTGTTGAATTCGCCCCGTCGGGTAGACGAGGTTCGCGCCCACCACGCCGACCTGCTTGCGCTGGCACTGCGCCAGCATGGCTTCGAGCACCCCGCCCGAACGCCACTCGATGTCGTTGTTGGCGAACAACAGCACCTTGCCGGTGGCTCGCTCGGCCGCGAAGTTGTTGAGCGCCTGGAAGTTGAACGGGTGGTTCCATTCCAGCGTCTTGATGCGGCGATCGCGTTGGCTCGCGAGGAACCGGAGAGTGGCCTGGTTCCTCGAGTTGTTCGACACCAGCAGCAGCTCGACGTTCGGGTAGCGCTCGAACCGCGCGAAGCTGGTGAGGAACTGCTCGAGCA
>CAIWFK010000391.1 GCA_903911905.1 uncultured Myxococcales bacterium
CCCCTGCTGACGACGCTGGCGCTGGCGGCGGGGGAGGGGCGACGGGCGGAGGTGGAGGCACAGGAGGCGGGAGTGCCGCGACGTGCGAGACGACCGGGTGTGACGCTGGGTACACGTGCCGACCGGGGGCGATGGCCTGTGAGCCGTTGACGTTGACGATTCTGGCCCCCGACGCGGGCGCGCACGTCAGTGCAGGCTCGATGCTGACGCTGCGAGTGGCGGTGACGAATTGGGACGGTGGTGAGTGGATTGGCTCGGGTGTTCCAGTCGCAGCCACAGGGGGCGTGAGCGGCCCCACGGTGTTGACGGTGACGAGCGGGACGGACTTCACCGGCAGTTTCACCATGCCGAATGACGCAGGGAGTTCCACGTTCACTGCGGGGTGGCCAGGGGTACAGAAGAGCGTGACGGTGGTGACTGATGTCTGCACGCCAGGTTGCGAGGCGTGGCAGGAATGCGTCGTCGACGGCAGCGGCGCGAGGTGCGTGGACCTTGGACTGATGCTGACGTGGGTCGCACCGACCGAGGGGCAGGCGATGGGGCCGGCCACGGCCAGCGCGTTGGCGTTGTCGCTGACCGTGACGCGGGCTGATGGTGGCAGCTTCAGCGGGACGGTGCCATTCGCACTCGATGGAGGAGCGAGCGGGGTGCTGACGAAGAGCGGACCTGCCTGGAGCGCGACGGTCGATGCCGGAGTCTTCGATGGTCCGCGGCAGGTGAGCGCTGGGTGGGCTGGAGGCCCCGGGGCGGTGCGGAACTTCACAGTGGTGGCGACGGCGCCGACGGTGACGCTGTACCCGCAGGACGGAGTGGACGCGGTCGACCACGACGGGCGGTTGCGGTGGAAGAAGTCGGACGTGGCGAAGGTGCAGGTCGAATCGAACCGGCCACTCGCGTCGCTGGCAGCGACGGAGTTCGTGAATTCCGGAGTGACTGCGGCCACGGGTTGCACGCGGAGTTGTGCGGCTGGAGCGACGTGCGCGTGCTTCGATGTCGACTTGTCGGTGCAGCCGTACGTGCAGACTGCGGGTGAGGTGTTTGGGACGGTGGACGTGAAGCTGAACACGCTGACCGACACCTATGGGAACACGACGAATGGAATTGCGACGAAGCAGTTTCAGGTGACGCGGTTGAAGTGGGTGAAGCAGATCGCTGCAGCCGCAACCGCCGCCCCGGCCTTGGCCATCACAGACGGCGGCCTGGTCATCGCTAGCGTCGGCAACGGACTCGTTGCACTTCAGCCAGATGGCGGGACCGCTTGGACGGTTCCTGGGCTCAATCTCACGTCAGCGCCAATGGTCGGGACAGTGGGTATCTACGTCGCAACCACCACAACTGCGCCCACCGCCGGCATTCTTGTGTATGACTTCGCCGGACAGTCCAGGCCGTCAAGTCCGATCTGCGGCGTCCTCTCGGCGACGACCTACTCGGGTGATTTGGCGCTCGCTCAGCCCGGGGCGAGCGAAGTGCCGGTTGCAGTTCGATCGGATCGACGTATAGCGATTGGGACGCCGGGTTGTGACAGTCCATCGTCGACGATGAGCGGCCTAGCAGGGACCAAGACTGCCATCGTTTCGGGGACAGACGCATTTGTGGCTGGCAACGCGAGCACGCAGATTTGGCGATACTCGACGATCACGAGCGGTGCGAGTCAGTCTGGTAGCGCTTCTGCGTCAGGCGTAGTTCCGTCGAACTTGTTCGACTTCGGTTCAGGAGTGCTAGGCGGTGGCGCGTTCACGGGCGGTGCCTTCGTCTTCGCAAACGGCGCAACAACGACCGTGACCACAAATCCGGGAGCAACGACTTCTGGTGCTGCTGTCGTCGGGGTCGGCGGGGTCGTCGAATATGGCGATACAGCCTCAAGACTTTGGCGCGCCAGCGTCGTTGCCGGCCCGGGATTCGCCTCGCTATCGCCCCCTAGCGTGTTGTTCAGTCCGTCGGCGTCGTTCGCTGCGGCCGCACCGCTACTCGGCGACGCGAACATCGCTTACACGATGGGCGATGACGGGATCCTTCATGTCGTTGTTGATGGTTCGACTTTCACCGAGAAGTGGAGCTGGGCGAACGGCGGCATTCCCACCACTGGCCTGAGCCAGCTGAACATCGACATCAACCGAGACGTCGCTGACCCCTGTAAGGCCGGTGAACCAGGCGTCCTGTACTTCGCCGCCTCGAGCGCTTCTTCGACCAAGGTCTACGCCCTCCTTGTCGACTCGCAGGGCCTCCCGCGCACGGCACCGTGGCCTCGCTACCAGCACGACCCCGGCAACACCGGCAACGCGGCCACCGACCTGACGCCCTGGAGCTGCCGGTAGGCCGCGCACTCGCCCTCGTCGTCCTCACCAGCCTGACCACAGGCTGCGTCCCCTTCGTCTACGCACTCCCCCCGATCGATCTCGCCAGCTCAGTCGGCATGCGCGGCGATCGGGGAACCGTCGCGACGCACGTCGATCTCAACGTCGGCGTCCGCCCGCTCGCGCTCTTCCCCGACCTCCACCACCGCTCCAACGACTTCGCGCTCGGCTACTCCGTCCTCTTCCTGCCCGAGCCGGTGCTCCACGGCCCCTACGGCGAGTTCAACCACGTCTTCCTCGAGCTCGAGACCAGCGACACCGGCCTCTGGCGGCTCCGCGGAGGCCCGGTCGCGCGGCTGCTCTACGACCCGAGCACGCAACGCTTCGGCACGCACGTGCTCGCCCGCGCGGTCTTCGAGTTCTCGAGCGTCGTCGACGCCGACTTCGAGAGCAGCACCGGCCGCGGCGTGACCTTCGGCCATTCCCTGGGCGAGCTCGGCTTCGGCGTCTACGCCGAGGGCGGGGTGCTCATCACCTCGACCCTCGGGTGGACCGCGTCGATCGGCATTCTCTTCACCATTCCCGCCTCGGCCGGAGTCGGCCTGGCGTGGCTCTGGTGACCGACCATCGACCTCAGCTCAACCGGCGCGGCGCCGTCAGCACCTCGGGCCGCAAGATCGCCTCGAGCTCTTCCTTCTTCATCAACCCCATCTCGAGCACCAGCTCAGCCACCCCGCGCCCCGTACGCAGCGCCTCGAGCGCCACCTTCGTCGCGTTCTCGTAGCCGATGAACGGGTTGAGCGCCGTCGCCAGCCCCGCCGACGTGCGCACCCGCTCGGCCAGCAGCTTCTCGTTCGCCGTGATGCCCACCACGCAGTGCTTGCGCAGGGTGTCGCACGCCGCGATCAGGTGCTCGATGCTCTTGAACAGGCTGTGCCCGATGATCGGCTCGAACGCGTTGAGCTGCAACTGCCCCGCTTCCGACGCCATGGTGATGGTGATGTCGTTGCCGATCACCTCGAACGCCACCTGGTTCACCACCTCGGGAATGATCGGGTTCACCTTGCCCGGCATGATCGACGAGCCCGCCGCCCGCGGAGGCAGGTTGATTTCCCCCAGGCCCGCCTGCGGCCCGCTCGAGAGCAGCCGCAGGTCGTTGCAGGTCTTCGACAGCTTGGTCGCCACGCGCTTGAGCACGCCCGACAACTGCACGAAGGCCCCGGTGTCCTGCGTCGCTTCGATCAGGTTCGGCGCCGGCACCAACGCCAGCCCCGAGATCGACGACAGGTATTCGGTCGCCAGCTTCGAATAGCGAATGTCGGTGTTGATGCCCGTGCCGATCGCCGTCGCGCCCAGGTTGATTTCCCGAATCAGCGACAGCGCCTCGCTCAGCCGCTGCTCGTCTTCGTGCAGCATCACCGCGTAGGTCGAGAACTCCTGTCCCAGGGTCATCGGCACCGCGTCCTGCAACTGGGTGCGGCCCACCTTCAGAATCGACTTGAACTCGTCGGCCTTGGCCTCGAACGCCGCGCGCAGTTGCGCCATCGCCCGAATCAGCTCGGTGATCGAGAAGCACGCCGCCACCCGCAACGCCGTCGGGTACACGTCGTTCGTGCTCTGCGACATGTTCACGTGGTTGATGGGGTGGCAGAACTGGTACTCGCCCTTCTTCTTGCCCAGCAGCTCGAGCGCCCGGTTCGCGATCACCTCGTTCGCGTTCATGTTCGTCGAGGTGCCCGCGCCGCCCTGAATCACGTCGACCACGAATTCCTGGTGCAGCTTGCCGCCCGCGATTTCCCGGCACGCCTTGACGATCACCTCGGCCATCGCCGGGTCGAGCTGCTTCAAGTCACGGTTCGCCAGCGCCGCCGCTTCCTTCACCTGCGCCAGCGCCTTCACCAGCGACGCGTAGCTGCCAATCGGCTTGCCGGTGATGGGGAAGTTCTCGATGGCGCGCAGGCTGTGAATGCCCCAGTACGCGTTCGCCGGCACGGCAGCGTCGCCAAGCAGATCGTGTTCGTTGCGGGTCTCGCTCATGCGCATACTCGTCGCCTGTCGGGCGGTCGGTTGTCACTCAATTTCCGCTGACGCGGAGCGCCATGGGGTGGAGAGAATCGCTGGGCTCGCTCGCTGCCACCACCGTGCTCGCCACGGCCCGATTGACGCGCGTCACCACCAGGCCG
>CAIWFK010000392.1 GCA_903911905.1 uncultured Myxococcales bacterium
CGCTACCTCGGGACGCGACGAAACCTCTTCGACCTGCGGCGCCTATCGACCGTGCAGAACCTCGAGGTCATCGCGCGTCGGATGCACGATCAGGCGCTTACGCCGTGACCAAACCTGTTCGGCGCTCTAGCAGGTTGCTCAAGAACCCCGGACCGAGCCCGAACGCCGAGCTTCGAGCCGCGCAAGGAAGCGAGCAGGCCAGCGCGAGCAGGTGCGCTACCGACCCGGGCGGCGAACCATCAGCACCTGGCCGGGCGTCGGGCCGGGGAGGAAGACCACGTCGTCGTCGAGCCCGAGCACCGGGGCGGGCCAGGCTTCCCAGTGCGGCGTGGGCGTCAACACGGGGGCGAGCACGTACTCGGCGATCTCGATGACGGGCCAGTGCGCGCGGTGCGACCAGGCACCGGACTGGGGCACTTCGAGGTGGAAGATGCTGCTGGGGTCGATGAGCTGGGTGTTCACCGGCCCGTACTTCAGGGGGCGGGTGTAGGCGGTGCCGGTGACCAGCCAGACGGCTTCACCGGTGAGCCCGGCCGCGAGGTCGCCGCCAATGCCTCCGCCGAGGCCACCGAAGGTCACCCGGCCACCGGTCTTGTCGTCGTACCAACAGGCGATGTTCAAGAGGCGCGAGACCGGGCTGACGTCGAGGCCGGTGGCTGACGGGCTGAGGTCCTGCAGGAGGTTGCCGTCGAAGCGGTAGCCGTGGCTGGAGGTGTCTTCGCAGAAGCCGACGTCGCCGGTGAACCCGGCCGTGCTCGACAGGTTGGTCATGTTGCCGGCGCTGTCGCGTCGAACGACGAAGCCCCCGGGTGAAATGGACCAGATGGCGTTGCCACCCGAGGTGACGGCGGTGCCCTGGAAGCGCGAGATGCGTTGGCCGGTGGCGCTGTACACCGAGGCGTTGGTGCCAGACACGCAGAGGAACGAGTCGGCGACCCGGGACACGGCGTCGCAGGTCTCGGTGCCCGTCGACACCGGGGTGTACGAGCCCATCGACAGTCCCTGGACGACGACGACGTGGCCCCGCTTCTGTCCAAGCTCGGGTTGGAAGGTGAGGTTGACCTGGTACGAGCCGGGTTCGGTGGGCGTGAAGGCGAACTCGACCTCGAGCCGGCCGTCGGTGCGGTGGGTCGACTGCACGATGGTGACGGGAGGACTGGTCGTCGAGGGACTGACGACCTCGACGAACGGGGCGGTCGGCTCGTGGCAGTCGGCCTTCGGGCTCACGGCGTGGAGGTGCAGTTCCTGATCGACGAAGCCGACGCCCCAGTCTGCGCCCGCGTCGAAGCCCCCGTCGAGGGTCGCGCACGGCTGCGGCTCGACGTGCGGTGAGCACGCGGCGAGCACAAGCGCGACGAGGGACAGGGGCAGGTGGGCGCGCATGGACGGGGGAAGAGAGAAGGTACGGGGAGAAGGTGCCACACCCGTTGTACCCCGCATGGCTGGGGTCACACACGTTGTCCGGGGGGGCCCTGGCGAATACCGTCGCGCTGAAGAACGTTCAGTACGCGTTACGCGACAGGAACCCGCCGAACGCGGTGCGCAGCACGATCTTCAGGTCGAACAGCAGCGACCAGTTCTCGATGTAATAGAGGTCGTAGTCGATGCGCGCCTTGATCGACGTGTCGCCGCGCAGTCCGTTGACCTGCGCCCACCCGGTCAGCCCCGATTTCACCATGTGCCGCAGGTGGTAGCGGGGAATCTGCTTCTTGAATTCTTCGATGAAGACCGGCCGCTCGGGGCGCGGACCGACCAGGCTCATGTCGCCGACCAGCACGTTCCAGAACTGGGGCAGTTCATCGAGCGAGAAGCGGCGCAGGAAGGTGCCGATCGAGGTGCGGCGCGGGTCGTCGGCGGTCGCAAACTTCGCGCCCGTGGCCTCGGCGTCGACCTTCATGGTGCGGAACTTCACCATCTTGAACAGGTGCCCATCCATCCCCATGCGTTCCTGTGCATAGAAGACGGGGCCGCGGCTGGTCAGCTTCACCGCGATGGCGAGCAGCAGCAGCACTGGCGACAGCATGGCCAGCGCACAGAACGAGAAGATGACGTCGAAGGTCCGCTTGGCGAAGAGGTTCCACCCTTCGAGCGGCGCGCCCTGCAGGCTGATGATGGGCAGGCCGCCGAACTCCTCGAGGCCTCCGCGCAGGGTGACGTAGTTGAAGAGGTCCGGCACCACCTTGACGTCGATGGTGCGCAGCGCCAGGTCGTCCATGATGGTCTTGAGCCAGGTCTGCTCGTCGAGCGGCAGCGCGAGCACGACCTGATCGACCGGCTTCTGGTCGAGCACCCTGGCGAGGTCGCCGTACAGGCCCAGCACCGGCACGCCGTTGATCACGGTGCCGACCTTCTCTTCGCGGCGAGTCAGCAGGCCCGTCACGGTGAAGCCCAGCTCGCGGTGCAGCTCAATGGTGTCGATGACCCGCTGGCCCAGCGCTCCGGCCCCGACCACCAGAATGGTCTTCAGGTTGTAGCCACGGCGGCGCAGCTCGTTGAAGACCGCGCGGAAGGCCAGGCGCACCACGCTGACCCCGACGAAGGCGAAGGTCGAGAAGAGCAGGATGGTGGCGCGGCTGTAGCGCTCGCGAATGAAGTACGAGACGGCGACCAGAATCACGGTGGCCAGCACGGTGGCCTTGAACAGCTCGAACACCTCGGAGATGTGCGAGCGGTTCCGGTTGGTCGTGTAGAGGTTGGCCTGCCGGAAAGTGATGGGGAAGACGACCACGATCAACCCCAGCGTCTCGAGCGTTTCGCTCAGCGGGGGCACCGATTCTGCGGTCAGGAAGGTGAAGCGGGCCAGGTACGCCAGGGCGAACGCGAGCGCGAGCACCGCCACGTCGGCGGCGAGCTTGATCGAATTGTAGAAGCGCTGGAACCGGGTGAACACGACGTCTCTGCCTTAGCACGAGGGGTGGCTCGTCGTGCAACCACCCGCGCCGACTGGTATTCCGCCGCGGGTGCGAGGTGCGCTCGTCAGCGGGGTGGTGGCGGTGGCGGCGCTGAGCTGCCTGCTGACCGACCCCATCATCGACGTGGACCCCGCGCAGTACGCCGACGTGGCCGCGCGCCTGGTTCGCACCGGTGACTGGCTGCACCTGCGTGACCTCAACGGCCCGTTCATCAACAAGCCGCCGCTGGCGATGTGGCTGCAGGCGGCGGTGATGCAGGTGCTGGGGCCGACGGCGGTGGCGGCGAGACTGCCGTCGGTGCTGCTGGTGCTGCTGCTCGCGTTCGCCACCTGGCGTCTGGGGGTCGAACTGGTCGGTCGCGAGGTCGGCCGTCGAGCGGCGCTCTTCGTGCTCTGCAGCGTGCCGGCGTTCGTGATGGTGGCCGACCCCAAGGTGGACCTGGCGTTGACCACCTTCAGTGCGTTGGCGGTGGCGGCCTTCCTGGCGGCGCGTCGTCGCAGCGGGTGGGTGATGGCCGGGTGGGCGTGCACGGCGCTGGCGGTGCTCTCGAAGGGGCCGGTGGGCGTGGTGTTGGTGGCGGTGCCGGTCGTCGTGTCGCGGCCGACTCGGACGGGGTGGCACCTGGTGGGCGGGCTGCTCGCGCTCGTCGTGGCCGCGCCGTTCTACCTGGCACAGGGCGGGGAAAATCGCTGGTACCTGCTCTGGTCGCAGGGGCCGGGGCGATTGCTGTCGGGTTCGGAATTCCACGATTCGACCACGCCGTTCTTCGTGCTCCACACCGCGCTGTGGGCCTGGTTGCCGATGACGCCGGCGGTGCTGTGGGCCCTGTGGCGACGCAGTGGTCCTCGCGAGGTGGTGTGGTGGCTGGCGGTCACCTGCGGCGTGATCGCGTTGGCCCGCTTCAAGCTGCCGCAGTACCTGTTCTGGGCGACGCCGGCGGCGGCGGTGTTGGCGGCAGGCGTCGAGGTGCCGAAGTGGGTGTCGTTCTCGGTGGCGGGCGCGTCAGCGGTGCTGGGGGCGCTGGTGTTGGGGCTGATGTTTCCGGCCGGCGCGCTGGTGACGGGGGCCCTCGTGCTCGGGTTGCTCGCGCCGCTGGCGATCATCGCGCGGGTCGACCGCTCGACGGCGCTGGCGATCTCGACGCTGGGGTTCCTGGGGTGCTTCGCGGGCTGGGTGCATCCCTCGTTGACGGCGTACCAACCGGCCGCGGCCATCGCCGAGCGACTCAAAGGGCATTCGCAGTCGACCCTGCCGCTCGTGGGCGTGGCGCCTTCGTTCTCGCTCAGCTTCGCGACCGGACTGCCGCTGGTGCCGATGTCGGCGAGTGACGTGCCGTCAGGCCTGGCGCTGGTGGCGGCCGATCAGGTGGGTGACTTCGAGGTGCTGGGTCGGTTCGAGCAGTACCACGTGAGTCTTCCGCGCTGGCCGTTCCTGAACGAGCAGACCCGAGCCAGTCAGCTCGAGACGCTGGTGCTGGTGCGCGTCACCAGGCCTTGAGCGACTCGGTCACACCCGCATCGACGGGAGCGGTGGCCCTGGCGGTGCGGCGATCGTTCCAGGCCTTGCGCTGCTCGGGTGTCGAGGGCGAGAGGAGATCTTCCTTCACGGCGAGCGACTGGTGCTCGGACGCGAGGTTCCAGCGATCGCGTTCGTTCACGTAGACCCACAACGTGCGGAAGGCGGGCAGCGTCTGCTGCTTTCTGGTGCCCACGCCAATTCGCAGCACCACGTTGGCCGCGGCCCAGCCGGTCTTCCCGTCGGGCGAGCGATGCACGCGCAGGCCACCGTCGATCTTCCACTGGTAGCCGCCCTTGCGAATGGCGGGCAACTGCGGCCGCACCAGCGCCTTGAAGGCCGGGCCCTGCTCGAAGACCTCGGCGCTCGAGGTGCCGATCTGCACGAATTCGTCGCGCTCGCTGGTGCGATCGATCTTCACCTCGAAGTCTTCGAGCAGGCGCCGGGTCAGGCCGACCAGCTCTTCGCTGTCGGGGCCACGCTCGGCGAGCACGTCGTTGGGCGGCAACAGCTTCTTCGCCGCGTCCGGCGCGAAGACCACCTCGTCGTCGATGCCCAGCGAGACGTGGAGCGCGTCGATCTTCCAGCCCTCGTCTTCGAGCACCAGGTGCGCGGTGAGCCGTGGCAGCCATTCGCTGGTCGTGCCCTTGTGGGTGATCGTGACGCGGGGGAAGTCGAAGACCCAGGCCGACCTCGAGCCAGCGCCCAGCCCCACCACCGGTTTCGAGCCGGCGATCTGCACCGAGTCGCCCATTCCGAGCGGCAACAGTTGTTGCGCCAGCCGCACCAGGAAGAGATCTCGCCGGGCGTAGGTGTCCGACGGGCCCAGGCCGAAGACCATCACGTCGGTGGTGAGCAGCGGCGCGACGCGATCGGCATCTCCCGCTTCGATCGCCCCGTACAAGGTGGTCAGTCGACCTACGACCAGTTGCGCGGGGGTCTTCGGCGGAGCCTCGGCCTCGGTCGTCGGCTTCGGCGCAGGTGGGTGGCTGCAGGTCAGCAGCAGCAGGCAGAGGAGGGCTCGACGCACGGAAGCCGAAGCGTACGACACCGCGGGCGGTCGAGGGCGGTTTGGTTGGAAGCGCCGGTGCTTGGTCGCCGCCAGTGAGCGTGGTGTAACCCGCGCCCATGAACCCGCAGCCGTCACCAGCGCCGCCGAAGAAGAAGGGCTCGAACGGGTGCCTGATGGTGCTCGGCGTGTTCGCCGTGCTCGGGCTGTTGGCCTGTCTGGCCACCGGCGTCGTGGTGTGGCGCAAGAGCCAGGACCCCGACGTGAAGAAGGCGCTGGCGGTGGCGGGCAAGGGCTTCTCGCTGCTCACCAAGGCGTCGACCGCACAGGGCACGAAGGAGCTCAAGGCGGTGGGGTGCACCCAGGCGCTGGTGTTCGATCGCGCCGAGATGGGTGCCGTGCTGGACGAGGTCCTGGACGCTGGCGGCGCCGCCGACTTCGAGGGCGTGCTGGTGGTCTGCCAGGTGAACGCCGGGCGACCGTTGCCGGCGTGCGATCTGCTGGCGACGACCTACGTGAAGGCCGCGGCTCCGACGGCGCCCTTCCGCGTGTCGGCCACGGTCGGCGGCGCGGAGTCGTGCTCGGGCGAATACGAAGCGTCGGGTCAGCGCGCCGAGACGACCCCGGGCTCGCCCGCGAAGTGACATGCACGACGAAACGCCAGTGACTCGATCGTCGAACCGGGTGCTGATGGGGCTCGGGCTGACGGCTGCCTTGGTGCTTGTTGCCTGTCTGGGGCTGGGCGCCGCGGCCTTCTTGGTCGCGCATGACCCGGTGGTGAAGGGCGCGGTGGCCAGTCGCTCGCATCGAACCGGGGCCGTGCTCGAGGCGATGAGCGCGCCGGGCACGAAGGAACTCAAAGCCATTGGCTGCGCGCAGGCGCTGGTGTTCGACGGGCACGACATGGACGACCTGGTGGGCGACCTGGTCGACGGTGGTCGGCCGGGCGATCTCGAGCGGGTGAAGGTGGTGTGTCGGGGAGAGCTCTCGTTGGCGCTGCCGCCATGTGATCTGGTGGCGAAGACGTGGGCGCAGGCCGCGAACCCGACCGTTCCGTTCCTGGTCTCGTCGGTGAACCCGACTGGGCGATGCGTGGGGCGTTACGACGCCTCGGGACAGCGGGAGCCCTGAGTCATGGCGCGGGTTCGGCGCAATGGGTGTCGTGTTCGATGGCCGATGGTGGCGCCCCGGCGTGTGACTCGCTGGCGCAGGTCTACGCCCACGCGGCCGGCCCTCGGTCGTCGTTCATGATGTCGGTGACTTCGGGTGACGCGGGCTGCAGCGCGCAGTACGACGAGTCTGGCACCCGGGTCAGTCCCTGAGCGCCCCCAGGAGGCCATCATGCTGAGCGAGCTGGTCCCCGAGAGTTGGCGTTCGAGCCTGGTGGATGAGCTGCATGGCCCTGGCTTTTCCGCGCTCGAGGCGTTCCTCGACGACGAGGCGAAGGTGGCGAAGGTGTTTCCCCCGCGCCCGCAGATCTTCTCGGCGCTCGCGTTGACCGCCCCGCAGCAGGTCAAGGCCGTCATCTTCGGTCAGGACCCGTACCCCACCGAGGGCAACGCGAACGGCCTCGCGTTCTCGGTCAGCGGCGGGGTCAAGGTGCCAGCCTCGCTGCGGAACATCTTCGCAGGGCTGTCGCTGGAGTTCGGGCTGCCCAAGCCGACGACCGGCAACCTCGAGCCGTGGGCGAAGCAGGGGGTGCTGTTGCTCAACACGGTGCTCACGGTGCGTGAGGGCGCGGCGAACTCGCACCGACGCAAGGGGTGGGAGCCGATTACGACCGCGGTCATTCGCGCGGTGGCGGCGCAGCCCGGGCCGGTGGTGTTCTTCTGCTTCGGGGTGCAGGCGCGGGAGATGGTGGCCAGGCTGGTCGATGCGACGAAGCACACCATCATCGTCACGCCTCATCCCTCGCCGTTGAATGGGAGTGATTTCATCAAGGCGGTCGAGGCCGAGCGGCCATTCAGCAAGGCGAACGAGGTGTTGGTGGCGGCGGGGCGGGGGGCGATCGACTGGAAGCTGTAGTGCCTGAAAGGTGGTGGGCGTGCGTCACGAATGGCTCTTGATGCTCCTGGCGGCGAGCACCAGCTTCGCCCAGGCAGTCGACGGTGGCTCGACGAGCCGCGCCGAGGCGGTTCGGGCGCAGGCCGCGATCCGGACTGCGCTCGAATTGAGAAGTTCGTGGGACGCGTGTGCGCGACCGCGACTGGTGGTTGATGAGAGTTCGCACTCCTCGAACACCCAGCGGCTTCAGGGGGTGTGGTGCGAAAAGACGCCTGGCTCTGGCGTCTTTCATACTTCGCCGATCGAATAGGAATGGGTGGCGGCGACGAGCAGTCCGCTGCGGGCGCCGGCGGTGACGAAAGGCGACAACCGGCGCCCCGGGGGGCGGCTTCGACTGAAGTCGCTCCGTGAACTCGATACAGACCGGTCGCGGCGCTTCTTCGGGAACTCGCAAGCGGAGGCGCTCGTCAGGAACCGGCTCGCCTTCCCGGGCTCGCGGCTGGCAAATGCTTCTTACGTGGCGAGAGGCTGCTGGTCGAGACTGCAGCCTCGCAGGACTCCACAGCCGAGGACGTTCCATGCGCAGAACTGGCGCGTGCGGTCGAACACTCCGTGCGAGCGGTCTACGAGTTGCCGCTCTTCCCTGAATACGAGAGGTCACCGACGGTGCGTGAGGCGGTCCTCGAGGTGCTGCGCTCGCCCATCGATGCGCCCACGTTCGAACGAGTGGCGAACCCGAACGTGGACGCGTTCCCGTCACCTCGCCACTGAACGATCATCTCTTGGCGGACCTGCGACTCAGGCGAAGTGCGGCGATGAGCCTCGCGGTCGGTCGAGGTGGGTGTGCGACCGCCTCGAGAAAGGCCTCGCGGTCCTTGCCAGCTAACACGAGGTGCTCTGAGTCCTGAGCATTGCGCCGAGCAGTCGACTCGTGCGCGACCTGAGACCTTCGCTCGGCGGCGATTCGCCTCCCCTTCGCTCGCATGCTTCGACTGTACTCCGTACGAGGGAGGCTGCGGAGGGCTGTCCGCTCACGCCACCCACGCGCGTGCGTTGCGGAACAGCCGCAGCCACGGGCCGTCTTCGCCCAGCCCGCGCGGGTGCCACGAGGACTGCAGCGTGCGGTACACGCGCTCGGGGTGCGGCATCAGAATCGTGGCGCGGCCGTCGGTGGTGGTGACGGCGGTGATGCCCGCTTCCGAGCCGTTGGGGTTGAGCGGGAAGCGCTCGGTCGGCTGGCCGAGGTGATCGACGAAGCGGGCGCTGACGAACTGCTCGGGCACGAAGCCGTCGACGCGGCCTTCACCGTGCGCCACGGCGATCGGCAGCACCGAGCCCTCCATCCCGGTGAAGAAGATCGAGGGTGAACGCTCGATCTTCACCTGGCACACTCGCGCCTCGAACTGATCGGACCGGTTGCGCACGAAGCGCGGCCAGTGCGTCGCGCCGGGAATGAGGTCCTTCAAGTGCGAGAGCATCTGGCAGCCGTTGCACACGCCGAGCGTGAAGGTGTCGGGGCGGGCGAAGAAGCGCTCGAAGACCTCGCGGGCGCGGGGGTTGAAGAGAATCGAGCGCGCCCAGCCTCCGCCGGCACCGAGCACGTCGCCGTACGAGAAGCCGCCGCACGCCGCCAGCCCGCGCATCGCGGTCAGGTCGACTCGGCCCTCGAGGATGTCGCTCATGTGCACGTCGACCGCTTCGAAGCCGGCGGTGGTGAAGGCCGCGGCCATCTCGACCTCGCCGTTGACGCCCTGCTCGCGGAGGATGGCGACCTTCGGGCGCTTGGCGATGAACCGCGCAGCCACGTCGATCGACGGATCGAAGGTCGGCTTCCACGACAGCCCAGTGAAGGTCTTGTCGGTGCGCAGCGCGTGCTCGGCGTCGGCGCAGGCCGCGTCATCACGCAGGCGCTGCATTCTCCAGGAGGTGTCGGACCAGATCGCCCGCAGCGCGAGCACGTCGCCGCGCCAGAGCGGCTTGCCTTCACGCGAGAAGGTGATGGTGGTGTCGTCAGTGGGGCGGCCAAGCAGTTGCGTCGCCACGCCCTGTTCGCGGAAAGCGTCGAGCACCACGCCGAGCTCCGAGTCACGCACCTGCAGCACGGCGCCGAGTTCTTCCGAGAACATCGCGGCGAGGCCTGAGGTCTCGATCGACAGGCCGCGACGCACGGTGAAGGCCATCTCCACCAGCGTGGCGAAGAGGCCGCCGTCCGAGCGGTCGTGGTAGGCGAGCAGCTTCTCTTCGCGGTTGAGCCGCTGCACCGTCTCGAAGAAGGCCTTGAGCGTGCGCGGGTCGTCGACGTTTGGCGGCTCGGTGCCGATGGTGCCGTACACCTGCGCCAGCGCGCTGCCGCCCAGGCGGTTGCGGCCGTTCCCCAGGTCGACCAGCACCAGCGAGGTCGGGCCCTGGTCGAGGACCAGCTCGGGCGTGAGCGTGCGGCGAACGTCCTCCACCGGCGCGAACGCGCTGACCACCAGCGAGATGGGCGCGCTCACGGAGCCGCCCTTCCATGCGGTGCGCATGGACATCGAGTCCTTGCCGACGGGAATGGCAATGCCCAGCGCAGGGCACAGCTCGGCGCCGACCGCCTTCACTGCGGCGTAGAGGCGCGCGTCCTCTCCGGGCTCACCGGCGGCGGCCATCCAGTTCGCGGACAGCTTCACGTTCGAGAGCGTCGAGATGGATGCAGCCGCGAGGTTGGTCAGCGCCTCGCCGACCGCCATGCGGGCCGAGGCCGCCGAGTCGAGGCAGGCGATGGGCGAGCGCTCACCCATGGCCATCGCTTCGCCGGTCACCACCTCGTAGCTGGTGGTGGTGACCGCGACGTCGGCGACAGGCACCTGGTAGCGACCGACGAATTGATCTCGGGCGACGAGGCCGGTGACCGAGCGGTCGCCGATGGTGATGAGGAAGCTCTTGTCTGCGACTGACGGCAGCTGGAGCACGCGGGTCACAGCGTCGTTGAGATCGAGCTTCGCCAGGTCGAACGGCGCGCCGGGAGAGGGCTCGGTCTTCACGTCGCGGCGCATGCGCGGCGGCTTGCCCAGCAGCACGTCGAGCGGCAGGTCGATGGGCGAGTTGTGGAAGTGCGGGTCGTTCACCTTGAGCAGGCCGTCGCCCGTCGCATGGCCGAGCACCGCGAACGGGCAGCGCTCACGGCGGCAGAGTTCCTCGAAGCGCAAGAGCGACTTGGCGTCGATGGCGAGCACGTAGCGTTCCTGCGCTTCGTTGCACCAGATCTCGAGCGGCGACATGCCGGGCTCGTCGTTGGGGACCTTGCGGAGGTCGAAGGTCGCGCCGCGCTTCGATTCGTGCACCAGCTCGGGCAAGGCGTTCGACAGGCCGCCAGCGCCGACGTCGTGAATCGAGACGATGGGGGTCTGCTCGCCCAGCGCGCAGCAGCGGTCGATGACCTCCTGGCAGCGGCGCTCCATCTCGGCGTTGTCGCGTTGGACGCTGGCGAAATCGAGGTCCGAGCTCGAGGCGCCCGAGGCCAGCGACGACGCAGCGCCGCCACCGAGGCCGATGACCATTGCGGGGCCACCGAGCACGACGATCGCCGCGCCGACGGGGATCTCGCCCTTCTGCACGTGGTTCGCGCGAATGTTGCCGAGGCCGCCGGCGATCATGATCGGCTTGTGGTACCCGCGCGTCTTGCCCCCGACGTCGAGCTCGAAGGTGCGGAAGTAGCCGGTCAGCGCGGGGCGGCCGAACTCGTTGTTGAACGCCGCGCCGCCCAGCGGGCCGTCGGTCATGATCTCGAGCGCGCTGGCGATGCGGTCGGGCTTGCCGTGGTCGACTTCCCAGGGGCGGACCGCGTCGGGGATGCGCAGGTTCGAGACCGAGAACCCGACCAGGCCGGCCTTGGGCTTCGAGCCGCGGCCCGTCGCGCCCTCGTCGCGAATCTCGCCGCCCGAACCGGTCGCCGCGCCAGCGTACGGAGCGACCGCCGTCGGGTGGTTGTGCGTCTCGACCTTCATCAAGATGTGCGTCGGCTCGACGTGCGCGCGGTACACGTTGTCGTCGGGGTGCGCGAAGAAGCGACCGGCGGTGAAGCCTTCGATGACCGAGGCGTTGTCCTTGTAGGCACTCAGCACGCCGCCCGGGCTGGCTTCGGTCGAGCGGCGGATCATCTTGAAGAGCGAGTCTTGCTGGGCGACGCCGTCGATGACGAAGTCGGCGTTGAAGATCTTGTGGCGGCAGTGCTCGCTGTTGGCCTGCGCGAACATCATCACCTCGACGTCGTTCGGGTCGCGGCCAAGGCGAGTGAAGTTGTCGACCAGGTAGTCGAGCTCGTCAGGCGCCAGCGCCAGGCCCAATTCGGCGTTGGCCTTCTCGAGCGCGGGGCGGCCCTCCTTCAGGACCGGAATCGTCTTCACCGGCTTGGGTGAGTGGGTGGTGAAGAGCAGAGCAGGGTCGTCGATGACGGCCTCGGTCATGCGGTCGTGAATCGCGGCGAGCAGGGCAGGGCGGTCGGTCACGGTGCCTTCGACCCGCCACTCCAGTCCGCGCTCGACGCGGGTCACGAAGGCCAGGCCGCAGTTCTTCGCGATGTCGGTGGCTTTCGAAGACCAGGGAGAGACGGTGCCGGGGCGGGGCGTGACCAGGAAGCGGGTGCCGGTGGACGAGGTCGAGGGCGCCGCGCCGAGCAGGGCGTCGAGCTTGGTGCGCTCGACGGCGTCAGGCTGGCGGTCGACCTGCACGAACATCAGCGCGGTGATGGTCAGGCCGGTGACCTGCGGGTTGCCCGCCTGCAGGCGCGCGAGGCGCTTGAGTCGTCGAGAGTCGCTGAAGGCCGGGCCGCCGGTGATGGTGAGCATGGCGCGGACTGTGCCGCATCAAGAGGCATCGTGAAAGACGATGAATGGCGATACCATCAATCGGTAATGGCGATGGACCTGCGAAGTGATCGACTGGAAGTGTTCCTTGCCGTCATCGATGGTGGCGGCTTCTCCTCGGCGGCGCGCGCGCTGAAGGCCGCGCAGTCGTCGGTCAGTCAGACCATCGCGTCGCTGGAAGGGGACGTCGGGGACGCACTGTTCGTACGCGACGGGCGGACGGTGCGGCTGACTCCGGCGGGGCGGGTGCTCGAGACGGCGGCGCGTGAGGTTCAGCAACGGCTCGAGGCCGCCCGTGACGAGCTCACGGCCTTGAGGGACGGAACCCAGGGCACCTTGTCCATCGGCGCGAGCGACACGTTCTCGACCTGGGTGTTGCCGCCGGTCTTCGCGGCTTTCCGTCGCGCCTACCCGAAGGTCGAGCTGCGGCTCGACAACCGGCCGTCGCCGGCGATCGCCGAGCTCGTCGCGAGTGGGGTGCTCGATGTTGGCGTGGTGTCGTTGCCACTTCCCACGCCGTCAGCGGCGGTGCGCTCGTTGGTGCAAGTGCCGGTGAGCGCCCAGCGCGACGTGGTGATCGTGCCGAGAGGGCACCCGCTGTCGAAACGTCAACGGGTGAAGCTGGCCGACCTCGCCCCCTATCCGTTGGTGCTGCTCGACCGGACGACCGCAAGTCGGGCATGGCTCGACGCACGGTTCGCCGAGGCAGGTGTGACGCCCACGGTGGCGATGGAGATGAACAGCATCGAGGTGCTCAAGCGGCTCGTGTCGCTGGGGTTCGGGTTGTCGATCGTCCCCGAAGTGGCGGTGGGGCCGGGTGACGCGGTCGTGGCGCTCGCGTTGACGGGCCTCGAGCAGCGGCGGCAGATTGGGCTGTTGTCGAACACCACCCCGACCCGCGCCGCGCGGGCATTTACCGACGTCGCGCGGCAGGTGCTCAAGCGGTGACAGCGTCGAGCCGGAATGGGGGGAGCGCAGCTTCTGAAGCAGCGCCCTCCCGGATCAGCTCCTCATGCCTCGGTCCGGTGTCTCCAGTGGTCGCTCGTCACGAATTCATCGTTGGGCGATGAATTCACGACACGCGAGCTGACTGCAGGCGCCCAGCGACCCGCCCGAGGGGCTGGTCGGCGAAGCGAGCACCGCTCACGCCGGCCAGTCACACGGCCCACCCTTCCTGCAGTCGCTTACCGCCGCGCCCAATCACGCGCCGCGTAGCTGACGATCACATCGGCCCCGGCGCGACGAATCGACATCAGCGACTCGGCCAACGCGCGCTCGAAGTCGATGAGCCCCGCGTTCCCGGCGGCCCGCATCATCGCGTACTCACCGCTCACCTGGTACGCGAACAGCGGCGCATCGGTCGCCTCACGCGAGTCACGGATGAGGTCGAGGTTGCTCATGGCCGGCTTGATGAGCAGCGCATCAGCGCCCTCGTCGAGATCGGCCAGCAATTCGCGCCGCGCTTCCCGGCGGTTGTCGGCCGGCATCTGGTACGACCGACGATCGCCGAAGCTCGGCGCCGAGTGCGCAGCCTCGCGGAACGGCCCGTAGAACGCCGAGGCCATCTTGATCGCGTACGAGAGAATCGACGTATTGGTCTGACCGTTCTCATCGAGCGCCGAGCGAATCGCCGCGATGCGCCCGTCCATCATGTCGCTGGGGCACACGAAGTCGACGCCCCACTTCGAGAGCAGCACCGACATCTCGGCCAGCACCTTGACCGACTTGTCGTTGACGATCTCGTTGCCCTCGACCAGGCCACAGTGCCCGTGCGTGGTGAACGCGCACAGACAGACGTCGGCGAAGAGCGGCATCTCGGGCACCGCCGACTTCGCCTCGCCAATCGCCGCCTGCAGCGAAGCCATCTGCGACGCCAGTTCCTTGCCGTCGTCGCGCTTGGTGTCGGGCACGCCGAAGAGCATCACGCCGCCGACGCCGGCCTTGGACAGCATGCCGACCTCTTCGCGCAGCATGTCGGGGCTGACGTGCCACAGGCCCATGCCCTCGCGCACTTCCTTGCGAATGCCCTTCCCGGACACCACGAAGTACGGCTGCACCAGGTTGCGGACGGTGACCTGGTTCTCGCTGAAGAGCGCGCGCATCGGGGCGGTACGACGAAGACGACGCAGACGAACGGGAATGTTCATGACGGCTCCTTCAGTGAGGCGATCGTCTCGATGACGGTCGTGGTGAGGCGGGCGGCGGGCCACCCGGCAGGTTGGCGTGAGTTGCACGCCGAGGCTGTCGAAGACCCAAAGCAAAGCACGTGCTCAGGCGCAGGTGCGCCAGCGGGCAGGCGGCCGAAGAACGACTCCACGGCCGAAGGGCTGGCGAACGACACGGCCCAGGGCGCGCGCAGCGTGGCGGCAAGCGAAGACGACAGCTCGTCGGGCGTGCGGGTCTCGTACACCACGCGGCGATCGACGGGGCCCACGCGAACCAGCACGTCGGCGGCGGCGGCCTGCTCTGCCGAGCTGACGCCGCGATCACTGGTCGGGTAGCGCACGTGCCACCGGGGCTGGCCCAGCTTCTTCCACCAGGTCAGCAGTGCGTTCGCCAGGGCCACCGTGCCGCCGGGCGCGCTCAGGTCCACCGCGCACTGCGAGGCGTCGAGCAGTTCGGTGGTCGACGGCGCGACGGCGGCGACCAATTCACCGCGAGGGCCCGCATCGAGCCACGCCTGCGCCGCGCGCCGCGAGGTCAGGAACATCACCGGGCGACCGGGGTAGGGCGACCATTCGGGCCACGGCTTCGTCACGCAGGAAATGCACGGAACGGCCACCGCGCGCACACCTCGCGCGACGAGTTCATCGCATTCGCGCCGTGCATCTTCGAGCTCCCGCGTGATGAGCCAGGTGGTCACGAAGGACTTCTCACCACACCGGGAAGAACGCGCCCGCCGACATGACCAACTCGTGACACACGAACGCGTGGCGATTCGCATTGTACGAGCATGGATCCTCGACGGAATCGCTTCCTCGCTTCGCTGTCTGGCGCCGCGGTCGATCGCCCGCCCGTGTGGCTCATGCGTCAGGCCGGTCGGTACTTGCCGGGCTACCGTGAAGTGCGCAAGGCCCATGGCTTCTGGGACGTGTGTCACACGCCCGAGCTGTCGACCAGGGTCGCGCTCGAGCCGCTCGAACGCTACCCGCTCGATGCCGCGATCGTCTTCTCGGACATTCTCACCGTGCCCGAAGCGCTGGGCCTGGGCGTGACGTTCGGCCCCGGCGAAGGCCCGCGCCTCGAGCGCACCCTGCGCAGCCAGAGCGACCTCGCGGCGTGGAAGGTCGAGGGTGTGGTCTCGCGGCTCGGCTTCGTGTCGAACGCGGTCAAGCACCTGGCCACCACCCTCAACGGCTCGCACGGCATCCTCGGGTTCTCGGGCGCGCCCTTCACGCTCTTCGCCTACGCGGTCGAGGGCGGCGGCAGCGACGACTTCGCCACCGCGCGCACGCTGCTGCACCGCGACCCGGTGCTCGCCGAGAAGGCGCTCGCCACGCTGGCCGACGTCAGCGCGGAATACCTCGAGGCGCAGTTCCAGGCCGGCGCCGACGTGGTGCAGATCTTCGACACCTGGGGCGGGCTGCTCGATCGCGCCGACTACGTGAAGTTCTGCGTGCCGGCCATTCGCCGCATCACCGACCCGCTGCGCGCCAAGGGCCGCAAGGTGCTGCTCTTCGTTCGCGGCGGCGCGCACCTGATGCCGGTGTTGGGAGAGACCGGCGCCGACGGCTTCTCACTCGACTGGCGCACCGACTGGCGTGAAGCCCGCCAGCGTTTCCCGCGCTCCATTCTGCAGGGCAACCTCGACCCGCTCCTCCTCATGGCGGGCAACGACGTGGTGCGCGCCAAGACGCGTGACCTGCTCAAGACCATCGCCGAGGCCGACGGCTCGAAGCTGTCGATCGTCAACCTGGGCCACGGCATTCACAAGGACACGCCGCCCGACGCGGTGGCAGCGATGGTCTCAGAGGTCACGGGTCATGCCTGAGCGACGCGACGTGGTGGTGATCGGCGGAGGCCTCGCGGGCATCGCCGCGGCGCTCGAGCTGCAGGCGAAGGGCCGCAGCGTGTTGGTCCTCGAAGCCGGTGATCGGCTCGGCGGCAAGGCCGGCACGGTGCCGTCTTCCTTCGGGCCGTTTCCGGCGGGGCCCAGCAGCTTCAACGGTCGCCACCCGCCGTTCTGGCGCTTGCTCGAGCTGCTCGGCATCGCCGGGCTCGCGCAGCGCCTCGCGCCCACCTCGCAGGCCCGCTACGTGGTGCGCGACGCGGCGCTGCAGCCGCTCAAGCCCAACCCGCTGAGCGTGCTCACCACCGGCGCGTTGACCTTCGGCGACAAGTTCGCATTGGCCCGCGACTTCCTCGGCACGAAGAAGACGCCTGCCGAAGGAGAAGACGAGTCGCTCGACGCCTTCCTCGCGCGGCGCTTCGGGCGCTCGCTGACCGACCACTTCTTCGCGGCCGTGATGACCGGCATCTTCGCCGGAGACTTGAAGCAGCTCTCGGCCACCTCGTGCATGCCGGCGCTGGTCACCGCCGAAAAGGAATATGGCAGCGTGCTGCGCGGCGCGCTGGCCAGCATGCGGCAGACCGAAGACGGCGCTCGGCCCGGCCTGTACGCGTTCACCGACGGCTTCGGCGTCATCGGCGACGCGGCGGCGAAGAAGCTCGAGACGCGGCTGAACACCCGGGTCGTGGCGGTGACCGCCAACGCCGCCGTGACGCTTGCCGACGGCACCGTGCTGGAAGCCAACGACGTGGTGCTGGCCACCGAGGCCACCGTGTCGGCGCCGTTGATCGCGCCCTGGAACCGCGAGGCCGGCGCGGTGCTGGCCAGGTTCCCCTATGCCCCCATCGCGCTGGTGCACTGGTCCGAGAAGACGCCAGGTGACTCCCGGCTGCCGCAGGGCTTCGGCTACCTCACCGCCCCCATCGAGAAGCGGTTCGCGCTGGGCACGCTCTTCATCGGCGATCTGTTGCCCGGTGGCTCTCGGCGCTTCTCGACCTTCGTCGGCGGCGGGGTGAGCCCCGAGCGCGCCGCGCTGACGGACGAACAGTTGCTGGCGGGCGTGGACAGCGACATCAGCGCCCTGACGGGTGGCTCGGCGGGCGTGCTGGTCGGCGTCTCGCGCTGGCCGCAGGCCGTGTTCCAGCCGCCGGTCGGTCACCGCGCGCAGCTCGCGAAGCTCGAGAAGGCCATGTCCGGTTGCCGGGTGCGCCTGGCGGGCAGTTATTTCGGTGGCGCCGCGATGAAGGACGCGCTCAACAGTGGCTTTGCCGTTGCAGAGTCGATGAACGGGGTCGCGACCGTCGCGGCGCCCAGCGCGGAGGTCCGGGTGTGAGCGCCAAGGTTCCCGTCAGCGTGGTCGGCGTGTCGTGGCGCAGCGCGCCCACCCACATTCGCGCGCAGTTGGCCGCGCTCACCGACGAGACCGACCCGGTGCAGGAACTGCGTCGCGGTGGCTACGTCAGCGGCGCGGTGCGGGTCGCCACCTGTTCGCGCACCGAGTGGATTCTCGCGGCCGACGAAGCCGAATGGGCCGCGACGCTGCTGCAGGGCGCGCTGCTCAACCGCGTCGACGGGCTAGCCGCCGACCAACTGCACGTGCGCAGTGGCGGCGCGTCGCTCCACTACCTGCTTCGCGTGGCCATCGGGCTCGACTCGGTCGCCGAAGGCGAGGGCGCGGTGGGCCGGCAGGTGCTCAAGGCCTTCGAGACGGCGCGCAGCCGGGGCCTGACCGATCGCCGCATTCGCCAGGTCTGGAAGCAGGTCGAGCGGTTGATTCACGCGCGGCGCGATCTGGTGCCGGCGGCCAACAGCCGCGGCATTCAGTCGCTGGTGCGCGACCTGCTTCGCGAAGAGCGCGTCAAGGACATCGCGGTGCTGGGGCGCGGCGAGTTCGGCCAGGCCATGGAGCGGCTGTTGCGCACCACGCCCGACTGGAAGGTGTCGAGCTACCCCCGCCAGCAGATGGACGATCTGTTCGCCTCGAAGTTCGACGCGCTGGTGGTCTGCACCGGCGGCAACGAGCCCTGGCTCGACCTGCCGAAGCGCCACGGAGCGATCTGCGTCGACGCGGGCAGCCCTCCGCAGGTGCGGGGCCACGAGGGCTGGGCGCTGACCGGGCTCGACGAATTGCTCGCGCGGCCCGACCTGCACCTGGCCGACCCCGAGCGGAACGCGCTCGAGACCATGGTGATGGAAGCGACGCAGCAGTTGAGCCAGGCGCTCTCGGCGCACAGCCAGGCCTCGACCCTGGCGGCCATCGACGCCGAGCGCACCGCGTTCTTGAACGAGCACCTGCCGGCCCTGCTCGAAGGGCTGCCGCGAGATCAGGTGAAGAAGGTTCGTCAGGCCGTGGGGGCGTTCACCCACGCCATTCTGCAGAAGACCCGGGAGGTTTCGTCATGAGGTCGTTCACGGTGGGTACCCGGGGCAGCGCGCTGGCGCTCTGGCAGACGCGAGACGTGTCGGCGCGGCTGACGCGGCACGGCGCGACGGTGAAGGAAAAGATCATCACCACCCAGGGTGACGTGAACCTCGCCGACCGCCTGCAGGGGTCGATCGAGAAGGGGTTCTTCACCCAGGAGCTCGAGGCCGAGCTGCACGACAAGACCATCGACTGGGCGGTGCACTCGCTCAAGGACCTGCCCACGCGCATGCCCAGGGGGCTGGTCCTCGGTGCCGTGCTCGAGCGCGCTCCGGCCAGCGACCTGTTGCTGGTGCGCCTCGACGCGCTCGACGACGCGATGCCGCTCTCGCTCAAGGCGGGGGCGCGGGTGGGCAGCAGCTCGCTGCGGCGAGAGCACCTGCTGCGCCGCCATGCGCCGAAAGCCAACCCACTCCCGCTGCGCGGCAACGTGCCCACCCGGGTCGAGAAGCTGAAGAAGGGCGAGAACTACGAGGCCATTCTGCTGGCCGAGGCTGGCGTGACGCGCCTCGCGCTCGACCTGTCGGGCCTGGCCGTCTTCCGACTGAACCCCAAGCGCTGGGTCTGCGCTCCGGGGCAGGGCGCGGTCGCCGTGCAGTGCCGCGAAGACGACGCCGAGGTCCGCGGGCTCCTCGCGCACCTCAACCACCCGGCGACCAACCGGGCCACCTCGCTTGAGCGCGACTTCCTGCGGGTGCTCGAGGGTGGCTGCACCACGCCCTTCGGCGCCTTCATCGAGGGTGACGTGGCGCACCTGGGCCTGGCGAAGGACAACGGGTGGACCTCGACCACGGCGAAGCTGATCGCCGAGCCCACCGCGAGCTGGATGCAGACCCAGCTCGACACCTTGAGCAGCACCACCTCACAGGAGGAAGCACATGAGTGGCTCTCCCGGCGCCTCTGAGCGTCTCTTCGCGCGCGCGCGCACCCTGATGCCCGGTGGCGTCTCGAGCCCCGTGCGCGCCTTCGGTTCGGTCGGCGGCACGCCGCGCTACTTCTCTCGCGGAGAAGGCGGCGTCGCGTGGGACGAAGACGGCCGTCGCTACGTCGACTTCTGCATGGCCTGGGGCCCGCTGATTCTGGGGCACGCCCACCCGGTGGTCATCGACGCGGTGATGAAGGCCGCGCGTGACGGCCTGGCGTTCGGCACCTGCCACCGCCACGAGCTGACCCTGGCCGACCTGGTGCTCGAGGCCTTCGCGGCCGAGCGGGTTCGCTTCGTGGTCAGCGGGACCGAAGCGGTGATGACCGCGCTGCGCATCGCGCGCTCGCACACCGGCCGCAAGCGCACCCTCAAGTTCTCGGGCTGCTTCCACGGGCACGCCGACGCGATGCTGGTCAAGGCCGGCTCGGGCGTGGTCACCCTGGGCCTCGCCGATTCCGAGGGCGTCAACGCGTCGATCGCCCAGGACACGGTGGTCGCGCCGCTGGGCGATCTCGAGGCGCTCGAGGCGGTGTTCGCCGAGCACGGGCCCACCCTGGCCGCGGCCATCGTCGAGCCGCTGCCTGCCAACAACGGCCTGCTGGTGCAGGAAGTTCGCTGGCTCGAGCGGCTGCGCGCGCTGGCGACCCAGCACGGCGCGGTGCTGATCTTCGACGAGGTCATCAACGGCTTCCGCTTCGGCTTCCATGGCTACGGCCAGGTGGTGGGCGTCAAGCCCGACCTGACCACGCTGGGAAAGATCATCGGCGGCGGGTTGCCGGTGGGCGCCATCGTCGGCAAGGGCGAGCTGCTCGACCGACTTGCGCCAGCGGGCAAGACCTACCAGGCCGGCACCATGGCCGGGAACCCGGTGGCCCTGGCCTCGGGCATCGCCACGCTGTCGCTGCTCAAGACCGGCGAGCCGTACGAGGTGCTCGAGAAGCTGGGCGCCGAGCTCGATGCGCAGTTGGCGAAGAAGAAGGACCTGCCCTTCCAGGTCAAGCGCGTGGGCAGCCTCTTCTGGCCGTACTTCGATCGCTCGGGGCCCGTGCCGACCCAGGCCGAGCGCATTACCCCTGTGGCCGTGAACGGCTTCAAGTCGAGGTACCAGGGGTGGCTCGAGCGGGGCGTGTACCTGCCGCCGTCGGCCTACGAGGTCGGCTTCCTGAGCTCGGCGCACACCACCGAGCATGTGACGGCGCTGGTCGACGCGCTGACGGGCAACTGACCATGTGGCAACGGCTGCTGCGGGCGCTGGGGCGGAACATCGACGTGATCGCGTTCGCGGCGTCGCTCATCACCGTGGGGCCGTTGATGGCCTGGTGGTCGGTGTTGGTGCGCCGCAACATCATCACCATGGACTACCTGTGGCGAGCGCAGCTCGACCACCTGCCCGAGGGGCCCGAGAAGCTGGCCCAACTGGCGGCCGTCAAGCAGCAGACCGACCTGCACCTGTTGATGATCAGCGGCGAGAGCGCGACGGCGGCCTGCCTGCTCTTCATTCTGGCGGTGGCGTTGTTCATGGTGGCCCGGCACCGGCGCAGCGAAGCGCGCCGCATGCAGACCATGCTCCAGTTGACCACCCACCAGCTCAAGACGCCCATCGCGGGCATGCGAACCTTGTTGCAGAGTCTCGAGAACGGCAGCATTCCCCAGGCCATGCAGCGCGAATTCTTGAATCGCGGCGTCGTCGAATGCGACCGGCTCGAGCACCTGGTCGAGACCATTCTGGCCTACCAGCGGGCGGTGGTGCGCGAGCCCGAAATGCAGCCCCGGCCGACCGATGCCCTGGTGGGGCAGATCTTGAGTCACCGGCAGGCGCTGTACGCGGGTGAGGTGGTGGCGTGGACCACGCGCTCGCCCTCGATGATTCGCTGCGACCCCGACGCGTTCCAGGTGGTGTTCGAGAACCTGCTCGACAACGCGCGCAAGTACGGCGGCGACAAGGTCGAGCTCATCGAATCGGTCGAGGCCGAGACCTGGCGGCTGAAGGTGGCCGACCACGGGCAGGGCTTCGACCCCGCCAGGACCGAGCGGCTGTTCGAGCCCTTCGAGCGCGGTGGTGGCGCGGGCGTGGCGCACGGCAGCGGGCTGGGCCTGTTCATCGCCCGGCAGTTGATGCGGCGCATGGGCGGCGAGCTGCGCGCGACCAGCGACGGGGTGGGGCGCGGCGCGACCTTCACCATGGAAATGCCGGTGTCGCAATCGAGCGCGACGCCGTCGACCGAGGTGGCGCATGGCTGACAAGGTGCTGGTCATCGAAGACGAAGCCCTGGTGCGCGACCTGGTGGTGCTGAACCTCAAGCACGCCGGCTACGAGGTCACCTCGGCCGACACCTTCCAGAAGGGGCTCAAGGCGCTGACCCAGAGCGGCATCGCGCTGGCCATCGTCGACGTGATGCTGCCGGGCGGCGAAGGCTTCGCGCTGGTGCGGCAGGCCCGCGACGAGGGCGTGAAGTGCCCGATTCTGATGCTCACCGCGCGCAGCGACGTCAGCTCGAAGGTGCGCGGGCTCGACTGTGGCGCCGACGCCTACCTGACCCCGCCCTTCGACGTGGCCGAGCTGTTGGCGCGGGTGCGCTCGCTGTTCCGCCGCAGTTCGGGCCAGGTGGCCGCAGCCTCGAAGTCGGTGGACATCGGCACGTTCTGGGTGCGCTTCGACACGGCGCTGGCCATGACCAACGAGGGCGAGGTCACGCTGAGCGACAAGGAGCTCAAGCTGATGGAGCTCTTCACCCGCAACGAAGACAAGGTGCTCTCTCGCGCCGACATGCTCGAGGAAGTCTGGGGCATGGACGCCTTCCCCACCGATCGCACGGTGGACAACTTCGTGATGCGGCTGCGGCGGTTGTTCGAGCCCGACCACGAGAACCCGGTGCACTTCGTGACGGTGCGCGGGCGTGGGTACCTCTTTCGACGGGTGGTCGCTTCATGACGAACAAGCGGCACGGCGTGCTGATGGTGAACGTCGGCACTCCCGCGGCGCCGACGGTGCCGGCGGTGCGCGAATACCTGCGCGAGTTCCTCGGCGACCCCCGGGTCATCGACCTGCCCACGCCGGCGCGGTGGCTGCTGCTCAACCTGGTGATTCTGCCCTTCCGCCCTCGGCAGAGCGCGCACGCCTACCAGCAGGTCTGGACCAAGGACGGGTCGCCCCTGCTGCTCATTTCGCAGGCGCAGCGTGACGCGCTGGCCGCGTTGCTGCCCGAGGCCGAGGTGGTGCTGGGCATGCAGTACGGCCAGCCGTCGCTGAAGGCCGCGCGCGAGCGCTTCCAGTCGCTGGGCATCACCGACGTGACCCTGGTGCCGATGTACCCGCAGTACGCCGAGGCCACGAGCGGAGCCACCATCGAGTCGTGGACCGGGCTGCACCCCGAGACGCGAGTGGTGCCGGCCTTTCATGGCGAAGCCGGCTTCGTCGACGCGCTGGCCGCGCACGTTCGTCAGACGGTGGCGCAGGCCAACGCCGAGCACGTGCTCTTCAGCTTCCACGGGCTGCCGGTGCGGCAGATCGAAAAAGTGTGTGGCACCGCCGACTGCGCGCATTCGCAGGGCCCGTGCCCCGCGTTGTCGGCCACCAACGCCCGTTGCTACCGCGCGCAGTGCTACGCCACGGCCAAGGCCCTGGCCCAGGCCTCGGGCGTGGAAGCGAACAACACCGTCGCCTTCCAGTCGCGCATCAAGGGCTCGAAGTGGATCGGGCCCTTCACCGAAGAGACGCTGGTGGAACTCGCGCAGCGGGGCCTCAAGCGGCTGGTGGTGGCCTGCCCGTCGTTCGTCGCCGACTGCCTCGAGACGCTCGAAGAAATCGCCCAGCGTGGCGCCGAGACCTTCAAGGCCGCGGGCGGCGAATCGCTGACCCTGGTACCGGCGGTCAACGCCAACGAGATCTTCATCGCCGGGCTGGCCCGGGTCATTCGCGAGCAACTGCAGTTCGACGCCGCGGCGTGATGCGCCGGCGGGCGCTTGCTAGACTGCCCGCCCGTGACCGCAGACCTGAACGACGGCGAGACGGCGCAGGTGAAGGGCTCGGGCTCGAGCGTGTACACGTTGCGAAACACCGCGGGCGTCTATTCCTGCACCTGCCCGGCGTGGATGCACCAGGGCCTGCCCATCGAAAAGCGCACCTGCAAACACCTGCGGGCGCGGCGGGGTGACGAGGCCGAGACCGCGCGCCTGGGCTCGCTGCTGCAGGGTCGACCGGTGCGTACTCCCAAGGTCTCCTCGGCGGCCGAGGGCGATTCGGGGCCACAGGCCAGCGTCGGCGAGCCGCCCCTGTTGCTGGCGCACAAATGGGAGCTCGACGTCGACCTCGCCGGCTGGTGGATGAGCGAGAAGCTCGACGGGGTGCGTGCGTACTGGAACGGCCAGACCTTCGTGTCGCGGCTGGGCAACGCGTTCCACGCGCCGAAGTGGTTCACCGCGGCGCTCCCGCCCACGCCGCTCGACGGCGAGCTGTGGGGTGGTCGCAAGAAGTTCCAGCGCACGGTGGGCATCGTCAAGCGCCAGGACCAGAGCGAGGCCTGGAAGGAGATTCGCTACCTCATCTTCGATGCGCCGGCGCAAAGCGGGCCCTTCGAGGCGCGGCTCGAGCACTGTCGCTCGCTCTTTCCGACGCCGGGCGAATGGGCCGAGGTCCACGCGCACGAGCCCTGCCGCGACGTGACGCACCTGCGTGAAGAGCTGGCGCGCGTCGAAGCCCTGGGCGGCGAAGGGCTGATGATGCGCAAGCCCGGCAGCGCGTACGTGGCGGGCCGCAGCGAGACCCTGCTCAAGGTGAAGTCGTTTCACGACGCCGAGGCGCGGGTCATCGAACACTCGGCCGGCACCGGTCGTCACCAGGGGCGACTGGGCGCGCTGGTGGTCGAGCTGCCCGACGGCACGACCTTCAACGTCGGCACCGGCTTCTCGGACCGCGAGCGCGAAGCCCCGCCGGCCATCGGCTCGGTCATCACCTTCCGCTACCAGGAACTGTCGGACATCGGCGTGCCGCGCTTTCCGTCGTACGTCGGCGTGCGCATCGATCTCGACTGGGCGATGGTGAAGGCGCAGGCGGGGCAGGCCCACAAGAAGGTGCACGGCGCGGGCACGGACGCGGCGGTCAACGCGCCGCGCTCGGCGCCTGCTCCGGTTCGTGCGCCTGCGCCCGCTCCCGTCGCCGCGCCGGCTCCCGCACGCGCTCCCTCGGGGTCGCCCGCACCTCGTCGCTACTTCGAGTTCGTCGCCGACGGCTCGAGCAAGTTCTGGGAAATCACCCTCGACGGCGCGCAGTTCACGGTGCGCTACGGGAAGATCGGCGCTGGCGGGCAGACCACGCTCAAGACGTACGACACGCCCGAGCAGGCGGCGCGCGAGGCCGAGAAGCTGACGCAGGAAAAAATGCGCAAGGGGTACGCCGAGAAGTAGAACCCACGTCATGGTTCTGGCCTGGGTGGCGGGGGTGGTGCTGGCAGCGCAGAGTCCCGTGGTGTTCGACGCTTCGGCGTTGGCCGAGTACGGGCTGGTGGTGACGCCCGACGGAACCCTGCCGCTTCCCGGCGTCGGGGTGACGCTGTCC
>CAIWFK010000393.1 GCA_903911905.1 uncultured Myxococcales bacterium
CACACCCGCACCCGCGCCGGGTCGTCGGGCTGCTCGTCGATGGCCTGCTCGATGCTGGCGTTGGTCACCGTGGGGTGCGCCAGGAAGACGAAGAGCACCTCGTCGGTCCACACCGCGTCGCCGTGGTGGAGCACCACGTGGCTCGAACGCCGGGCGTTGACCCAGGTGCCCGAAGCGGTGCCCAGGTCTTCGATGGCCCAGCCCTCGCCGTCGCCCACGAAGCGGAAGTGCCGCTTTGCCACGCTCGGCGAGTCGACCACCAGATCGGCCGTGGGGTCACTGCCGACGGTCAACTGGCCCCCCGCCTCGGGCAACGCGGTGACCGTCGACTGCCAGGTGTCGAGCGCGATGCGCTTGAGCCAGGCCCGCATCAGGCCACCTCGAAGCGGAACTTCGCCGCCGCCTGCACCTCGATCACGTCTCCGGGCAACAGCTCGTAGTGCGAGTCGACGCGCTGGTTGACCCGCAGCTCACCGCGCATGCGGCCAGCCACCAGCATGAAGCGCCCTTCGTTCATGGCGAAGAAGCAGGGGTTGCCCTCACCCAGCAAGGGAAGCCCTGGCGGCGCTTCGAGGTGCAGGTGATTCTTGAGCCCCCGCCGCACCCGCAGCACGTCCTGGGTCAGGGGCTTGGTGCCGTCGATGCCCACCAGCCGCGTGCCCGCCTGCACCGACAGGGTCTTCAGTCGGGCGCTGGTGGCCCGCGTGTACACCGACGCGCCGCCCAGCCGTGGCAGGCGGTGCTCGAGCAATTCGATCGCGGTGACCGGCGTGCCCGCGCGCGGTGCCAGGTGGTAGCCCAGCGACAGCGCGCTCAACGACTCGGGCACCGAGGGCAGGGTGGCGAACCAACGCTGCGCCTCGGCGATGCTCGCGGGCAGGTCGGCCGAGCTGCCGGCCTCGAGCCTCGGCAGATCGATCACCATCTCTCGCACGAACTTGCCCACCCGCAGGTTGAAGAGCGTGGCCGCGGTGGCGCGCCAGTCGGGCGACAGCCGACCGGCGACGGGCCGAAGGGTGGCGCGGCGCGCGAAGCCCAGGTGCCAGTCCACTTCGAGGCCGCCGGTGACGAACAGGTCCCACAGCGGGCCCAGCCAGGGCTGGTGATCGAGTCGACCTCCGGACCTCGCCCGGGCGATACGCTCGCCCAACGGGTCGCCGTGCTCCTGGAGCTGATCGCCGTACACCAGCCACGGCTCTTCGGCGTCGGGGTTGGCGGCGATGGCCTCGATCAACGCGGGGTCTTCGGCCGGCAGATCGGTGTGAAAGATCAACTCGACGCCACCGAAGCCGACCACGTCACCCGAGAACAGCGCGCGGCTGCCACCGAGCGCCAGGCCGTTGACCGTGGTGCCCACTTCCGACCCCAGGTCCCGCACGCGCCAGAAGCCGCCATCCCACGCCACTTCGCAGTGACGCGCCGACACCTTCGGTTCGTCGAACACCAGGGTGCACTTCGGCGAGCGGTCGAAGAGCAGCAGGCCCGACCCGTCGGGAAGTTCGATGCGCTCCCCTGCGCCGGTGCTGCTGCTTCGTCTGGTGAGCCAGGCCTTCATCGGCCTGACAACTTACTCACCCTTCTTCCTTGTCGCGCTTGCGTTCGCGATCGGCGCGGTAGCGGCCGTTGAAGCTCAGCTCGCGCTTGCGAATGCGAATCGACTTCGGCGTGACCTCGACCAGCTCGTCGGCCGAGATCCACTCGAGCGCCTTCTCGAGGCCCATCTGCACGGGAGGCGTCAGAATGACGTTCTCGTCGCGGCCGGCGGCGCGAATGTTGGTCAGCTTCTTCTCGCGCGAGGCGTTCACGTCGAGGTCGCTGGGGTGCGCGTGCTCGCCGATGACCATGCCTTCGTACAGGGGCACGCCCGGGGGCACGAAGAGCTTGCCGCGCTC
>CAIWFK010000394.1 GCA_903911905.1 uncultured Myxococcales bacterium
CGCCAACCCCCGCAACCTCGAAGAGTCGCTCGAGCCGACGCTCGACGAAGCCACCCTGCGGCGCATGCTCAGCACGCTCGACGCGGCTGCGCTGGCCTTCGGGCACCTGCACTTCCCCTACCGCCGTCGGGTGGGCCGCATGGTGATCGCCGACGTGGCCTCGGCGGGCATTCCGCGCGACGGCGACCTGCGGCCGGCGTGGGGGCTCTTCACCTGGACCCCCCGAGGGTGGCGGGTGCAGATTCGGCGGGTGCGGTACGCGGTGCGCAAGGCCACCCACGCCCTGCACGATCGGAAGGTGCCCGGCGCGCCGCTGCTGGTGCACAAGATGCTCGAGGCCCGCTACCGTCACCACGCACACCTGGCAGAAGCCGCGCGCCGGCATTCGGGGCTGCCTCCCGCCTTGCGCCCGCCTCCAGGGGCGTCGCCTGCGCACACCGGGCTCTCGCGTACCCCGCTCTTGCCGCCGCCTCCCGCGTTGATGCCCCCGCCCGGTGAATCGACCCAACTGGACGAGGCAGTCGACGAGCTGCTGCTGACCGAGTCGAGCATCGGCCCGCCGCTGTCGGTGCCCGACGACCTCGCCCCGACCAGTGGCGACGAGCCCAGCCCCGAGCTCGAGCCCGAAGAGCCGCAGGGCCCGCACGAGCCCTGAGCCCTGAGCCCGGCGAGCGGCGACACCGAAACGTCACCCGCCCGCCACGCTTTGTTCGCAGGCGATCACTACACCGCGTGACATGGCCCACGTGCTCATCGTCGACGACGAAACCGATCTCGCCCGCCTGGTGGAGTTCAACCTGCAGCAGGCCGGGCTCGAGACCACCATCGCGCTCAACGGCGAGCAGGCGCTGGCTGCGGCGAAGGCGCGCACCCCCGACGTGGTGCTGCTGGACCTGATGCTGCCCGACATCTCGGGCAAGGAAGTGTGCCGGCGCCTGCGGGCCGACACGGCCACCCGGCACGTGCCGATCATCATGCTCACCGCGCGCGGCGAAGAGGCCGACCGCATCGAGGGCTTCGAGGTCGGTGCCGACGACTACGTGACCAAGCCCTTCTCGCCGCGAGAGCTGGTGCTGCGGCTCAAGGCGTTGCTTCGGCGCGCCACCCTCAAGGAATCGACCGAGCAGTTGAAGCTGGGCGTGCTGCGGCTCGATCTGGGTGCCCACCGCGCCTTCGTCGAAGAGGCCGAAATCGAACTGACCGCGCTCGAGTTCAAGCTGCTCAACCACCTGATGGCCCGCCCGGGCAAGGTGCAGAGCCGCGAGCAACTGCTGGCCGACGTGTGGGGCGTGACCAGCCCGCTCGAGACCCGCACCGTCGACACCCACGTGATGCGCCTGCGCGACAAGCTGGGCGCCGGCCGCAACATGGTCGAGACCGTGCGTGGAGTCGGCTACCGCCTGAGCGACGAGTCGCGCAGCGGGGCGTGACCCGGGCGTTGCGCCGTCTTTTCGAACGCTTCACCCGACTGCCCCGGCCCTGTCGCCGAGCCGAGCGACTCTGCTGCGCTCTTCAGATAGAACTCATTATTATCAAATTTAAATCGCTTGGGATCTGCGATGGTGGAGCCTGATTGCACACAG
>CAIWFK010000395.1 GCA_903911905.1 uncultured Myxococcales bacterium
AGCAGGCACGTCTTCCAGTCCTGTACGCAGACCACCTCATTGACCATGGCGCTCGAGCCGTAGAGCGCCGCGAGGCTCTCGGAGCGGCCCACATGCACAAAGAGGCGTACTTTGGGCGCGTGCGCGCTCATGACGAGGCTGCGTAGCAGCACGGCGCGGTCGTCCGCCTCGCGGTCCGCGGCCGTCACGTTGCAGAGCGCGAAGCAGGCCTCGGCCTTCCGCGCCGAGACGCGGTCGAGGTCGTCGGGCTCGAGCGGCGAGCCGCGCACGTAGACGATGCGGTCTTCGAACTCCGGCTTGCGCGTCAGGCGCACGAGTGCCTCGCTCGGCTCGTCGGGGCCCATGATGACGACCTGGCGGCTCGCGAAGCGCTCGTCCATGCCCTCCCTCCGGTCCGGGTGGAAGAACTCGGCGAAGAACTCGAGCAGCACGAGGTCGCTGCCGTCCTGGCCGCCAAAGACGAGCACGTGCGGCGAGTTCTCGGGGTCCTCCGGCACGAAACTGATCTTGAACTTGCTTTGCGTGCTCAGGATCTCGCCCAGCGCCGCGACCTGGCTAGGGATGATGATGACGCTCGCCACGATGAAGAGCACGGCGATGAGCTTGCCGACCCAGGTCTTCGGGTGGAAGTCGCCGTAGCCCACAGTGGCCATGGTCACGACGGCGTAGTAGATCGAGTTGAAGAAGGTCATCTGCATCAGGTTCTTGCCGTCGTTCGGCTGGATCGCTTGGAAGAGGCCCGGGTCGTTCGACTCGACGAGGTTGATGGAGCCAGCGAAGAGGAAGACGATCGAGAGCACCGAGAAGCACGTGACCATCACCTGGCGCGCGATGCCCGAGAGCGCCGAGTTCGCCAGCTTAAAGGAGCGCAGGATGCGCAGCATGCGCAGGATGCGCACGAAGCGCAGGAAGGAGAACTTGCTGGTCGTCGAGGTGCCCGGGCTGATCACGCCGACGAGCCACTCGATGTAGACCGGCAGACAGGTCAGCACGTCGATGCAGGCGAAGAAGCTCACGACGTGGCGCAGGCGGTGCGGCGCCGCGTAGAGGCGCGCGAAGTAGTCGGCCGTGAAGATGAAGGTGATGGACTCGTCAAAGCCAGGAAGGTCCGGGTAGGCGTAGGTCGAGCGCACGTACATCATCGACGCAAAGAGCGACAGCGCCGTCTGGAACACGTCCCAGGAGCGGCCCAGCGGACTCGCCTCCATGACGAGCATTACCTTCTGGCGCAGCGTGTAGTTCGGCGGCAGGCTGCCCAGCAGCTGGTGGCGCACCGTCACCGTCCACGTCGCCCACCGCTGCGCCAGCGTCTGCTGAGCCGCCGGCGGCGCGACGTACTGCGACATGGCGCGCTCGCGCGCCTCCAGCGCCGCCTTGCGCTTCGCCTGGTCCGCCAGGGCCGCCGTGATGTCGTGCATGGACTGCGGGCGGCGAAGCGACATCCCGGCAAAGGGCCGGGAGCTGGAGCTTCCGGCTTTACTGACAGTCTGACAAGTTCCACACTAGTCCGTCTTCTAACTTAAGTTCAGTTCTAACGAAGGCAGATCACCCGACGCTACCCATCCTTCAGACACGCTAGCCCAAAGGCGGCCAGCAGCGCGAGAGGAAGACGCGCGTCACTAGTTACCGGAGTAAACGACGAGGAAAGCGGCTCCCAATACTTGTTCGAACTATACGCTTGGTCCCCACGCAGC
>CAIWFK010000396.1 GCA_903911905.1 uncultured Myxococcales bacterium
AGAGCTGCCCGGCGTGGTCGACGCGAAGGCCGAAGGTGCCATCGGCGCGCTTGCCCGTCAGCTCGAGCACGTGCGAGCCGCTGCCGGTCTTCAGGGTCAGGGTGGTGGCGACCGGGTCGAAGGTGTCGGCGAAGTCCTGCGCGATGAGCGAGGTGGCCTGGGTCACCAGCTTGCCGGCGGCCTCGGCGTCGAAGCGAAACCCCGGTGGCGTCGGGCCGTCGAGCACCCAGCCGCTGCCTTCCTTCGTCAGGCCGAAGGCCGGGCCCGTCGCTGGAACGACCTGCACCGCGGTGACGAGGGCGAGCGGCGCGGTGGTGACGTGGCGGTCTCTCCAGTCCTTGAGCGCGCGATGGGCCTGCGAGCCGAGCGAGCCCGTGATGACGAAGACCTCGTTCGAGCCAGCGCTCCGGGCGTACACCCCGCCACGCTTCGAAGGCTTGCCCACCAGCAGGTCGCGCACCACGCCGCTCGAGGTGCGGGCGCGAACGGGCACGGCCTTCGCCTGGTCGACCTCGAGCTCGGCGTGGCGCTCGGTGCGGTCGGTCACGAAGTCGCCGGCCTTCACCGCAGCGAGTTCCCGGGTCAGCGCCTGCGCCTGGGACTGGTCGGCGGCGAAGGTCTGCCCACCCGAGCTCACGTTCCACCCACCGTCGACCGCGGCCAGCGTGACGGCGCCGAGCTCGACCTGGGTGAAGGCCTCGGCCGACGCTGGAGGGAACGAAAGGTGATGCACGCCTTCGTTGACCGTGCGTTCCCGGGTGGCGACGAAGGCCAGGCTGAGCGCTGCGAAGACGGTCAGCGCGATGAGGGTCGAGGACTTCATGGTGAGCGTGCTCCTTGTCGTTGCAGGCGCCGGCGCGTCGACGAGCGACCCGCAGGGCGTGAAGGGCGTGAAGACGTACGAAGGGTGCGACGGGAGCCCATCGCGTGGCGTCAGACCGCGACCGTGGCCCGCCGCGCTTCCCGCGAGCGCCACCGCACCAGCCCGACCATCGCGAGCAGGAACGGCAGGCCCAGCGCGTTGCCCCACTTCGCCGCGCCGCGCACGCCGTCGCCCAATTCGGGCTGCAGCGAGGCCAACTGCACGCCGCGCGAACGCATGGCCAGCAAGGCCGGGTCGAGCATCAACCAGTCGGCGACGTTCATCGCCAGCACCTGGTTGGCGCGGCTGTTGGCCATGAAGTCGTCCTGCACCACGCCCGACGAGCCGACCACCACCAGGCGCGACTCCTTCGAGGTGCGGGTGCCGCCCTTGCCTGCCAGCGAACCCGCCAACTGCACCATCAGCGGGTGGGGGCCGTCGAGCGAGGGCGATTCGTTCCGCCAGTCACGGCGCGGGTCGAGGTTGGGCGGGCTGGCGTCCAACCAGCTCTTCTTCGACGAGCGGGCCAGCACGGTGGCCTGCACGCCTTGGGGCGCGGCGACGGTGACCTCGGTGGCGAAGGGGAAGAGCACTTCGCCCAGGCCCTTGCTGATGGGCGAATCACCCTCGAGCCGTCGCACCACGGGCAGGAAGGGGAACGGCACCGGCAATTGCACGGTGAAGTTGCCGCGCCGCTCGCTCACGTTGATGGTGGCGCTCTCGACGTCGGCGACCAACCGGTCTCCCAGGGTCACGCCCCAGGCGCCCAACAGCGGAGCGAGGCCATGCTGCGCGGGCTCGGGCGCGAAGGTGCGCAGGTCGACCTGCACGGTGTCGAGGAAGAAGGCCACCGACTTGCCCTCGTTCAGGAAGGCGTCGAGGGCGGCAACGTCCTTCGCGCTGAGCGCGGTCTTCGGCCCAATCACCAACAGCGCGTCGAGCGAGGGGTCGAACTTCTCGCCGGTCACCTGCACGGGCCGCACGTCCCAATTCTGGGCCAGCTCGCTGGTCAACAACTGCAGCTTGTCGAGCGGCACCTCGCCATGGCCCTGCAGCAGCCCCACCACCGGCAGGCGGCTGCGGGTCAGCTTGCGCACCAGCAGCGTCAGTTCGTATTCGAGCCCCTCGACCGAGCGGACCACGGGCAGCACTTCCTTCTTTTCCTGGTGCTTGACGACCAACCCCATCCACGCGCGGCGGGTCTGCTGCTGGTCGTCTTCGATGACGCGAATTTCCACCGGCTCGATGCCGGCCTGGGTCAATTCCTTCTCGACCGAGGTGGGTTCGCGGAAGCGGCGGCCGAAGACGTCCTGCTTCACCTCGCGCTTCGATTCCTTGTCGGCGGCGGTTTCCTGCGCGGCGGGGTCGAGGAATTCGAAGGCCACCTTGCCGTGCGACGCGGCGCGGAACTCTTCGAGCAGGTCGCGCACGTAGCGGGCGTTGCTCGAGTACGGCGCGGGCAGGTTGTCGCTGAAGTACGCGGTGATGGTGACCGGCTCGTCGAGCTGGGCCAGCGTGTCCTTCGTGGCCTTCGAGAGCGTGTAGGCGCCGTCGTGGGTGACGTCGAGGCGGCCGAAGGCGCGCAGGCCCAGCACGTTGACCAGCACCAGGCTGCCGACGACCGCGGCGAGGAACAGACCATTCTGCAGGCGGAAGTTCATGACCGTCGAGACCTCGTCACAGCCGGGCGGCCGAGACCGCGCGAGTGGTGAGCACCAGGCCCAGCAAGGTCAGCGACGCGTAGAAGACCAGGTCACGCGAATCGATGACACCGCGAGCGATGTTGTCGAAGTGGTAGTCGACCGACAGGTACTGCAGCACCTGCCCCAGCGACTCCGGCAGCAGCGCGGCGAACTTGTCGACGAAGGTGAAGGCGAAGCAGAGCACCAGCGCCACGATGAACCCGACGATCTGGTTCTTCGACAGCGCGCTGCCCCACAGCCCCAGCCCGATGAAGCTGGCGGCCAGCAGCACCAGCCCCAGGTAGCCGGCGACCACCGGCCCCCAGTCGAACCCGGTACCCGGCGCGGTGAGCGCGGCGACGGTGAAGGCGTACGGCAGGGTCCACGCGAGGCCCACGGCGATCATGCCGAGCGCGGCGAGGAACTTGCCGACCACCACCTGCCAGTCGTCGATGGGCAGGGTCAGGAGCAGCTCGAGCGTGCCCGACTTCTTTTCCTCGGCCATGGCCCGCATGGTGATGGCGGGCACCAGCACCACGAAGAGTACCGGCGCGAAGCCAAAGAAGGCGCGCAGCGAGGCCTGGCCCGCGAGGAAGAGCGTGCTGAAGTACAGCCAGCCCGAGAGCAGGAGGAAGCCGCCGAGCACCACGTAGGCGATGGGCGAAGCGAAGAAGGCGCGAAATTCACGCCTGGCGATGGCGAGCGTGGGTTCCATGTCAGGCCACCTTTCGCTGGGCGCTCTGGCCGGTGAGCTTGCGGAAGGTGTCTTCGAGGCTGACCTGGGTGCGGCGCAGCTCGAGCAGCACCAGGCCCTGCTTCACCGCACAGTCGAAGAGCGCGCGCCGGGGGTCTTCGGCGCCGAAGCGCAGCACGAAGCCCAGGGTATCGGCTTCGTCGCTGGCCACCGACTCCACGCCCGTGACTCCCGGCACGGCCTTGAAGGCCGAGGTGACCGTGCCGGCGTCGAGGCGCTGACCGTCGCGGCTGGCGACCACCGCGTGCAGCGTGCCTTCTCCTCCCGAGGCGGTGAGGCGCTCGGGCGAGTCGTCGGCCACCAGCCGGCCGTCGGCGATGATGAGCACGCGCGAGCAGGTGCTCTGCACCTCGGAAAGAATGTGGGTCGAGAGAATGACGGTCTTCTCACGACCCAGCTCACGAATGAGCTCGCGAATCTCGACGATCTGATTGGGGTCGAGCCCGGTGGTGGGCTCGTCGAGAATGAGCACCGAGGGGTCGTGCACGATGGCCTGGGCCAGGCCCACGCGCTGGCGGTACCCCTTGCTCAGCTGCGAGATGTCCTTGCCCAGCACCTGGGTCAGGCCACAGCGTTCGACCGCCGCGGCGATGCGGTCTCGCCGACGACGCTTGTCGACCTGGCGCGCCTCGGCCACGAAGCGCAGCGAGTCGAGCACCATCAGGTCTTCGTAGAGCGGGTTGTTCTCGGGCAGGTAGCCGATGAGGCGGCGCGCGGCCACGCTTTCGGTCGCCACGTCGAGCCCCCCCACCAGCGCCCGGCCCGCCGTGGGCGTGAGCGAACCGGCCAGAATGCGCATGGTGGTCGACTTGCCGGCGCCGTTGGGCCCCAGGAAGCCCACGACCTGACCTTTGGGAACGTCGAACGACAGGCCCTTGAGCGCTTCGGCGGTGCCGTAGCGCTTCACCAGACCCTCGATTCGAATCATCGACGCCGGGGGCGGCGCCTGTCGCGGCATGGTGCCCCTGGTCGACGGCGATTCGACCACCTGCCCCTACTGCCGCGCGGCGGTGCCCATTCCCGAAGCGCTTCGCCGACATCGCCTCGCCATCAAGGCGCTCGAGCACGAGCGGCGCGAGGCGGCGGCGCTCTACCTGTCACTGGGCCGGGCTCCGCCGAAGGCCCTTCGGGTCTTCGCCTTCTTCGATTCGCCGTGGTTCTGGGCCCTGGGCGTGGGCTTCTGGCTGACCTTCGCGATGTTCGTCATCACCTGGGCGGTGCCAGTGGTGGGCCGGGTGTTCCTGCACGTGAGCACCGACGACCTGCTGACCGACCAACAGCACGCCCTGCTCCTCACCGGCGGGTCGATGGGCAGCGTGGTGCTGGGGTTGTTGCTCTCGGGCTGGAGCCAGAAGCGTACGGTGGCCCGCGGCGGGTTGCAGGCGGCGCTGGCGAGTGCACCGCCCACGACCCCGGGTGGGCCGGCGCTCTGTCGCGTCTGTGGCGCGGCGCTGGCCGTACCCGAGGGAGGCCTGGGTGCGCGCTGCGACTACTGCTCGGCCGACAACCTGGTGCAGATTCGCCCGGAGTGGACCGCGAAGCTGGCGCGCCTGCGAGCGACCATCAGCACCGAAGAGAACGCGGCGGTGACCGCCTGGCGCCAGGCCCGGTCGAGCCTGCGCAACAGTCTGCTCCTTCGCCTGTCGATCGGCGGCGCGGTGGTGGCGTTGCCCCTGGTGCTCATCGGCTCGGGGGGCAGCTCGACGTTCCTGGGCGAGGTCGACCTGACGAAGCCGCCCGACTTCCTGCCGCCCTGGACGCGCGGCGCCGCCTACGGGCCCTGCACCCGCGCCGACTCCACGCTCGAACTGACGGCCTGCACCGGCGAGCGCTGTGAAGGCAGCGTGCTGGTGGGGCTCGACGCTGCGCAGCCGCTCGAGGTGATGACCGACGGCGACGAGGTCTCGATCTGGCTCGACCAGCGGCGGGTGAAGCTCGTCACCACGCAGTGGGAAACCATCGAGTCGGCGCGAGGCCCTCAGGCCGTGCTGCACCCTCCGCTGAAGGCCTGGTACCGGGTGACCTTCGGCGCCGAGGGCGTGCGGCCGCGGGTGCATTACTGCCTGCACCAGTGAGTCGGCGGCTCAGCCGTGGCACTTCTTGAACTTCTGGCCGCTCCCGCACGGGCAGGGGTCGTTGCCGGGCACCTTGGCGCGGGTGAGCGTGGGCTTGCCGTCGACGTAGCGCCACACCCCGTCGGTGCGCACGAAGCGCGAGCGCTCGGTCATCGAGACGATGCCACCGGGTTGCAAGCTGCGCGCGGTGAAGGTGACGAAGCCCTCGTCGTCGCTCTTGCCCGGCTCGGCCTTGCTGACGGTGAGGTCGAGCCAGGCGATGTCGTGCAGCGAGCGGGCGAATTCGTCGGGCGCGAGCGGCGGCGGCGAAGCGTGGGTGCGCGTGAGGTAGCCCGCGTCACGCTGAACGAAGGCGGTGTAGCGGCTGCGCATGAGCGCCTCGGGCGTCTCGGCGGGCCTGGTGCCGTCGAGCCGGGGGCCACAGCAGTCGGTCAGTTCGCGCGTCGAGCCACAGGGACACCCGCTCACTTGCCGACCTCGGGCGCGGGGGCTCGAGCGGGCGCCGTGACCTGGGCCGGGGCCAGGGCCCGCTTCGCAGGAGAGAGCGGAATGCCGGTGATGAGCCGCGCGCTCCGCCCGTAGGTGACCCAGGCCCAGACCCACTGAATCATCACGATGACGCGGTTGCGGAAGCCGATGAGGTACAGAATGTGAATGAAGAGCCACGTCATCCACCCGATGAAGCCCGAGAGGCGGAGCTTGCCCGTCTGCGCGACGCCGTTGGCGCGGCCCACGGTGGCCATGATGCCCTTGTCCCAGTACTTGAAGGCGCGGCGGTCCTTGCGCTCGATGACGGCGGCGATGTTATCGGCCGCGTGCTCGCCCTGCTGAATGGCGACGGGCGCCAACCCGGGCAGCGGCTGACCGTCGGGCCCGGCGCACCAGGCCAGGTCGCCCACCACGTACGCATCGGGGAACCCGGGAATGGTGAGGTCGGGGTTCACCTTCACCCGGCCAGCGCGATCGAGCTCGACGCCCAGTGAGCGGCCCAGCGAGCTGCCCTGCACGCCGGCGGCCCAGAGCACGGTGCGCGCGGGCAGGAACACGTCGCCCATGTGCACGCCCGTGTCGCTCACGTTGGTCACCTTGGTGTCGAGCTTCACTTCGACGCCCAGGCGCTCGAGCGCGGTGAGCGCGGCCTTCGAAAGGGACTCGTGGAAGGCCGCCAGCAGTCGCGGGCCACCTTCGACCAGCACCACCCGGGTGCGATGCGGGTCGAACGAGCGGAACTCGCCGGCCACGGTGTAGCGGGCCAGCTCGGCGATGGCGCCGGCCAGCTCGACGCCCGTGGGCCCCCCCCCGACGATGACGAACGTGAGGTCGGCGCTGCGGGCGAGGTCGTCGTCGCGCTCGGCGGCCTCGAAGGCGGTCAGCACGCGGCGGCGAATCTCGAGCGCGTCGTCGAGCGTCTTGAGGCCCGGCGCGTCGTCGGCCCATTCCTGGTGGCCGAAGTAGCTGTGGCGCACGCCGGTGGCGATGACGACCTGGTCGTACGAGAGCGTGCCGTCTTCCAGCTCGACCAGCTTCGCCTTCAGGTCGACGCGCTTGACCGCGCCCATGCGCACCGAGACGTTGGGAAAGTCTTCGACCCGCGCGCGAATGGGCGTGGCGATGTCAGCGGGCGACAGCCCCGCGGTGGCCACCTGGTAGAGCAGCGGCTGGAAGAGGTGGTGGTTCTGCCGGTCGATGATGGTGATGGTGACCGGTTGACGGGCCAGACGGCGGGCGGCGTAGAGGCCGGCGAACCCACCGCCGATGATGACGACGTGCATGGTCATGAGCGCCTCTCTCATAACCGCCGCGCGCCCCGGCGTCTCGTCGTCTTGTGCGTTCCGACCACGGTCACACGACGCGGTTTCCTTCCAGTCAGGGTGTGCGAGATTCGGGCCCCTATGCGCCGACTTTCGCTGCTCGCCCTCGCCACCGTTTCTGCCGTCGCGGCTGCCGCCGACCACAAGCCGGTGGTGGCCGTGCTGCCGGTGCAGACCGCGACTCCCGAGTTCGCCCGCCTGGGGCTGTTGATCGAAGCGCGGGCCGGCGCCCTGCTGGTGGGTTCGGGCCGGTTCACCACGCTCGACATGAAGCAGGTGCTGGCCATGGCGGGGCAGGAAGGGCTCGACCCCGCCCACCTGTCCGACGACGAAGTGGCCGACCGCGCGCGCGTGCTCATCGGCGCCGACCTGGTGGTGGCGGTCTCGCTGTCGGGTGACGCCAACGGGCTGACCGTGTCGGGCACGGTGCGCGACGGCAAGGCGGCGACGACGTTCCAGGCCGAGGTGCCCGGCGCGTGGTCGGGCGCGCTGAGCAAGGGCAGCGACGCCATCGCGGGCGCGGTGGCGGGCACGCGCAAGGTGACGCTGGCCGGGGCGAAGGCGCAGCCCGAATCGGGCTCGAACGAGGCGCTGCTGGCGCTGGGCGAGTGCTGGGAAACAGCGCTGCGGCAGCCGATGGGCATCGACGCGCCGGTGGGGTTGTCGGGGGACGAGCTCGACCACGCCATCGAGGCCTGTCGTGCGGCGCTCAAGGCCGACCCCTCGCTGCGCTTCGCGGGCGCCACGCTCGCGCTGCTCCTCGCGGTGGGCCGAGAAGATGCCGAGGCCACCACCCTGCTGGGCAAGGGCACCGACAGCGACCCGGCGCTCACGCCCTGGGTGCTGGCGCGGTACTGGCTGCTCAGCCGCAACACCTCGGCCGACGCGGCGGTGAAGTTCCTGGCGCAGGTGGGCAAGAAGCACGGCGGCGCGCTGCTGGTGCACTCGCTCGAGGCGAGCGCGCTGGGCGCGATGAACGAGCAGGCCCGGGCGGTGAAGGCGTGGAACGAGTACCTGGCGCTCTCGCCCGCCTCGGCCTTCGCGCAGGGGCGGCTGAGCCACTCGCTGGCGCGGCAGGGCAAGACGGACCTGGCCCTGGCCGCCGCGCAGAAGGGACTCACCCTGGCGCCCGAGAGCCGCGAGGCCCGTCTGGCGCTCGCCGCCCGGCAAATCGACGCGAAGAAGCTGGACGACGCGAAGGCCACCCTGCAGCCGCTGGTCTCGCTGCCCAACGCGCCCGCCGAGCCCGCGCTGCAACTGGGGCTGGCCTACTGGGCCGCGGGTGACTCGGCGGCCGCGCAGCCGCTGTTCAAGGTGGCCAGCGAGCGCGCGGTGGGGCCGCGCGCGTGGAAGACGAAGGGACACGCGCTCTACGCGCTGGCGCTGGTCGAGGCCAAGGCCGGCCACGCTGACGCGGCGAAGACCCTCTCTTCCCAGTCGCAGGACACCGGCTTCACCATGACCCCGGTCGACCCGCTGCTGACCGAGGTGGTGGCGGCGATGAAGCCGCACACGGTGACGCCTCCGGTGCCGGCGAGCGGTGGGCTGTACCTGAGCGTGCCGCCGCTCGAGCCCACCGCGCCGCAGGGGGCGCTGGCGCAGACCGTGCTGCACGAGAAGCTGACCACGCTCGGTGCGCAGTTCGCGCCCGAGGGCGAGGCGAAGCCCGCGGCGGTGGGCGTGATCAAGACGCGCAAGCTCAAGGGCTACGAGCTGCGGGTGAAGGTGCTGCCGGCCGAGGCCGACGGCCTGAAGGTCGAGATGCTGGTGATGAGCTACCCCGAGCAGGCGCTCAAGGGCAGTTGGTCGGTGAAGGCCTCGGGGGCGAAGCCGGACGCCCTGGTCAAGGCGATGATTGCGCGGGTGGTAGACGACGCGGCGAGCGACCTCGACTGGAAGTGACGGGCGGCGAAAACGCCTGAAGGGTAGGCGGCGACATCAGGGGCGATGCGCGCCGTGCTGGCTTCGCCTGTCAGCCCCTCGTGACGACGCGTCTTTCGCGCAGTTCAGCGAGGTGACGGGCTGGTTCGAGACACCTTGGCTGAGTTCTGGTCGCCCTGGCGACCGCAATCCATCCAAAGTGCGAGGACTTCGTGTCGAAGTCGAGGAGCTGCCGCGCGACGAGCTGTTGCCGCGTGCACCCCAATCGACTGCTGCCCTCAAGGCTTGCTGCGGTGGGAGTGAGGTGGTGGTCGTGCTGGGCGCCGACAGCAGCCTCGAGGGCAGGCGGCGACGGCGGGGCATGCGCGCCGTGCTGGCTTCGCCTGTCAGCTCCTCGCGACGACGCGTCTTTCGCGCAGTTCAGCGAGGTGACGGGCTGGTTCGAGACACCTTGGCTGGGTTCTGGTCGCCCTGGCGCCCACAACTCATCCAAAGTGCGCAGACTTCGTATCGAAGTCGAGGAGCTGCCGCGCGACCACCAAGGCTGTCGGAGTGAGGTGACGTCACTGCGATGATTTCCCGCGACGACCCGCCGAGCGACCTCGACTCGCAGTGACGAGCGCTACCTTCTGCGGGTGGTAGGTCTTCCCCTGTTCGAGCATCTCGACGATGGCAGCCAGCCGGCGCGTGTGCGTCTCGAGTTTCTTCGCAGTCTGCAGCCGGAAGATGATGGCGTAGCGGTTCGCCCTGGTCAGCACGTCGAAGAACGCGCGGGCCTTCGGGCGGCGAGCGAGCTCGGCGACCAGCTCGGTGTGCACCGTCGAGGTCGAGCTCGGGGCATACGCCTTGGCCCAGCGACCATCGGCCCTGGCAGCGTCCACCTCCGCCTGGCCGTGCTCAGTCAGCTGCTTCGCGGCGGTGAGGCGCGCGACGTGTTCGACGTTGCGCGCGGACCACATGCTGCGCGCGCGCCTGCGGGAGAAGCGCTGTAGCCAGGAGTGCTCGTCGAGCGGCTTCTTGTGCCCGTCGATCCACCCGAAGCACAGCGCCTGGTCGAGCGCCTGGTCGAGCGCCTGGGCGTAGTTGATGAGCTCGTGCGCCCCACCCTTCTTCCCCAGCCGCAACCACACCCCCTCGGTCGAGGTCGCATTGGCGGCGAGCCAGCGGCGGAACTGCGCGGTGCTGGCGAACTCCAGTGCCGAGCTCATCGGGTCAGGAGGACGGTGGGCGACGAGGGGAAGCCGTTCCACACCATCGGCGTGTCGAGCAGCTCGAGCTTCGCGATGCCCGGGCCTGCGGGCACGTTGAGGGCCCAGACCTGGAAGCTGTCGGAAGAAAGCGGGTCGCTGGCGCTCCCAGGCGGGGCAGCCATCGGTTGATTCGTGGGGCGAAAGCCACCCTGCATCAGCACGTGCCGCACGGTCTGATCGGCGTACGTCACCCGCAGCGTGTAGTCGCAGCCGCCCGAGCGGCAGTACCAGGGGTACATGCTGGTGTCGGGGATGATGGCCGCCAGCTCGCTGCTCGACGACGGGTCGATGGTGTGGAGCAGGTTTCCGGTGAAGAGAATGGGCGGATAGATGGTCGAGAGCGTTGGGTCGGCGTGACTGACCGCGACCACGATGGCGGCCACCGGCACCTCGCGGGCGATGGGCAGGTTCTGGTCGAGCCCGAACATCCCCTTGCTGGTGGTGGCGGTGCTGGCGCTGACCCACGCCTGCTGCAGCGAGCTCCACCGCGAGTACACGCCAGCGTCGAACTCCTGGAGGCGGCCGCCGGTGAACCCGCCGTCAGGCAACGCGACGCCCTCGAACCAGCGCTGCATCATCGCAGTGCTGAAGTCCGAGAAGGTGGCGAAGTGGTAGCCCTGCGCCTGATCGCCATCGCCGCTCTGCATGGGGTCTTGCTTCACGCAGCGGCCCTGAGCGTCGACCTGGCGCTGCAGCGCGCCCATTCCGCCATCGCCCAGGTTGCCGCTCCAGATCTGCTGGGTGAGGCAGGTCGCAGCCGTCTTCGCGGTGGAGGGGACGAAGGGCGCGAGGAACGTAACCGTTCAGGGGGTGGGTTGAGGTCCAGGTCGGCG
>CAIWFK010000397.1 GCA_903911905.1 uncultured Myxococcales bacterium
CAGCAGCGAGACCAGCTTCTTCTCGATGCGCTTGACCTCGTCGCCGCGCAGCACGCCGTCGCGGTCTTCGTCGGCCGCCTCGCGAATCAAGAGGCAGCGCGTGCCCGAGTCGACGTCCATGGTCAGCAGCACCTGGGTCTTCCGGGGCGTCAGCGTCATCACCGTGCGCAGGTGGAAGCCCTGGGGGTGGGCTTGCACCGCCTGGGCGACGAACACGAGCGCGGCGAGCCAGGCGAACCGCGTCATGCGCTACCCCGGGTCGCTGTGGAACGCGTCGTACAGCTTGCGCAGGTCGGGAATCACGCGCGGCACGAAGGGCTTGTCGTTCGACACCGGGAGCACCGGCTTGGGCGCGGTGAGCGGCTGCTGCAGCGTGCGGTTGACCCAGATGGGGTTGGTGAACCCGTAGGGCGTGACCTGCTGCTCCATCACCGGCTGGTAGCGGCCGAACTTGTTGCCGAACCCGAATGCGCCGCCGATGACGCCGACCGCGTCGCTGATCTGCAGCGAAGGCACCTCGTACGGCGTGAAGACCGGCCACATCGGCTTGTCGCCCGCCGCGTCGACCACGATGAACGAGCCGTCGGGCACGTTCGAATACGAGCGCGTGACGTCCAGGCGAACCACGTCGGTACCGGCCGGCACGTCGAGCGTGTCGAGCACGAAGGGCCGCTTGACCTGATCGCGCCCACCCCGGAACACGGTGACCCGCTTCACGTCGACCCACGGTGCGGCCTTGACGACGAGGTGCACGTCGATCTTCCCGTCGCTGGCGACCACCGTGCTGCCCAGGCCCTGCCCGTTCACCGTCACCTCGAGGAACGGGCCGTTGGTGACCACCACCTTGCCCGCGCGCATGGCGTCGAACACGTCGTCTTCCTTCACGCCACGCATCGAGCCGTCGGCCGAGGCGCCGGCCTGAATGTAGGTGCGGGGCAGCCCGGCCTCGGCCGAGGGGCCGTGCGAGTCGCTGTTGCCGGTGGCGACGATCACGTGGCCCTGCGCGAGCAGGGTGAACCAGTCGTCCATCGCGCCGGGGTGATCGGGCTGCAGCAGGTACTGCGTGGGCTGGCCCGGAACGTCCTGCTTCACCACGTCTTCGAGCACCTCGCCGCGCGCGGGAATGCAGGTGGTCGTGGTGGGCCCGCCGGGGTCGCAGGGCGGCACGGTGGGGTCGGCACCAGGGTTGTCGACCTGCGGAATGCGGTAGCTGTGCAGAATGTCGTAGCGCTTGCCGTTGAAGACCTCGAGCGCGTCGAAATCGAGCGAGAAGTTCGAGTGATCGTACGGGCTCTTCGACCCGTCGGGCTGCACCGACGTGTCGAGCGTGATGGCCGAGGTCGGGGGAATGGGCTTGCCGTAGTACGTGCCCAGGTTGAAGGCGTTGAAGTACCCCAGCACGGTGTCGCGCGGGTGGTTGACCTGCACGATGGTCTTCTGCGGGTCGCGGCCCAGCGCGCGCAACTGCGCGAACAATTCACCCGGCGGGCGGAAGAACCAGCGGAAGCTGCCGTGCTGAACGGGCCCCGGCTGCAGCAGCAGGGGAAACGCGTTGAAGTGCCCCATCTCGAGGCTGGTCAGTTCGAGCCCGACCACGCTGTGCACGAAGTCGGAGAGCTGGAGCGCTTCGATGGTCGGCGCGAAGTCGGCCACGTAGTTGTGGTCGGTCGACGAGAGGAAATCGACGCCCTCGACCGCGTAGCTGGTCACGCGATCGGTCAGTTCCATGTTCGAGTCGACCGACTTCACCGAGTGCACGTGGAAGTCGCCGCTCAGCCACCCCGGCGTGGGCATGACCTGGGTGAGCGTGAGCCCCAGCTCGGCGGTCTGCCCGGCCTTCACCACCACCTGCTGACTGACCAGATCGTATTCCGGGCCGCGCGACGCGTAGACGGTGTACGTGCCCGGCCGCAGCGAGACGCCGAGGTCGCCATGCGGCGCGTACGAGACGCGCTCGAGGTACCGGCGGGTCGAGGCGTCGTTCGGGTCGTCGGGCACCATGTCCGACACGCGGTACCGCTCGCCGACCGCGAGATCGTAGAGCAGCTTGCGCGGGGGAAGCCCCGGCGTGTCGTTCTGGTAGGTGCCTTCGACCGACACCTTGGCGGGAAGGGCCAGGCCCTTCGCGTCACGCACGGCGACACGCAACAGGCCCGGCTGCGAGAGCTGCAGATCGATTCGCGCGCTGCTCCCGGCGGTGACCTCGACGAAGTCGCTGACCACCACCGACCGCGTGGGGTCGACCGCGTGCGCGCGGTACTTGCCCGGCGGCACCGGCGCGGTCCACAGCCCGTTGGCCAGGGTGAGCGCCTGCGAGGTGTAGCGGCCCGAGTCGCTCTCGAGCACCACCGACACGCCCTTGAGCGGCCGGTTGGTCGGGCTCTCGCGCACCAGGCCCGAGATGGTGCCGTAGGGCACCGGGTCGCGCACGGTGAAGGTGCCGCCGTTGGAGCGCGGAATGGTCTCGCTCATGTCGTAGACGACCTTCTGCACGCTCGCCACGTCGCCTCCGCCCACCGCGAGGAAGCCGCTGTACGACGCCGTACCGCCGGGAGGCAGGGTCGCGGGCGCCTTCGCCCAATAGCTGCCCAGGAAGCTCGACGAGGCGATGGGAATGAGCATCGAGTCCTTGTCGGCCGTCGGGTAGTACGTGGTCTTCCCTTCCAGGTAATTGCCGCCGGGCGAGCGACCCGGCACCAGCGCGTAGCTCACGCCGTCGCCCTGGGTGGTCCACATGGGCGTGACCTCTCCGGGCAGGGCGGTGAGGCCGGCGGCGCGCTTGTAGACCACGTCCTCCAGGTAGAAGCGCATGTCGAAGCCGGCCTGCCCGGGCACGAAGAGGTTCTGGCCTTCGCCCAGCAGCGTGATGAAGCCGAAGGGCACGTCGAGGCCCCAGTCGGCGGTGACGGTGGTGCTGGGGTTGGTCACCGTGACCAGAATCTTCAGGTACTGCTTGCCCGGCTCGAGCAGGTAGTCGCAGGTGAAGTCGAGCGGCTGCTTGGGGTCGACCACGTCGGTCAGCGGCTTGACCAGCGAGACGAAGTTGCCCGAATGGCCCGACACGCGAATGACCGCAGCCTTGCCGTCGCTGCCATCGTTGAGCACCTTCACTTCGGCGGGCTCGATGGCGCTCAGGAAGAACGCGGGGAACATCTCGGTGAAGTAGTCGTTGCCGACCGCGCCCGTCGCGCCGTTGGCCGAGCCCGAGCGCACCAGGTCGTAGTCGATGAGCGAGCCACCGAAGCTGCCGAACCCGCGCGAGGTGCCGACGTTCTGCACGATGGCCTGCACCAGGCCGTTGGTCAGCTTGAAGTCGCCCACGTCGCCGCTGGCGCGCTTGCCGCCGATGAGCTGGGTGGCGTCGACGGGCGCGGGCTCGACGTCACCGAGCGCGCGCTTGCCGCCGATGAGGTCGGCGCGAGAGGAGATCTGGAAGGCCCGCGCGGGCGGCGTGGTCTTGCTGCAGCCGGCGGCCACCAGGGCCAGGCCGGCGACGAGAAGGAGCTTCCGCATGGGTCACCACACCGCGTGGATCATGACGTCCACGCTGTCGTTGGGGTACGAGACGCCGGCCTCTTCTTCCCGGTGGGTGTACTGCGCGAGCACGCGGAACGGCAACCTGAAGGGCTTCCACCCCACCATGCCCGCGATTTCGGTGACCTGGTCCTGCACCTGCACGCGCGACGGCTCGAGCCACGCCACGCGCGCGGCGACCTCGAGCCCCGTGCCCTCGTGGAAGTAGCGAACCTGCCCCATCACGCCCATCGCCGAGTCGCCCTGCAGACCCGCGTAGCTGTAGGTGCTGCTGTTGGCCAGGTAGGTGACCAGGGCCGACACGCCGTAACCGTGCACCTCGAGGTCGGCGCCGTAGCCGAGCTGGTTGGTGTTCACCAGGTTGGGCCGCGTACCGTCGGTACGAATGACGTAGTTCGCGTTCACGCCCAGGGTCACGTGCTGCTTGAAGTCGACCTCGACGCGCGCGACCGGGGCCAGGTAGTTGTTCGAGTTGAACAACTGGTTGAGGCCGTTGCTGTTGAAGGCGCCGACCGCGTACTTGAGGCCGAAGTCACCTCCCAGGCGGTTCGAGAAGATCTGCAGGCCCAACTGACGATCGGGCGCCAGCGGCAGGCGCGGGCCGTAGCCGTCGGGAGGCGTCAGGCCCACCGCCAGAATCGAGCGCGATACGAAGGGCAGCGCGCCGTCGGGCAAGAGCATCTCGGCGTCGTAGGGCGAGCGCTGCTGACCCGCGCGCAGGTTGAAGCCCGAGCACACCGAGTACGTCACGTACGCGTCGCGCAGGTCGACGATCGACCGGCCCACCAGCGGGTCGGCGTCGCTGACCAACGGCGCGGCCAGCTCGATCGAGGTGGTGACGCTGAACTTCTCGACCGGGTGGAAGTCGAGGCCCAGTCGGAAGTCGGCCAGGCGGAAGCCGCCGTTGCCACCCACCAACTGCCCGGTGTTCAGGGGCAGCGTGTAATACAGGCCGATGCGGGCGTAGCCGCTGAGGGTGACCTTCTGCCACCAGGGCACTTCGGGCGCGGGCTGGGGCGCGGCGGCAGCGACGGGCGCGGTGACGACCGGCGCGTCAGCGGCGGCAGCGGGCGTATTGGCCTGGGCAAGGGCGACGGCGAGCGCGATGGCGAATGGCGACACGGGAACGGCTCCTCGGGTGGTGGGGTTTCAGCGGAAGACGGCGTCGATGGCGTGGCCGCGGGCGGCGGCGGGGACGGGCACGTTGATCAACCGGGCCAGCGTGGGCGCCAGGTCGATGACCTCGGCCGAACCGCCCTGCCCCTTCTTGATGTCGCCGCCGAAGAACATCAGCGGCACGGCGCGATCGTAGAGGTACGCCGACGCGTGGCCGGTGTGATCGCCCAGCCCGTAGCTCCAGAAGGGCCGGGTCACGACGATCAGGTCGGCGGTGCGGCCCGGCACGTAGCCGCGCTGCCAGAACACCTCGGTCGAGTTCGACGGGTGGGTCAGGTTGGGCGACCACAGCAGGTCGGCCACGCCGGGCTGGGCGAGCGCCACGGTGCGCAGCCGCTCGAACACCGCCGGCACCTTCGCGCGCAGCTTCGGGTTGATGACGAAGCCCGGCGTCTTGTACCCGACGAACCAGTCACCGGGGCCCAGCGCCGAATCGAGCTCGGCCTTGAGCGCCGCGCCCAGCTTCCTGGTGTCGACCCGACCGGAATCGAGCCCACGCGCCTTCGAGACCTCGGGCATGGGGCACACGCCGTGATCGCTGGTGAAGGCCACCACGTACTTGCCCTTGCCCACCAGGGCGTCGAGCCCCTCGAGCAGGCGGCCCAGCTCGCGGTCGACGGCCAGGAATTCCTTGAGCGCCTCGGGCGAATCGGGCCCGAACTCGTGGCCGATGCGATCGTGCCCCGAGAAGCTCACCTCGAGCAGGTCGGGCACCTCGTCCTTCCCCAGCTCGAGCTGCTTGACCGCGTCGAGCGCGACGTCGATTTCCGCCGCGTCGATGGTGGCCTGAATTTCGGGGCGCTCGGCGAAGGGCTCGCTGTCGCCGACCCGACCCGAGGGCGCAGGCAACGAGGGCGACTTGCCGGTGACGCCTCCACCGGGCAGCCCCCACGCGAGCGCGCCCGACAACACCATCTTCGCCAGCTTCTCGTTGGTGGGCGTGACCCAGCCAGGAAGTTCCTTGCCGTAGAAGGTGCTGGTCACGAACATCGGCTTCTCGGCGTCGAACCACACCGCGGTGCCGGCCCGGCCCGCCATGATGATGCCCGAGCGGTCCTTGGCCGAGATGCTGATCGCCTTCGCGGCCTCGTTCGACAGCTTCACCGAATCGGCCAGGGTGGGCGCACGCAGCCAACTGGGCGCGGTGCCGTCGCGCACCTGCGGTTCCCGGCCGATCACCTGGTAGGTCGCGTCTTCGGTCGACAGGCGCGGCTTGCCGGTGTCGCCCTCGTACCACTCGTTGCCGACGATGCCGTGCACCTCGCCGTACGCGCCGGTGACGATGGTGGCGTGCCCCACGCTGGTCACGGTGGGCGCGGCTTCGTAGCGGGCTTCGTCGAAGACCAGGCCTTCGGCGGCCAGACGCTTGATGCCGCCGGTGGTCTTCGGCAGCCGGGCGCGAAAGGCCTCGGCCGAGAGTTGATCGACCACCACCACCACCGCCAGCCTCGGCTTCTCGGCCACGGCCGGAAGCGAGCTCAACGCCACGAGGAACAGCGACGCACGCAGGAACTGGCTCACGGTCGGTCGTCTAGCTGCTTACAGCCGGGCTGTCGTGACAAACGCGCAACTTGTCCTGAGCGGTCGCCCCACCCTGCCGAGGTCGGTGGCGAACCAGGCGGCGTCCGCTCGACACCGGCCCACGGCCCGGCGATTCGCGGAGTTGGCTCTCGCGCGCGGTTTGCAACCTCACGCGACGGCCAAGGAGGACGCACCAGGGTGGTCTCTGAAGAGCGTACAGAGCGCGGTGGGCCAACTGTCCCAGTACGGCGCGCGCTGCTCCGTGGCGGTCGAACTGGTAGCCACACCGCGCCGACCTACGCCGAGGCGCTGACCATCGCCCGCGCGGCCTGAGCCTTCAGACCTCGAGGGCCGCCATCAGGCCCTCGCCCACCCAACTGCCGATGGCGGCGAAGGCCGCGCCTGCGGGGTCCTCGCGCTCGACGAACGCCTCGCACACCTCGGCCACGCCCTGCCCCGCCAACACCCGGCGCAGCGCGTCGGCCTCGTCGGCGGCGACCTCGGCGTGCTTCACGCGAAAGCCCTGCCGCCACACCACCACGTGCGTCTTGCAGGCCTCGACGCCCGCCTCGCCGTCGCTCACGCGAGCCGTCACGTCGTGGCTGAGCGTGAGCACCTGCAGCGAGGCGCCGGGCACCAGCTTCGCAGTGGCGAAGTCGCTCGCCAACGCCTGCAGGGCCGGCAGCTCGAGCACCGGACCATCGGCGGCGACGAAGCACTCGGTGCGCGCGCGCTCGAGCGCCGCCAGCGACGCCAGGTGCGGCGCACCTTCGATGGTCAAGGTGTCGAGGAACGAGGCCAACTGACGCCCGGCCATCGCCAGCGAGAAGTGCGTCGAGCGGTGGGCGCGCAGGTACTTGGCGACCAGCACCTCGAAGTCCTCGTCACCCAGCTCGCGCACGATCGAGGGGAAGTCTTCGCGCAGCACGTCGCGCAGGCGCAGCCAGTACATCTCGGAATAGATGCCGACCCGCTCTTCGGCCGAGAGCGCACCACCGTGCACCAGCGCTTCGGCGCCCACCGGCTCGGCACCCGCGGTGATCCACTCGAACATGGTCGCCTGGGTCGAGCCGAGCGTGGTGCCCGGACGAACCGACGGCGTGCGGGGAACGTCGGCCTGGGTTCGCTCGGCGAGCGCCGAGGTCATCAGCGCACGCGCCTTCTCGCTCTCGGCCAACAACGTGGGCAGCTCGGGCACGCCCTCGTCCCATTCGATGAGCGTGGGTACGTCGCCGAAGCGCTTCACCGCGTCCCGGTACAGGTCCCACACCGCGTCGGTGACGTGGCCCTCGTGGGTGTCGATGACGATGGAGCCGCGATCCTGATGGCCCGCCAGGTGGAACTGCTTGACCCGGTCGACCGGCACGCCAGCCACGTACGCCCGCGGGTCGAACCCGTGGTTGCGGGCGCTGACGTAGATGTTGTTCACGTCGAGCAGCAGGTGGCAGTCGGCGCGGCGCGCGACCTCGGCGAGGAACTCCCATTCGGTGAGCTCGGACTCGCGGTACGCCAGGTAGCTCGACACGTTCTCGAGCAGAATTCGCCGGTCCAGCCGGTCCTGCACCTGCTTGACCCGCGCCACCACGTGGGCGAGCGCCTCTTCGGTGAAGGGCAGCGGCAACAGGTCGTGCGCATAGGCGCCGTTCGCGCGGCCCCAGCACAGGTGATCGGAAACGAAGGTGGGTTGAATGCGCTCGGCCAGCGACTTCAGTTGCGTCAGGTACCCGTCGTCGAGCGCAGCGACGCTGCCGATGGCCAGCGACACCCCGTGCAACACCACGGGGCGATCGCGGCGAACCTTCTCGAGCACGGCCAGAGGTCGCCCGCCGATTCCCATGAAGTTCTCCGAGATGGCCTCGACCCAGTCGACCCGGGGAGAGGTTTCGAGGAATTCGTGGAAGTGCTGCGTGCGAAGACCGACGCCGTGCCCGAGCTGGCTCATGGAAGACTCACTTCACTTCGAGGCGACGACCTTGCCGCCCTTGGCCTTGCAGTCCTTCTCGGCCATCTTGGTCCAACCCTGGCCCTTGCAGCTGTTCTTGCCGGCACACTCGTTGGTGGCGGTCGAGCAGGCGCCCGTGCCCTTGCACGAGTTGACGCCCGAACACTTCACCTCGTCGGCCTTCGCGTCCTTCTTCGGCATTTCCTTGTCGGCGCCGAAAGCGGCAGTGGCGAACAGCGCGGCAACGGCGGAGGCGATCACAACACCCTTGGTCGTCTTCATGTCGAACGTTTCCTTCGCAAAAACAGCGTGATGCGGGTTGAGTCCACGGCCGGAATGGCGTGGGGTGCCACAGGTACGCGCCCCGAAGAATCGGGTTACCAACCCCTTTCCAACGGCTTTCAGGAGCGCGCCAACCCCTACGGCCTCACGGGCTCGGTGGATTCGGGGCACCCGACGGCGTGGCCTTTTCCTTTTCGGTCAGCGCCTTGACCGTCTCGGCCCACACCGACCAGCGTGGGTCCTGCGCCACGTCGGCGGTGCACTCGAGCACCAGCCTGGCCGCCTCGGCCTGCAAGGCGGCGGTGAAGGCCACCTTGTCCTTGACCTGGAAGAGCGCCTCGCGCCTGGTCTCGCCCGTCTTCGACCACAGGCGAATGGCCGCGTTTGGCGCCTCGAGCGAGGCCTCGAGCTGCTGCAGCGTGTGCAACGCATCGACCGCCGGCATGCCACTGCCGTCACCCCGATCGAGGTACCGGCACGAGACCACCGCGCGCCACTGGTACACCGCCCGGTTCACCCTGGCCGGCTCGGTGGGGCGGTAGCTCATCACCACCTGCGCGCCGCTCTTCATGGTGGCCTTCGCCACGGCAAAACCGGTACCGGCCGGCGCCGTGCCCGCGTCCTTCGCGAGGCAGAGCGTGGCGAGCGACAGCGAGAGGGTCACGAGCGAGCGAAGCATGGGCCGGGGGCCTAGCGCGACGAACCGGCGTTGTGGAGCGCGATTCAGCGTTTGCGGGCCTTCGTGAAGCGCTGGCGCGCGGCGCGGGCGAGGGCGTCGACGTGCTCGTTCCACGCCTGGCCGGCGTGGGCGCGAACCCACTGCACGTCTGGGGTCAACTGCAGCATCAGCGCCCGCAGCTCGGCGATCTCGGCGTCGAGGCGCACCGGCTCGTCGCGGCCGAGCGCGACGTCGATGGTCAGACGCGAATCGGTCTTGAGCACGATGGGCTCGCCGTCGACGCGCAGGCGCCCAGCGGCGGTCAACCCGGCGATGGCGGCGCGCAGCTCCATGTGGTTGTTGGTCGTCTTCTTCGCGCCGCCGCTGCCCGAATCGAGCTCGAGCTGATTTCGCAGCACCACGAAGGCCCAGCCGCCGGGCAGGTTCGGGTGACCGTGGGCCGAGCCGTCTGAGTACACGGTCAACATTCAGCGCCGACGCAGCACCCGGCGCACCAGGGCCGAGGCCTGGGTGACGCCCAACGACAGACACCCCAGCCCGTAGATGGCGCAGAAGAGGCCCAGCAACCCGAGGCTGGTCGGCAGCACCGGCAACGCCGGAGGCGCCAGCACCGTGCCACCCCACTCGCCGACTTCGCGGGCCCCGAACCGGGCCGTGAGCGCCACCTTCACGCCCAGCGCCCCCGCCCCCGCCACCACCGCCGCGACCCACACCCGCACCGTCTGCGAGCGATTCCTCGGCACCACGCCGATTTCCCGGGTCAGCGCCCGGCGCAACAACGTGTATTCGACCCAGGCCGTCACCCCGGTGGTGACCGTGATGAAGACCACGCCCAGGTCGACCGGCAGACCCAGTTGCCCGGGCAGAATGCGCACCGCGTAGTAGCCCAGCGCGATGCCCAGGCCGACCCGCAGGGTCGCGAACTTCAACGGGGTACGCGTGTCCTTGAGCGCGTAGAACGCCGACGAATAGAGCCGCCCCGAGGTCTGCGCGCCCAACGCCACGCCCGAGCCCAGCAGCACGTACCAGATGAGGCGCGAATCGGCGGCGGTGAAGCGCCCCGATTCGAGCAGCACGCCGCTGATGAGGTCGCCGAGCGCGATGAAGGCCACGGCCGAGGGCACCAGGAAGAAGGCCAACCGCCCCAGCCCCGCCGCCAGTCGATCGCGCAGCGCCTTCGCGCGCTCGTCGGTGGACTTCACGGCGTCGGCGCTCATCTGGGGCAGCTCGGCCGCCGAGATCGCCATGCCGAACAGGCTGACCGGCAACAGCGCAATGGTCTGGGCGTTGGTCAGGGTCGAGACCGCGCGCGGGTCGATGAGCCCCGCGTACGCCAGGTCGACCAGCGAGCTGACGTTCACCACGCCGCGCGCCACCAGAGCGGGCACGAAGCCCTTCACCACCTGCCGAACCGAGGCGGCCTCGAGCGACGGCCTGGGAGAGAACCGGCCCAGCACGCGCCAGACGCTCGGCAACTGCACCGCGAACTGTGCGACGCTCCCCACGACGAAGCCCCACGCGCACCACTCGACCAGGGCGTTCTGCGATTCGTGGCGGAAGATCACCAGCACCGCGATGATGACCCCGTTCCAGGCGACGGGCGCCGCGTACGACAGGAAGAAGCGCTGGTGGCTGTTGAGAATGCCCAGGCACCAGGCGCTCAAGACCAGCACACCCGTCGCGGGGAAGATCAGCCGCACCATCGAGATGGTGAGCGCGCGGGTCGCTCCCTCGAACTCCGAGGCGATGAGCGAGACCAGCGCCGGCGTGGCCAGCACGCCCACCCCGACGATGACGCTCACCACCAGCGCCAGAATGCCGAAGATGGCTCCCGCGACCTCGCGCGCCTCGTCGTCCTTCTTCTGGGCCCGCAGGCCTGCGTAGACCGGAATGAACGAGGCCGAGAGCACGCCCTCGCCCAGCAGGTTCTGCAGCACGTTGGGAATGCGGGTGGCCGTGCTCCAGATGGCCGCGGCCACCCCGTTCCCCAGGGAGTGGGCGAGCAGCCGCTGCCGCACGAGGCCCACCAGCCGCGAGGCGAGAATGCCCAGGGCGACGAGCGCGGCGCTACGGCCACTCTTGGCGGGTTCGGTCACGGCGGGAGCACCCTATGCGAGTTTCGTTCCCGACGCGGCGCCGACGATTGCTAGAACGCCCAGCCGCATGAGACCTTTCCCGTTGCGGGTGATGGGGGCGGCGCTCGCGGCCCGGGCCGACGACGGCGACAAGTGGTCGACCTGGTCGGCCGACGGCAAGACCGAGCTGCGCCAGTCGAAGCACGACGGCCGCTGTCACGTCGAATGCGTCAAGCCCGACGGCGCGCGCGCGTGGGAAAGCGTGGGCACCTGCCTGGCGACACCCGGAGAGCGCCGGTTCGTCTCGAGCGATTGCGAGCGCACGGTGGTGCTCATTCCCGCACCGTTGCGCGGCAAGCCGTGGGCGGCCACCGAGGTGATGCGGGTCTATTCGCACGATCGCCTCGACTACGCCGTGCAGGGCGCGGCGGTGGTGGACGAGAAGGTGATGAAGTCGAAGACCTCGTGGATCGCCGGGTGCTACGGCCTGCCGGGCGACGAGCCGCACTATTCGGCCGACGGGCTGTCGGTGGAATACGACTCGGTCGACGGCAAGCACCGCACGGTGTCGCTGGTGCCCCCGCCCCCGGCCCCGATCGTGGCGCCGAAGCCGGTGAAGAAGCCCAGGCGCTGAAGCTCACGCCTTCGAGGCGATGAGCCGCGGCAGGTCCATGTCGAGCAGCTCCTCGATGGTCTCGATGGTCACGTCGGGCGTGCGGTACTTCGCCACCAGCGCCGCATCGAGCGCGTAATGCCCCTGCCGGGGGAAGACGGTGGTGACCCGCTCGCCCCACCGCTCCTTCGCGCTGGCCAGAATGCGCACCTTGTCGTCGACGATGACGTAGTGGCGGGCCGGGTAGCGGCGCTCGACGTCGTCGAACTGCTGCTCCTTGTGCACGTAGATGAGCACGCGGTCCTTCACCGTCTTGAGCAGGCCCGACTGCTTCACCTTCCACGGCTGGAAGATCACGTCGCCGTCCGAGACGATCACCGTGGGGCCCCACTGCTCGAGGCGCTCGAGCACCGCCACGGCGTTGGCGTACAGGCGATCGCGGAACGGGTAATCGAGCAGGAAGAGCGACATCTTCAAGATGTTCGCGTCGGACAGGTTCTCGACGCGGTAGCGCTGCAGCGCGCCCAGGTAATCGGCGTAGCCCAGCTCGGTTCGCAGGTTCTCGAAGATGGTCCAGTACCGCTGCTGGCTCTCGGCCCCGACCAGCGCGGTGAGCTGCCGCTTCAGGTCGCGGGTCACCTGATCATTGTCGAGCAGCGTGTTGTCGACGTCGAAGAGGAACGCCACGTGGGCCGGGTCGCGCATGCGCGAGACGATCACACCTGATGCGCCTGCATGTCGAGCACTACAGCTTCACGCCACGGCGACACGACGACTTGAGCGGGCAGGCCAGACACACCGCGCGCACCGGCTCGATGGGGCACGCCCCACTCATGCCGTAATGACAGAGCGCGAAGTCGTATTTGACGGGGTCTCGAGGGTCGAGCCGTCGCAGCGAGTCGGTGATTTCCTGCACCATCGCCCACGAGATGGTGCGGCGCGAGGTCAGCCCCAGCCACCAGCCCATGCGCGCGATGTGCGTATCGACCGGAATCATCAACTGCGCCGGGGACAGCCGCTTCCACACGCCGAAGTCGACCACGTCGGGGCCGCGCACCATCCACCGCAGGTACAGGTTGAGCCGCTTGGCCGCCCCGCTGTCGGCTCCGGGCAGCAGGTGGTGCACGCCGCGCGTCTTGCCCAGCGCGCGCACGATGTCCTTCTCGGGCGCCAGCCCCCGCACCCGACCGATGAACCCGGCGATCGCTCCCCGCCACGACCCGGTGTGCTCGAGCGCGTTCACGAAGGCGGCCTCGAGCGAGCCGTCTTCCTGCAGGGTGCGCCCCATGCCCAGCAACAACACCGCCAGGTCCGCGGGCACGTTGAAGCGGTACACGAAGCCGTGCAGCAGCGCGCGGGCGTGTGGCACCGTCAGCGACGCCACGGCGTGTGCGGGCCGCGACCCCAGGCCGTCGAGAAGGCCGGCGATCTTCGGCTTGAAGAGGTCGACCCGCCCGTAGGCCAGCGCCGCCGAGAGCAGCGCCACCACCTCGACGTCGCGGGGGTCGCTGAACCGATGGGGGAATTCGACCGGGTCGGCCAGCACGCGGGCCGCCTCGTCGCGCCCGTCACGGAACGCGTCGAGCAACGGCCGCAGCCGTTCGGCCCGCTCGGGCGAGAGCACCTACTTCACCAGCTCGCGCACCAGGTGCCCGAGCTGGGGCAGCACCAGCGCCGACATCGCCAGGCGCACCGCGTCGGGGTTGCCCGGCAGCGCGAAGACCAGTGCGCCCTTGACGACGCCGGCGCTCGCGCGCGAGGCCATGGCCGCGGGGCCGATCAGCTCGTACGACATCATGCGGAAGAGCTCGCCGAAGCCGTCGAGCCGCTTCTCGAACCGAGGCTCCAGCGCCTCGAGGGTGACGTCGCGGCGGGCGATGCCGGTGCCGCCGGTGAAGATGATGGCCCGCGCGCCGTGTTCCAGCGCGTGGTCGAGCGCATGGGTGATGGCGTGGGTGTCGTCGGGCACCAGCTCGGCCCCCAGCACGGTGTGCCCCTGCGCCTCGAGCAGCTCGCGCACCAACGGCCCACCCTGGTCGCTCTTCGCGTCGCGGGTGTCGCTGCAGGTCACCACCCAGGCACCGACCTGAACCTGCGGCCCGTCGTCGTGGTGATGGTGGTGGTCCGAATGGTCGTGATGATCGTGTCCGTCGTGCGCCATGGGCTACTCCGTGGGAAAGCCGAGCACGACGACCTGACCGTCGACGATCTCGAGTGGGTA
>CAIWFK010000398.1 GCA_903911905.1 uncultured Myxococcales bacterium
CCCCGCGCTCGGAGGGCTTCACGGCGGCGGCGATGTCCAGAACGCGGTTGTCGTAGAAATAAAGCCCGGTGACCGCCCAGGGCGACTTGGGGTTTTTGGGCTTTTCAGCCAGATCGACCGCGCGGCCAGCGGCGTCGAAGCTGACCACACCATAGCGCTCGGGATCCTCCACATGATAGGCGAACACCGTCGCCCCGCTGGCCTTGGCCGCCGCATGTTTCAGCTTCGCGCCGAGGCCCGCGCCATAAAACACATTGTCGCCAAGAATAAGCGCGGCGGAGTCTGCCCCGACGAAGTCGCGGCCGATGACGAAGGCCTGCGCGAGCCCGTTCGGCGTGGCCTGCTCGGCGTAGCTGAAGTTCACGCCCCACTGGCGACCGTCGCCCAGCAGCTCCCGGAAGCGCGGCAGGTCTTGCGGGGTCGAGATGATGAGGATGTCGCGAAGGCCCGCCAGCATCAGGGTGCTGACCGGGTAGTAGACCATCGGCTTGTCGTAGATCGGCAGCAACTGCTTCGAGACCACACGGGTCAACGGGTACAGCCGGGTGCCGGAACCGCCGGCGAGAATGATGCCCTTCATGGTGTGAGCTCCTTCAGCCCTTCACTTCGGTGACGAACCGGCCCAGCGCGACGTCCAGCGACCACGGTTTGGCGATGAGGGTGTCGACGGTCTTCTTCACGTCGAGGCCCGAGCGGGAGGGGCGGGGGCTGGCGAGCTTCACGTCCGCCATCTTGCTCGGGGTGATGAGCGAGGGGTCGAACCCGAACTTCGCGCACAGCGCCTTGCCGAATTGAACCCGGTCCACCACGTCGGCGCCGCAGGTGTGCCAGATGCCGGTCAGCTTGCGCGTGCCCAGCTCGGCGACCATGTCGGCGACGTTGAGCGCCATCGACGGGTTGACCCACTGATCGTCGAAGAGCTTCACAGGGGTGCCCTTGCCCAGCGCATCGACCAGCCAGGAACCAAAGTTCTTCTGCCCCGCGGCCGGCCAGCCGAAGACGACGGCGGTGCGCGCGATGGCCCAGGAGCCGGCGAGGCTCCGCACCGCCTGCTCACCGACGTACTTGGTGACGGCGTAGGTGCCGCGCGGGTTGGGAATGGAGTCGGGCGAGTAGTTACCCGTCACGCCGTCGAACACGTAGTCGGTCGAGACGTGCACGAAGTGGGCGCCGGTGGCCTTCGCGGCCTTCGCCAGCGTCGCCACGCCGTCGACGTTGGCCGTCCAGGCATTCTCGGGCTCGCGCTCGCAGCCGTCGACGTCGGTCATCGCCGCGCAGTTGAGGATGAGCTCGGGCTTCTCGGTGGTGACGACCTTGGTCAGGCCGGCGGCGTCAGCGAGATCGACCGAGTGGTAGCTGGCTTCTCCCTTGAAACGGCGATCGCCGCGACCAATGGCTGCGACGTGATGCCCTGCCGTGAGAAGGGTGGAGACCAGCCGCGAGCCGACCAGCCCGTTGGCGCCGACGACCAGGGTGCGCATCAGCTCAACCGCGCCGAGTACTGGGTGTCGAAGTACTTCTTGTACTCACCCGACATCACGCGCTCCCACCAGGGGCGGTTGTCGACGTACCACTTGACGGTCTCGGCCAGCGCCTTCTCGAAGACGTGCGACGGGGCCCAGCCCAGCTCGGTCTTCATCTTGGTGGCGTCGATGGCGTAGCGCTTGTCGTGACCCAGGCGATCGGTGACGTGCTTGATGAGCGACTCGGGCTTGCCGACCAGGCCGAGAATGGCCTTCACGATCTGAATGTTCTGGCGCTCCGAGTTGCCGCCGATGTTGTAGACGCCGCCCTTCTTGCCCTTCTCGAGCGCGGTCACGAGCGCCGAGCAGTGATCGTCGACGTGCAGCCAGTCACGCACGTTGGTGCCGTCGCCGTAGACCGGCAGCGGGCGGTCGTGCAGCGCGTTGACCACCATCAGCGGAATGAGCTTCTCGGGGAACTGGAAGGGGCCGTAGTTGTTCGAGCAGCGGGTGACCACCACGTCGAGGCCAAAGGTGTGCTCGTACGCGAGGGTGATGAGGTCGGCCGAGGCCTTCGAGCTCGAGTACGGGCTGCTGGGGTCGAGCGGAGTCGTCTCGGTGAAGAAGCCGGTGGGGCCCAGCGAGCCGTACACCTCGTCGGTCGAGACCATCAGGAAGCGGTTGAGCTTCGCGTGGCGCGCCGCCTCGAGCAGCACGTTGGTGCCCAGCACGTTGGTGACGATGAACGCCTCGGGCCCGAGGATCGAGCGGTCCACGTGGCTCTCGGCCGCCAGGTGCATGATGGCGTCGATCTTGTGCGAGCGGATGACGTGATCGACCAGCTCACGGTTGCCGATGTCGCCCTTCACGAAGACGTGGTTCGGGTCGTTCTCGAGCTCCTTGAAGTTCTCGAGGTTCCCCGCGTAGGTCAGCTTGTCGTAGTTGACGACCTTCCACGACGGGCGGTTCTTTCGCAGCCACTTCACGAGGTTGCTGCCGATGAAGCCGCACCCGCCGGTCACCATGACGTTCATGGCGCTTGGCTCTAGGTTGAGGGGTGGCGTCGGTCAAGCATGGAACGTGCTACATGCGCTCCATGTCCGACGAGCTGCGGCGTGCCTATCAGGAGCGCGACGAGGCCCTGCAACGCCTCGCGGAGGCTCGTGCCGAACTCGACGCCCTTCGACGCGCGCTCGAGAACCGAGGCGAAAAGGAGCCGCCGCTTTACCCCGAAGGCACGGCGGCCGGCCTCACACCGCCGCTGCGGTACGTGATCGCCGATGCGCTCAACGGCGCGGTGAAGAAGGCCCTGGGCCGTGGGCGCTGACGTCGTCGTCCCCGTCTACCGCGACGTCGCGCTGACCCTGGCGTGTGCGCAGTCGGTGCTCGACCTGTCGGGGGCCTCGCTCGAACGGTTGATTCTGGTCAACGACGCCTCGCCCGACGCCGAAATGGCCGGCGCCCTGCGCGCGCTGCGTGACCGTGATGGCCGGGTGCGGCTGCTGGCCAACGAGCGCAACCGCGGCTTCATCTGGTCGGCGAACGTGGGGCTGTCGGTGGGCGAGCGGGACGTGGTGTTGCTCAACAGCGACACCAGGGTCACGCCCGGTTGGCTCGATGGGCTGAAGGCGAGCCTTCACTCACATTCTGACCTCGCGGTGGTCAGCCCGCTGTCGAACAATGCGAGCTTTTGCTCGGTTCCGAAGTTCATGGAAGGCGTGCCGGTCGCCCAGCTCGAGGGGAAGACGCTCGACCTCACGGGGCTTCCCACGGTCACCTTCATGCCGACCGCGCACGGGTTCTGCCTCGCGTTCCGCCGTGAGGCGCTCGACCGGTTGGGGCTCTTCGACCTGGCGTATGGCCGTGGGTACAACGAGGAAAATGACTGGTGTCAGCGCGCCCGAACCAGGGGCTGGCGGGTGGGGCGCGCCAACCGGGTGCTGGTCTTCCACCATGGTGAAGTGTCGTTCGCCGGTGCGCGCGCCCGGCTCGACGAAGTGAACCTGCGCCGGCTGCTCGCCCGCTACCCCCGATACCTGCACGACACCCGCGAGTTCGAGCGCTCGGCCGAGGCGTCGGTGGCTGCCCTCGCCGTGGCCGCCCAGCTCGGCCACCCGCCTTGACGCCCCCCCGTGGGGCGTGTAACCGAAATGCATGAGTCAGCGTGGGAGTGTGAAGGTCGACATGTCGGCCACGGTGGTCGTGCCGGTGAAGAACGGGGGCGCTTTTCTCGAACGGTGCCTGGCGGCGGTGCGCACCCAGCAGACCTCGTTCCCCTTCGAGGTGCTCTGCATCGACAGCGGGTCTGACGACGACTCCCGCGAAATCGTCGAGCGCCACGGCGCGCGGCTGTACGAAATTCGCCCCGACGAGTTCGGCCACGGCAAGACCCGGAATCTGGCGATTTCCCTGAGCCAGACGCCGTTCATCGCGATGATCACGCAGGACGCGGTGCCCGCGCACGACCGCTGGCTCGAAGAGCTGATCACGCCCTTCAAGTACGACGACTCGCTCGCCGGCGTCTTCGGCATGCATCTGCCGCACGAGGACTGCCGACCCGCCGAGCGGTACATGCTCGAGCGCCACTTCTCGTCGTTCGGTGGCGAGAACCAGACCTGGCGAATCGGCGTCAACCCCACCTCGTGGAGCGAGTACACCTCGTCGAAGGACTACTTCACCTTCTTCTCGGACAACAACGCCGCGCTCCGCAAGTCGGTCTGGGAAGACATTCGCTACCCCGAAGTCGAGTTCATGGAGGACCAGATGTGGGCCGCCGCGATCCTCGAGGCGGGCTACGGCAAGGCCTGGGCGCCCCGCGCAGCCGTTCGTCACAGCCACAACTACGGTGCCGTCACCACCCTGCGCCGCGCCTTCGACGAGAGCCGCTTCCGCCGCCTCTACAAGGACCCGCCCAACACCTGGCCGCTGAGCAAGTGGCTCGAACACGCGCGGGTGATGTCGCGACGCGACGCCGCCCGCCTGCAGGAACTCGACCTGCCCGCGCGCGTCAGGCAGACGCTCGGCACCTCGCTTCGCCACCACACCGACGCCGTCGGCCGCTTCCTGGGCGACGCCACGCCGCTGCTGCCCCGTGCGCTCGTGCAGCGCATTTCCCAGCACGTCTCGCTCAAGGGCCGCGAAGACGACCAGATCGAATCGACCGTGGCGGCCGACGCGATCAGGTACGTCAAGCGGACCTTCGCCGTTCGCGGCACCATCGACGGCACCGCCGACCTCGCGCACCAGGTCACCCACCTGGTACGCGAAGCGCGCAAGACCAACCCCACCGAGGCGCTGCTCGCGTGGCGCCGGCAGTTCAAGACCGGCCCCTCGGCACAGGGGTGGTGGAACTCGTCGCTCTACCGGTTCATGCAGCTGCCGGCTGCGCCCCTGCTCAAGGACCGCTCGACGATTCAGCACGACGAGCTGACCCTCAACTGGGTCATTCCCGCCTTTGGCGAGGGCGGCGGCGGCCACCTCAACATCTTCCGCATGATTCACCTGCTCGAGCGCCGCGGCGTGCGCAGCCGCGTCTACGTGCAGGACGGTGATGCCGCGATGCCGTACCCGAGCGCGCAGCTCCGCTCGCTGGTGCACCAGTGGTTCGCTCCCATCGAAGCGCCCGTCGAGCCGCTGCGCGATCGCATGCTGCCAGCCGACTTCGCCGTCGCGACCCACTGGACCACCGCGTGGGCCGTGCGGGCGATGGGCAACGCGCTGCACGCCGCCTACTTCGTGCAGGACTACGAGCCGCTGTTCCACCCGACCAGCAGCGAGTCGATCTTCGCCGAGCAGACCTACCACTTCGGGTTCCTGGGCATCGCGGCCGGCGCCTGGCTCGGGGCGATGCTCCGCGACAAGTACCACCTCACTGCGGTGGAGTTCCCGCTCGCGGTCGACCACGACGTGTACTGGCCCGAGCCGCCGCACCAGCGCTCGAAGACCAAGTCGATCTTCGCGTACATCAGGCCCCACACGCCTCGACGGGCGTTCGAGCTGGTGGTGCTGGCCCTCTCACGCGTGGCCAAGCTGCGCCCGCAGGTCGAAATTCACACCGCGGGTGCGCCGCTCGCCGCGGGGTCGCTGCCCTTCCGGTTCATCGGCCACGGCATCCTGAACGGCGAACAATTGCGAAAGCTCTATTCCAGCGTGTCGCTGGGCGTCGCCCCGTCGCTCACCAACTACAGCCTGTTGCCGCAGGAAATGGCGGCGTGCGGCTGCCCGGTCATCGACCTCGACGGCGAGAACACGCGCGCCGTCTACCCGCGCGGGGCGGTGGTGCTGTCCGAGCCGACCATCGACGGGCTGACCGGCGAGATTCTGCGCCTGCTCGACGACGACCAGGCGCGTGAGCTCCAGTCCAAGCGGGGGCTCGCCTATGCCAACTCGCTGACCTGGCTCGACGCCGCCGAGACCGTCGAGACTGCGCTGCGCAAGTGGTCGAGCACGCGCCCGCGCGTACGCACCGTTCCCCTCACCGGAGCTCGCTCGCGATGAAGCCTCAGTCGAAGAAGGGGCCTGGCGCCCGCATCATCGCGATGCACGACGAAGTCGAGCTCGACCCCGATTCGTTGGCCAACCTGCACCGCCGCTGGCGGCATCGGCCGCGCCACGACGTGGCTGACGGCGCGACCCACGCCGAGTCGATGTTCCGTTCGGCGATTCTCAAGCTGCGCGAGGGGCTGACCCGCACCGACGCGGTGCTGCGCACCACGGCGACTCCCTTCCTCACGCTGCCCCCCATGCACCAGGGCGGGCTGGTCGGTCGCGCGATGCGGGCCGAGCTGTGGCGTCGGCAGACCCTGTTCAACGCCGCGGTGCGCGACGTGGTCAATTACTGGCCTCGCCATTCCGATTCGCCCTGGGCCGCCTGCTGGCTCAAGGACGACGTGGCCCCGCACGTCGACGCGTTTCCGCTGCCGGGCCCGGGTCACCGCGCGTCGGTGTTCGCGGTGCCCATTCGCGTGGTGAAGACCGTCGGCACCACCGCGCTGGCGCTGCGGCTCGGGCCCGATCTGCGCCTCATCAGCCAGGTCAACGCCGTGCTCTACCGGGCGATGGCGGTGCTGACCGCGCAGGTTCGACTCGAGCGCGACGAGGTTCAGCAGTTGGTGGTCGAGTTGCTCGAGGTTTCCCGCGGCGTGGGCCTGCCCGAGCGGGAGGACTACGGCTTCGGCGCGCAGGTGCGCTTCCTTCGCGATGCGGCGCGAGCCCTGGCCTCGCTGGTGCTGCCAGGCGAGGCCATTCTCGACGACGTGTACCGCGAGTGGCGCACTGCAGCCGACGCGCGGCGCAGCACCGAGCCCGTGGCGACCACCGCCGAGGTGACCCTCACCGTCGTCGCCTGCGGGGCTGCCGCCGACGACTCGACGGCCCTGGTCGAGAGCCTCGCCTGCCAGCCTGCGCGGGTCGAATACTTCGCGCATTCGTCAGCGCCCGATGGGGCCCTGAACAGCCGCTCGCTGGCGGCGCTCCGCCGGTCGATCACCGGCGCCTGGGTGGCGCTGGTGACCGAGCCCATGTCGTTGGCGCCCTTCGCGGTCGATGAAGTGCTGCGTGCCGCCTCGCGGACCAACGCGGTGCTGGCCTACACCGACCACGACGAGCAGCGGGCCGACGGCCAGTTCGTCAGGCCCTTCTTCAAGCCGGGGTGGTCGCCCGACCTGTATCTCGAGCACGACTATCTCGGCGGTTTCGTGTGCGTTCGCCGTGACGTGTTCGAGGCCTGGTCGCGCGACCTCGCCGAGATCACCGCCGAAGACGTCGCGAGTCTGGTGCTCGAATGCCACCACCGCGGCGATCGCATCGAGCGGGTCCCGGGCGTGATGTGGCACCGGCGTGAGGTTCCCGACCCGGGGCCGCACCAGCGCGCGGTCGATGCGTCGCTCCGCAAGCACGAGCCGACCGCCGAGGCGCGGCTGGTCGACGGTCGTCGTCGGGTGGTTCGCCGGGTCGAAGGCTCGCCCAAGGTCTCGATCATCGTGCCCTTCCGCGATCGGGCCGACCTGCTCGAGCAGTTCC
>CAIWFK010000399.1 GCA_903911905.1 uncultured Myxococcales bacterium
ACCGGCCGCACCCACCAGATTCGCGCCCAGCTGGCCGACCTGGGTCACCCGTTGCTGGGCGACGCGACCTACGGCGCTGCGCCCAGCCCGCTCATCGCCCGGGTGGCGTTGCATGCCCAGCACCTGAAGATCGGCGGCCAGCCCCCGCTCGAGGCCACCGCGCCCCTGCCAGCCGACTTCGCGACCGCCGTCGAGCGACTGCGTGCTATGGGGAAGGGATCATGACGATGTCCTCGCTCCTCGACGCGTACGACACGGTGGCGCACTCCGAAGTGCTCCTGCAACGCCTGGGTTCGGCCTTCGCCGAGCTGTCCCGCAAGCAGGGCCTGACCGACGAGAAGGCGTGGCTCTCGCAAGCCATCGACCGCGTCACCGCCGCTCGCACGGGGGTCGGTGACCTGCTCTCGCGCGTGATGCGGCTGCCTGAAATGGAGCCGGCCCGCGAAGATCACGCCCGCAGCCTGCAGCAACTGGCGGTCGACGCGGTCGAGCGGTTGCAGGCCGGCATCACCTTCCACGCCGGGTCGCGCGCGCCCCTGCTCGAGGCGCTCTTCGGCAAGCTCAAGCTGCCCCTGCTGCGGCGCGCCGACCGCGAAGACTTCGAGAAGTTCTGTGTCGACTTCGACAAGCGCCTCAACAGCTCGTACGCCAAGCGCATGCTCGGTGAGTCGTCGCTCTCGCTGGTGGTCCCAGCGGTCGAAGCGGTGCGGGCCTCGTTCGTCACCTGGCGCGAGGCCTTCTCGGGCGAGCCGCTCGAAGAGGCCGCCGCCCGCGAATTGCGCGACGAGCTCGACGCCTGTGCGCGCACGCTGGAATTGCCGCTGCGCCAGGCCCGGCTGCTGGCCGAAGCCGCGCTGGCTCCGCTCAAGGACCTCTTCGACGAGACCGGCCTGTCGCAGAAGCCGAAGAAGCGCAGCCTGCGGCCGGTGGTGACCGAGGCCGACGGGGAAGGCGCGGTGGAACCGGAAGAACCGCTCGCCGAAGAGCCCGCCCCGCCCGCGCCCGTCGCACCGAAGCGCCGCGCCCGCGCGGAGTCCTGAGGGCGAACGTGCAGTCGCTCCCCATCGACGTGGTGGTGCCCCAGGTGCTCGAGGCGTTGCGTTCGCGCGACGCGCTGGTGCTCGAGGCGCCTCCTGGTGCGGGCAAGACCACGCGCGTGCCGACCGCGATTCTCGACTCGGGGCTGGCGGGGTCGAAGGAAATCGTGGTGCTGCAGCCGCGGCGCCTGGCCACCCGCCTGGCGGCGACGCGGGTGGCCGACGAGCGTGGTGAGCGCGCTGGCGGCACCATCGGCTACCAGGTGCGCTTCGAAGACGTGACCGGCCCGAAGACCCGGGTGCGCTTCGTCACCGAAGGGCTGCTGACCCGGCGCCTGGTGTCCGACCCCACCTTGAAAGACGTGGGCGTGGTGGTGCTCGACGAATTCCACGAGCGACACCTGGCGGGCGACCTCGCGCTGTCGATGATTCGGCGGCTGCAGAAGACGGCACGGCCCGATCTCAAGCTGGTGGTGATGTCGGCCACCCTCGACGCCGCACCCATCGCGAAGTGGCTCGACGACGCGCCCTCGCTGCGCAGTGAAGGTCGTCGGTTCGAGGTCACCACCGAATTCCTCGAGAGGCCTGATGAACGGCCCCTGGAAGAGCAGGTGCTCGCCGCGCTCAAGCGGCTGGTGCAAGCCGGCCTCGACGGGCACGTGCTGGTCTTCCTGCCCGGAGCCTCCGAAATTCGCCGCGCGCAGCAGACCTGTGCCGACTTCGCCGAGCGCCAACAGCTCGACGTGTACGTGTTGCACGGCGACCTGTCGGCCGCAGAGCAGGACCGCGCGCTGGCGAAGAGCGACCGGCGCAAGGTCATCCTCTCCACCAACGTCGCCGAGACCTCGGTCACCATCGAAGGCGTGGCCGCGGTCATCGACAGCGGGCTGGCGCGGGTGGCCGCGCACTCGCCGTGGACCGGTATGCCCACGCTGAAGGTCGCCAAGGTATCGAAGGCCTCGGCCACCCAACGCGCCGGCCGCGCCGGCCGCACCCGCGCGGGCACCTGTCTGCGGCTCTACACGCGCGGTGATTTCGAGGGCCGCCCTGCGACCGACGCGCCCGAGATTCGGCGGCTCGACTTCACCGAATCGGCGCTGGCCCTGCGAGCGATGGGCGTGACCGACGTGCGCGGCTTTCCCTCTTCGAGGCGCCCCTGCCCTCGGCCATCGATGCGGCCGAGCAACTGCTGACCCGGCTGGGCGCCATCAACACGCGCGGCGCGCTCACCGACCTGGGCACCCGCCTGCTCCGCTTCCCCTTGCACCCGCGCGCCGCCCGGCTGGTCGCCGAAGCCGAGAACCTGGGCGTGGCCAGAGATGGCGCGACGCTGGCGGCCCTCATCGGCGAGCGAGACGTGCGCGCCGAGACCCGTACCCGCTTCGGCCCCGGAGGCGGCGCGGTCGACGTCACGGCCGGACCTTCGGACCTGCTCGAGATGCTCGAGCGCTTCGAGCGCGGCTCGAAGACCAGCGCCCGCGCCGCGGGGCTCGATCACCAGGCGATGAGTTCGGTCGACCGGGTGCGCAAGCAGCTCTCGCGGCTGCTCGACACCGATCGCGGCCTGTCTCCCCGCACCGAGGCCGAGCGAGAATCGGCGCTGCTGCGCAGCGTGCTGGCGGGCTGGCCCGATCGGGTGGCGCGCCGTCGCAAGCCCCGCAGCCCCGACCTGGTGCTCTCGGCGGGCGGCTCGGCCACGCTCGACCAGACCTCGGTGGTGCACGACGCCGACCTGATGGTGGCGGTCGACGCCGAGGAGCGCCGCGGTGGGGTCTTCGTGCGCATCGCCAGTCGCATCGACGCCGAGTGGCTGCTCGAGCTGTCGGACGATCAACTGGGTGAGGTCGACGCGCTGGTCTGGAACGAGTCGAGCAAGCGGGTCGAACGCGTGTCGCGCCAGACCTGGGGCGCGGTGACGCTCGAGGAGACGCGGCAGCCGGCGCCCGCCTCCGACGAGGCCAGCGCGCTGCTGGCCGAACACGCGGTCGATGCGGGGGTGACGACCTTTCTCGAGGCCGAGCGGCTGACCGCCTGGCAGTGCCAGATCGGAAGAGCACACGTCTGAACTCCAGTCACATCACGTTATCTCGTATGCCGTCTTCTGCATTAAACGTGGTGGGGGGGGGGGGGGG
>CAIWFK010000400.1 GCA_903911905.1 uncultured Myxococcales bacterium
AGCAGCCGCGCCACGTAGCGGAACTGGTGCATCTGGAACTCGGGCGCGTTCGCCACGTCGAGCAGATGCTTCTTGGGGTTGATGCCGTAGCGGGTGAAGTCCTCCTTGTAGAGTCCCTTCGCCTGGTCGAACAGAATCGCCAGCAGCTCGCTCAACGGCCCACGCACCTTGGGGTGGAACAGGTGCTCGGCCCACAGCCGGTCGGTCACCTGCCGCTGCGCGACCTCACGCTTCTTCGCGTAGGGCGTCAGCTTGGCCAGAATCTCCTTCTCGCCCGCCCCCACTTCGCCGATGAGCCCGCTGCTGACCTGCGCCGCGATCCACGCCGCGTCGTAGTCCTTCCGCTTGGCGGCCAGCTCGGCCAGCGCCGAGGCCACCTTGCCCGGGTTCGAGGTCTGCGGCAGCGCCCTCCGCCAGGCGTCGACCGCCTGCTGCTCGTAGCCGGGCTGGGTCTGCGCCAGCGCCGCGTACTGTTCCTGCAGCTCGACGTTGTCGGGCAGGCCGGCAGCCACCACCTTGTAGACCTCGACCGCCGCGTCGGGCGCCTTGAGCACGTTGAGGTACAGATCGCCCAACGCCTTCCACAGCGTCATGCGCGGCACGTGCGTGTCGTCGGTCTTCGGCATGCGACCGATCATGCGCTTGTAGTTCTCGTCCAGGGCCCGCCACTTCTTGTTCTTGCCCAGCAGCGCTTCGATCGCGCTGAAGGCCTCGATGAAGCGCCAGTCGAGATCGAGCGCGGCGTTGAAGCTGCCCACCGCCTTGTCGAGATCGCCCAGCTCGTCGCGATTGAGCTCGCCCAGGGCGAACCACACCCGCTTGGCCCGCTGCAGGTCGCCCTGCAGCGCCGGCACCGCGAGCATCTTCTCGAGCATCTCGGCAGCCTTCGCGCCCTGCTTGGTCTCGCGCAGCAGCACGTAGAGCGCGTCCATCACCTCGAGCACGTCCGGCTTGATTCGATGCGCGGCCAGCCACGCGTCGATCGACATGTACGGGTCGCTCAGCTTGTCGCGAGCCATCGCGCCCAGCGACACCGCCACCTCGTACTTGGCGTCGCCGTCGAGCACCGCCAGCAGCTTCTGGTCGAACTCGGCCGCCCGTTCCCAATTGCCCGCCGCCTCGTTGACCACCACCATCGAGCGCAGCGACGGCTCGTGGCTGGGGTCGATCGAGAGCGCCTTCTCGAAGTGGTTCTCGGCCCGGTCGACCTGCTTGCCCTGCAGGTAGAGGTCACCGATGGTCCAGTAGATCTCGGCCACCTCCAGGTCGGTCAGCTCGTTGCGGTGGTGCGCCAGAATCGAGGTGAAGACCTTGAGCGCCTCTTCGTGCCGCCTGGCCTGCACCAGCAGGTTGCCGTAGCCCTCGAGCACGGGGAGGTAGGTCGCGTCGAGCTGCCAGGCCTTCTCATAGGCCACCAGCGCCTTCTCGCGATTGCCGTTCTTCTCGCTGACGTAGCCCAACCGGTAATGGCGCCGGCACAGCTCACGCGCCAGCTCGCCGTCGTCGGGCGTGGTGGCGTACTGCTGCTGCATGCCCGCGGTGACGATGTCGAGCATCTGCTCGCAGCGCGGGTAGTTCTCGACCGAGAGGTAGATGTCGGCCAGGGGGCGCGCCGCGTCCAGCGCGTCGGGCACCAGGGTCAGCGCCTCTTCGAAGGCCGCGGTGGCCTGCTCGCGGTTTTCCTTCGCCTCGTAGTACCGGCCGACCTCGATCCACGCGGCCGAACGCGCCTGCGGGTCTTCGGTCTGGCGGGCCTCTTCGACCAGCGCCTTCTCGTAGTTGTCCCAGTCGCGCTCGGTCTCGTAGATGCCCTTGAGGCTGCGAATGGCGGGCAGGTACGCCCCGTCGATCTTCAGCGCCTCGAGGAAGCAGCGCCGCGCGCTGTTGGCGTCGATCAACATGTCTTCGTTGATCTTGCCCATGCGGTACCACAGCTCGACCGCTTCGGGCGTCGCGCCCACCACGTTGGCTTCCCGCTCGAGCATGTCGAGCGCGAAGGGCCAGTTGCCGCTGCGCTCGTACAGCGTGCCCAGCGCGTGCATGGCCGGCCGGCACCGGGCATCGAGTTCGAGCGCCTGGTGGTACGCGGTCGCCGCGCGGTCCACCGCCTTGAGCTGCTGGTGGAAGATGTCGCCCATCTCGACGCACAGCTCGGCCTTCTCTTCTGGCCGGGTCAGCAGCGCGATGTGGCGGTCGACCACGCCGATCAGCTCGTCCCAACGGGCCTGCGCCTTGCGCAGCCGCTCGAGCGTCTTGATCGCCTGCAGGTTCTGCGGGTCGACGTCGAGCGCCGCCGCGATGCAGAAGTCGGCGTTGGCCAGGTTGCTGAACCGCTCCTCCCAGATCGCCGCCGAGCGGAAGAGCACCTTCACCCGCTCGCGGTAGTCGTGGGTCAGCTCGAGCTGGCGCTCGTACACCGCGAGCAATTCGCCGGGGCGGTCGAGCTTGGTGAACAGCCGTTCCATCGCGTCGAGCGCGACGGTGTTGGCCGGGTCGAATTCGAGCGCCTGGCGGTAGCCCTGCACCGCGGCCTCGTCGTCGTTCAGGTCGCGCTCGTACACCTGCGAGACCTCGACCTGGAACCGCGCGCGCTCTTCGGGCGTGCCCGCGATGTCGCGCATGCGCATCAGCGTGCTGGCCACCGCGGGGTGGTTCTGCTGCCGGCGCTGCAGGTTGGCCAGCACCGCCAGGGTGTCGAGGTCGGGCTCGAGCTCGAGCGCGCGAATCAGCGCGTTCTCGGCCTCGTCGGGCCGCTGCAACTGCTCGTCGTACACGCGAGAGATCTCGCGCAGCAGTTCCTTGCGCCGCTCGAGCGTGCCCGCCGCCTCGAGCGTCTGCTCGAGCGAGAGGATGTAGTTCTTGCTCTGGCCACGCCGCGCGAACATGGCGTTGAGGCGCTCGAGCGCCGTGGCGTTGGTCGGGTCGAACTCCAGAATCTTGCGCAGCGAGGCTTCGGCCGCCTCGGCGTCGTCGAGGTTGGTGTCCTGGACCTTCGCCAGCGTCAGGTACAGCCGTTCGGCCAGCGGTCCGCGGGCCACGTTCTCGGCGACTTCTTCGTAGACCGCGGCCAGCTCGTCGTAGCTGCTGGTCTCGTCGGCCAGCCGCTCGACCTGCTCGCGGGTGGTGTCGTCCGACGCGTCCAACTGCAGCGCGCGGCAGTACTGCAGGAAGGCCACCTGCTTGGCCCCCAGCTTCTGTTCCTGCACCCGCGCCATTTCGCGCAGCGCGGCGACCTTCTCGTCGTCGGTCACCAGGTTGGGCAGGTAGTGGTCCATCACCTGCGCGTAGGCCCGCCAGTCGTTGAGCTGACCGTAGAGTTCGCGCGCCTGCTCGTAGGCCTGGCGGTTCGAGGGGTCGATTTCCAGCACCTTCTCGAGCGCCGGCCCCGCGTTCTCGACCTTGTTCGCCGGGCCGCGCCAGAGATCGGCCACCTGGAACATGGTCGCCGCCGCGCCCGCCACGTCGTCCTGGGCCCGCTGCACCGCGCACTTCGCCTCGAAGGTGCGCACCGCGTCGGGCCACGCCTTGAGCGCCACGAAGACCGCCGACAGGCGGTCGAGCTCGTCGACCGCGTGCGGTTCGACCTCGAGGGCGCGTCGGGCCGCGTCGAGCGCCTCTTCCCGCCGCGCGGTCTGCGAGATCAGCTC
>CAIWFK010000401.1 GCA_903911905.1 uncultured Myxococcales bacterium
AGACCCCCAAGGGCCCCGGCGATCGCCCGCTGCAGGCCGTCACCATCTCGAAGATCGACCTGACCGACACCCAGCCCTGACGTCCCGCCGCCATGCCAAAGACCATGGGCCTGATGGACGAGGTCAAGACCGGGGTCGACCTCTTCGCGAAGTTCGAGACCACCGAAGGCATCATCGTCTGCCGGCTCTTCTCGAAGGACGCGCCGAAGACCGTCGAGAACTTCGTGGGCCTGGCGACGGGCGACAAGCCGTGGGTCGACCCGATCACCGGCGAAGACAAGACCCACACGCCGCTCTACGACGGCACCATCTTCCACCTGACCATCAAGGACTTCCGCATTCAGGGAGGCGACCCGTCGGGGCGGGGGTCGGGCGGGCCGGGCTTCAAGTTCGACGACGAGTTCCAGTCGGGCCGCAAGTTCGACAAGCCGGGGCTGCTGGCCATGGCCAACCTCGGCCCCAACACCAACGGCAGCCAGTTCTTCATCACCGTCGTGCCGACCAGTTGGCTGACGGGCAAGCACACGATCTTCGGCGAGGTCGTCTCGGGGCAAGAGGTGGTCGACCGCATCGCCAACGTCATTCCGAAGACCCCGGCCGACAAGCCGCGGTTCGACGTGGTCATCAAGAAGTTGACGATCGCGAAGACCCCGTGATGTAGGGGGTGAGCAACACCTGCCCGCAGCCGGTCGACTGGAAAAGGCTGCTGGCGATCACCTTCGCCGTACGACGTACGAAAGTTCCCCATGCGCAGTGGTTTCGCGGCGCTCATCGGCCGACCCAACGTGGGGAAGAGCACGCTCCTCAACAAGCTCCTTGGGGAAAAGGTGGCGATCGTCTCGCCCAAGCCCCAGACCACCCGCACCCGCATTCTGGGCGTGCTGAACACCCCCTCGGGGCAGATCGCGCTCTTCGACACGCCCGGCATTCACGCCGCCAAGGGCGCGCTCAACCGCTTCATGGTCGAGGTGGCCATGAACGCCGCGCACGAGTGCGACGTGGTGCTCTTCCTGGTCGAGACCGAGAACCTGTCGGAAGACCGCGACCCCGAGGTCACGCCCGGCAACCGCGAGGTGCTCGAGCGGCTCAAGACCGTGGGCAAGCCCGTCTTGTGCGTGCTGACCAAGATCGACACCATCAAGAAGCAGTTGCTGCTGCCGATGATCGACCTGTACCGGAAGGAATTTCCCTTCGCGGAAGTGGTGCCGGTCAGCGCCCGCCACGGCGATGGGCTCGAGCAGCTCAAGGAAACGGTGCTCGCGCACCTGCCCGAAGGCGAGCCGATCTTCCCCACCGACATGTTCACCGACCAGGCCGAGCGCGTGCTGGTCGCCGAATACGTACGCGAGCAGGTGCTGCGCCACTGCCGCGAGGAAATTCCGTACTCCGCGGCGGTGGTGGTCGAGGTGTTCGACGAGAGCGACCGCGACACGCCGCCGCCTCCGCCGAAGAAGCCGAAGGGCGGCAGCAAGAAGGGCAGCAAGCCCACCGACCCGCCGAAGCGACGGTTGAGCGGCCTGGTGCGCATTCACGCCAACATCTTCGTCGAGCGCGATTCGCAGAAGGCGATCATCATCGGCAAGGGTGGGGTGATGCTCAAGACCATCGGCACCGACGCGCGGCAGAACATCGAACGGCTGCTGGGCACCAACGTGTACCTCTCGCTGCAGGTGAAGGTCGAACCGCGCTGGAGCGATGACCCCAACGGCCTGCGCAAGCTGGGCTACGTGCTGGAACGAAGGCCGTCATGAGCAGCAGACCCATCATCGCCATCGTCGGTCGCCCCAACGTCGGCAAGTCGACGCTCTTCAACCGGCTGACCAAGCGGCGCCGCGCCATCGTCGAAGACACCCCGGGCGTGACCCGCGACCGCCACTCCGCCGACGTGCCCATGCGCGGCAAGCTGGTCACCGTCGTCGACACCGGCGGCTTCGTGCCCGACTCGAAGGAGGACCCGCTGGCCCGCTTCGTCCGGCTGCAGGCCCAGGCCGCGGTCGAAGAATGCGAAGTGGTGCTCTTCGTGTGCGACGGCAAGGTCGGCGTGTCGTCGGGCGATCAAGAGGTCGCGGCCTTCCTGCGCAAGCAGCACAAGCCGGTGATGCTGCTGGTCAACAAGTGCGACGATCACAAGCGCACCGACGCCCTGACCGGCGAATTCGCGCGCCTGGGGCTGGGCGAGCCCTTCGGCGTGTCGGCCGAGCACAACGAGGGCATCGAAGCGGTGCTCGACGCGGTGATGCAGAAGCTGCCCGACGCGCCCGACGCTCCGGAAGATCAGGGCGGTCACCGCCCGCCGTCCGAACTGAGGCCGGAAGAGGGTGAAGAGGTCGAACTGGCGCCCGCGCCCGAGCGCCCCATGCGCGTGGCCATCGTCGGTCGCCCCAACGTCGGCAAGTCGACCCTGGTCAACGCGTTGCTGGGCAAGGAACGGGTCATCGTCAGCCCCATCGCCGGCACCACGCGCGACCCCATCGACTCGGCGATGACCTGGAAGGGCACGCCCATCACCCTGACCGACACCGCGGGCATTCGGCGCAAGGCGGCCATCAGCCAGAAGGTCGAGCAGTTCTCGGTGCTGGGCGCCATGCGCGCGGTCGAAGATTCCGACGTGGCGGTGCTGGTGCTCGATGCCACCGAGCCCGCCGTCGAGCAGGACCTGAAGATCGCCGCGCTGGCCCAGGAAAAGGGCCGGGCGCTGATCATCTGCGTCAACAAGTGGGACCTGGTGAAGGGCCAGGTGTCGTCGAACGGCAGCGTGGCCCGGGAAGAGACGTTCCGCGACACGGTCAAGTGGTACATGAAGTGGGTCAGCTGGGCGCCCATGGTCTTCATTTCGGCCAAGGAGGGCGCCAAGGTCGGCAAGGTGCTCGACCTGGCCCTGCAGTTGTTCGAGCAGCAGTACTTCCGCGCCGGCACGCCGCTGCTCAACCGCATCATCGAGCACGTGACCAGCGAGCACCCCCTGCCGCAGATCGAGCGCGGGCGGCAGTTGCGGCTGTATTACGCTGCCCAGGTCGGTACGGCGCCTCCGGCCTTCACCATCATGTGCAACGCGCCGACCTCGGTGCCCGATCGCTTCGAGCGCTACGTCGTCAATTACCTGCGAGAAACCTTCCGCCTGAAGGTGCCCATTCGCGTGTTCTGGCGCGAGCGCCCCGGCCAGAAGAAGCGTGCCGAGCGTGCCCAGCAGTTCAAGGCCCGCGAGAAGAGCAAGCGGCTCAAGCGCTGAGTGGGGCAGGGTGGCAAACCCTCATTGACACGAGGGATTTCGCACACTACGCACCGGCGCGCGATGTCCTACAAAGACGAACAGAAGGCGCTCCAGCAGCCCGACGAATTCCAGAAGCTCGGCCAGGAAGCGTTGCCCTGGCTCGAACGCCACGGCCGCACCGTCACCATCGGCGTGTTGGCGCTCGGCGCTGCCGGCCTGGGCGCGGGGTTGATCAGCCACCTGAGCGAGAAGTCCGAGCTCACCGCGTCGACCCAGTTCGGTCAGGCGCTGCACGTGCTCGACCGCGACGTGAACGCGAGCTCGACCACGCCCGCGAAGCCCGGTGAAGAAGCGCCCTTCAAGAGCGAAGAAGAGAAGGACAACGCGCTGATCGCCAAGCTGACCGCCTTCCGCAAGGACAACGCCGGCCAGCGCGCTGCGAAGAATGCCGCGCTGCCCCTGGCCGAGGCGCTGCTGCGCCGTGGCAAGGCCGACGAGGCGCTTCCGTTGATCGAAGAATACCTCACCGTGGCCGACGCCACCGACCCCCTGCGCCCCGCGGCGTACGAGGCCAAGGGCTACGCGCTCGAGTCGCAGAAGAAGTACGACGACGCGCTCAAGGCGTTCGACCAGCTCGCCGCCGAGAACAAGACCGACTTCTTGAAGGGCATGGGCCAGTACCACCGCGCCCGCATTCTGGTGATGAAGGGCGACAAGAACGGCGCCGCCAAGCAATTCTCGGAAATCGAAGGCGTGGCGCCCGGCTCGGCCGCCGCCCGCCTGGCGAAGGACCGCATCGCGGTGCTCGCTGCCGAAGGCGTCGCCATTCCGACGCCTGCGCCCTCGATGGCTGCCGACGCAGGGAAGTAATCGACATGACCTCCCGCGGCGTGGTGCTGGTGTCGATGCTGCTGGTCGGCTGCAAGGCCATTCCGCTCAACGACGACCCGATGACTCCGCGCGCCGAGGCCAACGTCTCGCAGCGCCGGGTGTGGTCGGTGGCCTGGTACACGCCGCTGGTGAAGACCGGGCTGCTCGAGTTCCAGCCCTCGGAAACGGCGGCCCCGGCCGTCGACCCCGACACCGAGCGGATCATCGCCTCGACGCGTGACGGGCACGTCCACTGCCTGAGCCCGGTCGACGGCCACGAAGAATGGGCCCTCAACACCTATGGCCGGCCGTTCGCGGGCGCGACCGTGGTCGACGGCATTGCGTACATTCCCGGCGGCGACGGCGTGCTCTACGCGGTGCGTGTGGTCGGCGGCGAGAAGCTGTGGGAATACAAGGCGGGCGAAGAGCTCGTCACCACGCCGACCGTGGTCGCCGGCAAGGTGCTGATCGCCAGCCAGAGCGAGACGGTCTTCGCGATCGACCAGGTCACCGGCAAGTGGGTGTGGCAGTACCGGCGTGACCCGCCGACCGGCTTCACCATTCGCGGCACCTCGACGCCGGTCGCGGCCGACGGCCAGGTCTACATGGGCTTCGCCGACGGCTACGTCGTCGCGCTGGGTTTGGACGACGGCGTCGCTCGTTGGGAAAAGAAGCTGACCATTTCGGGCGGCACGCAGTTCCTCGACGTCGACACCACCGTGGCCGTCGAAGGCAGCCACGTCTTCGCCGCCAGCTACAAGGACGGGTTGTCGTCGCTCGACGCGAAGACGGGCGACCTCGAGTGGACCACCGTGCGACCGGGCCTGACCTCGCTGGCCATCAAGAGCGGCGTGCTCTTCGCCGGTGGCGACGGCAGCCTGACCGCCTTCGATTCGCACAAGGGCGGGTTGATGTGGTCGGTGAACCTGTCGGACTCGAACTCCAAGGGGCACCTGAACAACGCCGGTCGGCCGATGACCTTCGCCCGCGGCTACGTGGTGATGCCCACCTCGACCGCGCTGGCCTTCGTCGACCCCGCGTCGGGCCGCGTCTCGGCGATGTGGAACCCGGGCCGCGGCGTCACCGCCAGCGCCACGCGCTTCGTGTCGAACCGGTACGGGCCGCGGCTGTTCGTGCTCTCGAACCTGGGCACGGTGTTCGCGCTCGATCTCACCGGCGTCGGTCAGACGGCCCGGCCGGCCACGGGCGGTGGCTGGAAGCTGCCGTCGTCGGGGTAGGGTCGTGGCGATGAAGACCATTCACGTGGTCGCGGCCTTGATTCCGCACCCCGCCGCCCCCTCGACCTTCCTGGTGCAGCAGCGCCCGGCGAACAAGAGCCGTGCGAACCTGTGGGAATTTCCCGGCGGCAAGGTCGAGCCCGGAGAGACCAACGAAGCGGCGCTGGCGCGGGAATGCCGCGAAGAGCTCGAGGTCGAGGTGTCAGTGGGAGCGCGACGCTGGGGCACCACCCACACCTACGCCGATCTGACGGTGCACCTCGAGCTGTACACGGCGACCATCGTGCGCGGTGAACCGAAGCCGGTCGACGCGCAGGCGTTGCGGTTCGCGTCGGTGGCCGAGATGCAGCAGTTGCCGTTCTGCGAGGCCGATTTGCCGTTGATCGAGGCGCTGGCTGACGGCACCGTGTGACATGCGGTTCCTGCCGCGAACCTTTCAGCTGATCGACGGCGTCGGCCCCTTTCGTGAACGCGATCTCTGGGCCCGGGAGATCCCCGACTGGGACGCCTTCGAGCGCGCCGCCGCCCGTGACGTGGTGATGAGCCCGAAGCTCGATGCGGCGATGCTGGAGCAGCTGCCGAAGGCGAGGAGGGCGCTGGAGGAGGGTGACCTCGCGACGCTGACCACCATGGTCCCGCCGAGGGAGCACTGGCGCCTGTACGGCCACTTCATCGATCGCGCGGCCTTCTTCGACATCGAGGCCGACGGCGACAACGTGCCGACCGTGGTGGGCGTGATGGATCGCCACGGCGTCGCTACCTTCCGTCGTGGAGAGTCACTCGCCGCGCTGCCCGAACGCCTGGCCGACAGCGAGATCTGGGTGACCTTCAACGGGTTGGTCTTCGACGTGCCGGTGCTGCGCGCCCACTTCGACGGCCAGTTCCCCGAGCCGGCCGCCCACCTCGACCTGCGCTTCCTGGTGCGCCACGCGAAGTTGAAAGGCGGCCTCAAGGGCATCGAGAAGAGCCTGGGGCTGCACCGGCCGCCACACCTCGAGGGCGTGCGAGGCCTCGACGCGATTCGGCTGTGGCGCGAGTGGACCATCAACAAGGAGCTCGAGGCGCTGCGGTTGCTGGTCGAATACAACCTGTACGACGCGGTGAACCTGCGCTCGGTGCTGGAATGGACCGCGTTCCGGATCGCCGAGGTCAACGCCTGGTCGGGGGTCGAGCGCACGCCCATCTTCCAGCGCGGCGACGTGCTCTACGACGTCACCCGCGTGGTGATGGCCCAGCAGTAAGGTGCCGACATGACGAAGCGATTGGGACTGCTGATCGACGGCGGCTGTCTGCGGGTCTGGGCCAGAGGCGCCGGGCGCGATTACGACGCCGAACTGGTGGAGCGGGTCGCGAAGGCCTGTGTCGCTGCCGACGAAGAGCTCTTCCGAGCGATCCTCTACGAGTGCCCGCCGTTCGTCGGCACCGTGACCTTGCCGATCAGCGGCGGGTCCAAGGAGTTCTCCGGTTCCGATCGCTGGCTCGACGACGTGGCCCGGCGCGACTTCTTTGCGGTGCGCCGCGGCACGCTCAAGTTCCGCGGGTGGGAACCGAAGGTGGCGGGAGTCGCCGCCACCGACGCCGACTTCAAACCGAACTTCGAGCAGAAGGGGGTCGACATGCAGTTGGGCCTCGACATCGCCAGCTTCTCGGCGAACAAGGCCGTCGACCGCATCGCGGTGCTGACCGCCGACACCGACCTGATTCCGGCGTTCCAGTACGCGCGGCAGGCGGGGCTGCAGGTGGTGCTGATCGGCTTGGACCCGATTTCCCGCAAGCAGTCCGACGAGCTGACCGCGCAGGTCGATCTGCACCGACTGGTCCGCTGGCCGTGATGGACTGCGTCTTGTGGGTCGGCGGCATCGCGCTCGGCCTGTGGCTGACCAGCGCAATCATGCTCAGCCGCCCGATGACCATGCTCCTTCAGCGGCTGTGGTCGTGGCTCAGCATCTGGAACTACTCGAAGGACCCGTTCACGCCAGACGAACTCCAGCGCTACGCCCACGTGCTCAAGGGGGCGGTCGAGGGACAACCGTTCGAAGGCTATGGCGTGTCGATTCGCAAGGTCGGCATCGCTCGTGGCCACGTCCTGGCGGCGACGACCCGTACCAGGCTCATGGAAAAAGGCGGGTACTACTACGAGAGCGAAACGCGCATCGGCGACGTTCGGGCGACGCTGTGGACCGAGTGCACCCACGGGTGGTTCGGCGCCTGGTGGGTGCCGCACGTCGCACGCCGAGGTGCCAAAGCCAGCCGGACCCGCGCCTACGAGCCGAAGGTCGGGGCTGAGCTGGTCATCATCTACGACCGACTCGGGTTCGGGCACATCGCGGTGCAGCCGGAAACCGTCGGGCGCGGCCGGGGCTTCGCGGCGACTGCCAACTAGGCGGTACTCGGCCAGGAGCGAGCGACGAACTGGCCGTTGGTTGCCCCTGCGGTGACGGCGAGGATGCCGCCGACCTGACCAACCGCGACCCGGTGGACTGAACCGTCATTTCTTCTTCTTTTTGACCGGCCGGGCGCCAGGCTCGGCCTGGATCTCGCCACGAACGTTCAGGGTCAGTCGAACGTCGTCCAGCGGCCGGCCGGCGGGGTCCAACATGGTCGTGCCGAGGTCGGCGTCGAGGACCAGGCTGTACGTCCGCCCAGTGTGCAGGGGCGCCAGCAGACCGATGCGGTACGTGATGCCGCCGTCGATCGTCGCCACGTCGTCGGAAGGGACGATCTGGTCCGCCCAGTCGTAGAGCCGAATGCGGTAGTCGCGCAGTTCGACCGACGTCGCGACCTCCAGCACCTGCACCGGGTCGACCGTCGCCGCGCTCGCCACGAACTCGAGCTCGGTCGCCACGCCTGCGTCCGATTCCGTGCGAACCCGAACCTCGAACGCCACGCTCGCATCGACCGGTCCAGCGTCGACCGGTCCGGCGTCGATCGGCAGACCCGAATCAGGGCCCGCATCGACCGCTGCGTCCGCTGAACCGGCATCGATCTCGATCGCCGTTCTGGGACTCGGACAGGCCATCACCAACAGCGCCGCAGCGACCAGTCGAAGCCTCATACCGGCAGCCAGTACCCGAGCTATTCCCCTCGGAGAAGCCATGTCGCAACGTCGTATAATGAGCGTTATGTAAACTACGTGGCCCAATTCCCGGAGCCGCTTTTTGGGCGTCCTGGGTCGATCCGACGACTGCTCCTGACGGCGAATCAGGCGTTTAGGAGGCTCTCCCCGCCTCCGAGCGCAGCTTGGCGAGGTCGGCGCATGCGGCTTCGAG
>CAIWFK010000402.1 GCA_903911905.1 uncultured Myxococcales bacterium
CCCGCTCCCCAGCCGACGCCCGCTCCAGCCGTGGTGCCCCCGGTGCCGACGCCGGTCGAGGTCACCCCGCCCAGGCCCGCGCCGCCGCCGGTCGAAGCGCCCGCGCCCGAGCCGGTCGCCGTCGAGTTCACGCTCAAGGCCACACCTGCCGAAGCCCGCTTCGTGGTCGACGGCGAGCTCCAGGAAGGCAACCCCTGCACGGTGAAGGGCGCACCCAACTCGTCGCATCACGTGAAGGTGCAGGCCGAGCACTTCGTGAGCGCGGAGACCGAGCTGGTGTTCGACCACTCGCAGACCCAGAACTTCGCGCTCGCTGCCGAGGCGCGCAGCAGCCCGACGCCGAACCCGGTGGCGAAGCCGCCCCGCGACGCGAAGGGCAAGAAGACGAAGGGCATGGGGCTCGACGAAGCGAACCCTTTTGAGAAGTAGGACTTCGGCTACACTCGGGCTCGTGCACGTTCGAGCGATCGCGACCCTGGTGGTGCTGCTCGGTGCTTCGTTGACCGCTGCCGCGCCAGCCGCAGGCCCCACGGCCCCCACCGCCGCCAACCGCAAGGAAGCGGCTGACCGGTACCAGAAGGGCGTCAAGCTCTACAAGGAAGGCGACCTCGCGGCGGCGCTCGCCGAGTTCCGCGCGGCCTACGACGCCGTGCCCGCCTTCGAGGTGCTCTACAACATCGGTCTGACCGAGCGGCGCCTGTTCAAGTACGGCCAGGCGGTGAAGACGCTCAACCGCTACCTCGACGAGGGCGGCAAGAAGGTGCCGGCCGATCGCCGCGACATCGTGCAGAAGGAGCTCGACGAAATCACCGACCTCACCGCGTCGGTGACGGTGCGGGTCGAAGGTGCGCCGGCGAAGGTCACCGTCGACGGAGACGAGGTGGGCACGTCTCCCCTGAGCGAGCCCCTTCTGCTGGGGCCCGGGCCGCACAGCTTCAGGGCCGAGCGCGCGGGCTTCGTGCCCGACGAGAAGACGGTGACCACGGTCTCGCGCACCCGGGTCGACGTCGCGCTCTCGCCGCATACCCAGCCCGAGGCGTTGCCCGCCGAGCTGACCTTCGAGTCGGTGCCGACGGGCGCGGTCATCACGGTCGACGGCAAGCTGGCGGGGGTGACGCCCACCCGGCTGCAGGTGCCCGCCGGTGGCCACGAGGTGCTGGCCGACGCCGACGGCTTCGCCACCGCTCGTCAGGAAGTGGTGGTGGCCGCCGGTCAGACGCGCAAGCTGGTCATCACGTTGGAAAGACCGCCGCCGCCACCCACCGCGCGGGGCACGTTGCAGGTGCCGGTGGCTGGGCTCATCGTCGCCGGTTCGGGCCTGGCGTTGTTGGGCGGCGGCCTCGCGCTCGACGTGCAGGCGGGCGCCGCGGCGAAGAAGACCAGTGACCTCTTCAAGTCGGGCGGCACGTGGGACGCCGCGGCCCAGGCGACCGAGCGTGCGGGCTTGAGCGCGCAGACCTGGGGCTGGGTGCTGACCGTCGTCGGGTCGGCGGCCTTCGCGGCCGGTGCCGTCATCAGCCTGTTGACCATGTTCTCGGGAGCCCCAGCCGAAGAAGGCAGTGCGCTGTGGCTCAGCCCCACTCCCAACGGCGTCCTGCTGACCTGGAGCTTTTCTCCATGACCCGCCTTCGCTTCGTCTTCGCGCTCAGCGTCGTCCTGGCCGGGTGCAAGCTGTACAACCCCGAGGTCGTCGACTGTTCGATTCACTGCGGCGACAACGACGCCTGCCCGACCGACCTGGTGTGCAAGCAGGGGTTCTGCCGCATTCCCACCTCGACGCAGCAGTGCGACTGCCACCCCGGCGAGAGCCGCGCGTGCGGAGCGGGCAAGGGCGAGTGCACGGCCGGCATTCAGCAGTGCGGCAGCGACGGTACCTGGAGCATCTGCATCGGCGCCGGCAAGCCGTCCGACGAGAAGTGCGACAACAAGGACAACAACTGCAACGGCATCATCGACGACAACGTGAGCGGCGCACCGTCGTGCAGCAAGACGAAGGGCGTGTGCGTCATCGCGGTGCAGACCTGCGTGAGCGGGTCGTTCGTCGACTGCACCGATGCCGACTACGGGCCCGATTACCAGCCGTTCGAGACGAAGTGCGACGGGCTCGACAACGACTGTGACGGGCTGGTCGACCAGTCGCCGCTCAAGGCCATCGCCGAAAACGTGACCGGCAACTGGGAGCTCTTCGCCTACCCCGACGGCGCGGCGCTGGTGGTGCAGGTGCCCTCGGCGACGGTGGGCAAGGTCGACCTCGAGGTGCTGCGCTTCGATTCGCTCTTCAGGCCCGCGGCGATGGCGCCGGTGACGGTGGTGGCGACGCTCGACCCCACCGACAGCGTGGCCTCGCGCAACGACGGCAGCGACGTGGTGCTGGTGTGGAACAGCGGCGGCAGGTTCACCCTGCGGGTGGTGACGCTCGCCGGTTCGATTCGCGATCTGGGGTCGGTGTCGGGTACGGCGTCGGGCCTGATGCAATTGGGGCTCTCGCCCGCCCAGGCGGTGGCCTCGTACCGCACCAGCAACGACCTCGGCGTGC
>CAIWFK010000403.1 GCA_903911905.1 uncultured Myxococcales bacterium
CGCCCAGGTGATGGTCGAGGGCGACGCGATGCTGTTCTGACCGACGGTGCTTCAGCCCAACAAGCCGTCGAGGTGACGAATCACCGCCAGCGCCGCCAGCGCCGCCGTCTCGGTGCGCAACACCAGTCGACCCAGCGTGACCGTGACGGCACCCTTCGCCGTCAGCGCGGCGACCTCGGCGCGGGAGAGCCCACCCTCGGGCCCGACCACCACCGCCGCCGCTCCGTCGCCCAGCGCGTGCGAGAGCGGGCGCGCACGCTCCTCTTCGTCGAGCACCAGCACCTGCGTTCCGGGCCCGAGCGCGTCGACTGCCGCCCCAAGCGACGCCGCCACCGACACCGCGGGCACGTCGGCGCGCCCACACTGCCGCGCGGCTTCGTCGGCGATCTTCTGCCACCGGGCCTGCTTCGCCGCTTCCTTGCCGTCGAGCTTCACCACGCTGCGCTCGCACGCCGCGGCGACCACCGCGAACGCGCCCAGCTCGGTGGCCTTCTGCACCACCAGCTCGAGTTTCTCGGCCTTGGGCAGCCCTTGAATGACGGTCACCTTCCGCTCGGGCGGCGACCGGCGCTGGTTCGAGAGCACCAGCGTCGCGGTGCCATCGGCGTTCACCGCGTCGACCACCGCGTCGAACGAGCGGCCGGCGCCGTCGAAGACCTCGAGCGCGTCGCCGGTGGCCACCCGCAACACGTGCACCAGGTGGTGGGCGTGGCCAGCCTCGAGCGTGGTGCGCCCGAGGCTCGCCGCTGGCACCAGCACCCGCTTCATCGACGGCTCTTCCGCCCGGTCAGCTTGCGGGTCGCGCGCTCGCGCACCGGCGACTTCGGCTTCTTCGCCTTCACCGAGCGCTTCGCCTTCGGCTTCTTCGAGGGCGGGGCAGCATCGAATTCCAGCCGAATCCATTCTCCGTTGGTGGCGTTGGCGCGGTGCACCAGGCCCTGCGCGACGAAGGCCTTCGTCACCTCGTCGGCCTGCGGCACCAGCACGCCGGCCAGCACCAGCCGCTGCTTCACCCTGGGGGCGAGCTTCGGCGCCAGCTCGATGAGCGTGTTGGCCAGAATGTTGGCCAGCACCAGGTCGAAGGTGCCGTCGATGTCGTCGAGCGTGGCGGTCGACAGCTCGACGCCGGCCAGGTGGTTTTCCTCGGCGCATTCACGGGCCAGCACCACCGACATCTCGTCGTTGTCCACGCCCACCACGCGGCGGGCGCCCAGCTTCTTGGCCGCGAACGACAGCACGCCGGTGCCGGTGCCCACGTCGAGCACGTCGGCCTTCGGGTGTTCGGCCAGGAAGTCGTCGACGGCCTTGAGGCACAGCGAGGTGGTGGGGTGGTCTCCGGTGCCGAACGCCATCTTGGGCTCGACGAAGATGCACACCTTGTCCTTCGGGGCGTGGTCCTTTTCCCAGGGCGGGCCGACCCAGAGGCGACCGACGGTGACCGACTTGATCTGGCTGCGCCATTCGACGCTCCAGTCGCGCTCGACGACCGGCTCGACCAGCGCACGGGCACCGGCGAAGCGGTGCTTCACTTCCTGCCCGGCCGCCGCCGCGTCGCGCTGCTGCTCGAAATAGGCGATGACGATGGCCTCGCCCTTCGCCGGCGCGCGCACGTTGGGCATGGTCTGGTGCGCACCGTCGCGAAGCTCGAGGCCGGCCGCGCCGAAGTCGTACATCAGGCTCTGCGTCAGTTCGCTGTGCTGCTCGGGGACGTCGACCGTCAGGGAAACCCAGCTCATGGGCGCGTCATAGTCACAAGTGGCCACAGGCGCGTGACGCAAAAGGCGTCGGGGGGCCCTCTTCGCGCCGCAAGCCGTCGTGCTACACCCCGCCGCATGATCCACCGCCTGCTCTGCCTGCTGACCCTCGCGTCCTTCCCGGCGTTCGCCACCGAGCTCGACGAGGTGCGCACCGCGCTCGGCACGTTGCTGGCGAAGGAGCCCGTCGGCGGTCAGGTCGCCGTCACCCGGTGGGAGCGCCGCAGCGTCGACAAGAAGGCCGAAGAGGGCAGCGCCGGCGTGACCTTCGCCATCTCGGCCTCGAAGAGCGGGGTCTCGGCGGCCTGCAACGAGGCGCTGGCCTCGCCTCCGAAGGTCTCGAAGATCGCGAAGGAC
>CAIWFK010000404.1 GCA_903911905.1 uncultured Myxococcales bacterium
CGCGGCCGGCCATGTTGGTCGAAATGGTCACCGCGCCCTTGCGACCGGCCTGGGCGATGATGTCGGCCTCGCGCGCGTGGTTCTTCGCATTGAGGATCTCGTGCTCGACGCCGGCGGCGTTCAAGAACTTCGAGAACACCTCGCTCTTGGCGATCGACACCGTGCCGACCAGCACCGGCTGACCGGTCTCGACCATGGTCTTGAGCTCGGCGGCGGCGGCCTCGAACTTCGCGCGCTCGGTCTTGTAGACCACGTCGTCGACGTCGTTGCGCACGTTGTTGCGGTTGGTGGGCACCACGCGCACGTCGAGGTTGTAGATCTTCGCGAACTCTTCGGCCTCGGTGTCGGCGGTGCCGGTCATGCCCGAGAGCTTCGAGTACATGCGGAAGTAGTTCTGGAACGAGATGGTGGCCAGGGTCTGGTTCTCGTTCTCGACCTTCACGCCTTCCTTGGCCTCGATGGCCTGGTGCAGGCCGTCGCTCCAGCGGCGACCGGGCATCAGTCGGCCGGTGAACTCGTCGACGATGAGCACCTCGCCTTCCTTCACCACGTAGTCGCGGTCGCGCTTGTAGAGCGTGTGCGCGCGCAGGGCCTGCTCGACGTGGTGCAGGGTCTGCAGTTCTTCGGGGGCGTAGAGGTTGGGAATCTTCAGGCGCTGCTGCAGCTTCTCGATGCCCTGGTCCGTGAGCGAGACCGCGCGGCTCTTCTCGTCGAGCTGGTAGTCCTGTTCGGGCACCAGGCCGTAGATGACCTGGTCGACCTTGCCGTAGAGGTCGGTGTTGTCTTCGGTGGGGCCCGAGATGATGAGCGGCGTGCGGGCTTCGTCGATGAGAATCGAGTCGACCTCGTCGACGATGGCGAAGTTCAGTTCGCGCTGCACGTAGTTCTGCAGGCTGAACTTCATGTTGTCGCGCAGGTAGTCGAAGCCGAACTCGTTGTTCTGCCCGTAGGTGATGTCGCTGCGGTACGCCTCCTGGCGCTCCTGGTCGCTCAGGTCGTTGAGCACGCACCCGGTGGTCATGCCCATGAACTTGTAGACCCGCCCCATCCACTCCGCGTCGCGGCGGGCAAGGTAGTCGTTCACGGTGACCACGTGCACGCCACGTCCCGAGAGCGCGTTGAGGTAGCAGGCGAGCGTGGCGGTCAGGGTCTTGCCTTCACCGGTGCGCATCTCGGCGATGCAGCCCTGGTGCAGGAACATGCCGCCGATCAACTGCACGTCGTAGTGACGCTGGCCGAGCACGCGGCGCGCGGCTTCACGGGTCAGCGCGAAGGCCTCGAACTGCACGTCGTCGAGCGAGCGGCCGTTGGCGATTTCCTGCTTCAGGCGGGCGGTGGTGGTGGCGAAGTCGCCATCGTTCATCGCCTTGATTTTCGGCTCGAGCTCGTTGATGCGCGCGACCTTCGGCCACGTCTTCTTGAGCTCGCGCTCGTTCTTCGTGCCGATGATCCTCTTCAGGGCCCACTCGATCATGCGTCCTTCTCTCGGAAGCGCGAGGCTTTTTCCAGCAAATGCGGCAGGAATGTCGACGTTGGCCGACAACCTAAGCCCGCGACGTCACAAGACAAGGGCCCCGACCGAACGGGGGATCGACGCGGGAACCTCGCCCGGTGCCGGTTTGTCGCCCCTCAGCGAATCTGCCAGCCCAGGTTCTGCTGCCCGTGCACCACCTGCGGCGGAGGGTCGCGCGGCGCGGCCCGACCAGACCGGGTGTTGGCGGCAAAGCGCGCCGGCGCGAAGCCGCTCGAGAGGAACTGCGCCACCAGGTCGATTCGAAGCTCGTTGGTCACCGGCGCGGTGAAGGCCTCGCCACACACGCGCATGGTGTCGGCCAGGTCGAACTCGTTCTCGCGGTAGTACCGGCAGCCGGGCGCGGCGTGCGGCTCGTCGTAGGCCTTCAGGTGCCGCTCCAGGCCACCCCAGACCATGTCGACCTGGCGCGCGCTGGCCACGATGCGCGCCGGCTTCGAGCCCGCCGCGGTGCCCCACGTGCCCTCGATGGTCGCCACGCCCTGCTCGCGGCTGACGGTGAACGAGCCCACGTCATGGGTCCCCTTCACCTCGACCCGGCCGTCGAGCACCTGCGCCGTGAATCGAAACGACTGGCCCTTCGTGAGCGGCACCGCGTCCAGCACGCCGTACCCGCTCCCGAGCGAGCCCGGCCGGTCCTGCGAGACCGACACCCTGGGGTGCATGACGTCGGTCGTCGCGACCGACTGGTCGACCACCTCGAAGGCGATGTCGCTGAGCTCGACCTGCCCTTCGCCTTCCACCACCACGCCCAGCGCCAGGAACTCGGCCTCGTCGGGCACGTCGAGCACCACCGCGTTGCGCGCACAGGGCGTGCTGCCCAACAGCGGTCGGGTCTGCATGTTGTCGAAGGCCAGGGTCTTCTTGTCGGCGCCGTCGACCCGCATCCACAGCCCGGCGCTCTGGCGCACGTCGGTGCTGCTGGTGACGCCCGAGAAGCGCACCCGCTGGCCGCGGTACCGGTCGGCGCGGAAGAGCTGCATCACCGAGCCATGCTTGCCCGTCAGGTCGGTCGAGATCGAGTGCAGCCGCAGCGAGCGCGCGTTGCACGCGCCCTCACCGACGTTCGACTCGTAGGCCCCGGGGTGCGCGCCGGCGAAGAACCACCCCTGCGGCACGCTGGCGGGCTCGGCGGCGAACGAGGCCCACGACGACAGGCACGCGGCGGCGATGACGACTCGGGTCATGACGGCTCCTGAGGCGGTGGACACGTTCACAGCCCCACCGGAGCCAGCGCCGCCAACGACTCGAGCGGCACCTGGTGCTCGTGCTCGTAGCGGGGCGCCGCGCCGCCCGGCCCATCGAGCTCGGCCGACGCGCGCGCGGCGAAGAAGACGGCCAACGACGCGGCGAGCGCCAACGGCACCAGCACCAGCGTCAGCCGTGGCGAGCGTCGCAGCGGTGCGAAGCCTGGCAGGTGGGGCCCCGGCGCCGGGAGTGCCTCGAGCGCCGCGGCCAACAGCACCTCGGCCCGCGCTTCTTCGGCCAGCAGCGCTTCGCACCCCGAGCACGAGCGCGCGTGCGCTTCGAGCGAGGTCGCACGGCCTTCGTCGAGCAGCCCGGCGGCCCAGCGCGCGGCGTCTTCGTGGGTCAGGTGGTTCATGACTCGTCCTCCCGCAGCTCGGCGCGCAGCACCGTGCGCACCTCGAAGACGATCTGCCGCACCCGCTGCACCGACAGGCCCACCAACGCCGCCACGTCGGCGTGCGGCAGTTGCTCGTGCTGTGCCAGGCGGAAGACCCGCTGCGCCTGCGCCGACAGCCGGCTCAACGCCTGCTCGACGCGGCTCAACTGCTGGCGGGAAATGACCGCCGCCTCGAAGTCGACCGAAGCCTCTTCACCCGCCGCATGCTGGCGCACCCGACCCGCCCGTCGCTCGTCGCGACCCAGGAAGCGCACCTGCGTCACCGCGAGCCCCGGCAGCTCGAGCCGGTCGAGCCCGCCGCGCTGCTGCTGCTGCCACAGCCGACTCCAGGTTTCCTGGCACAGCTCTTCGGCCGTCGACAGCGAGTGCCCGTCGGCCAACAACGCCACCATCACCCGGCGGCGGTGCTGCGCGACCAGCTCGTCCCACGCGGCGCGCTCCCCGTTCAAGGCCCGGGCCTCGACCGTCAGCAGCGCGGTGTTCATGGTGGCGCTCATTCGTCCTCCTGAACGCGTCACCCGAAGGCGCATATCGGGCTGCTCGCGGTCGGGGCTTTGACGCGGTGGGCGAGACGAAATTCAGGGACTTGCTCGCTGCAGGGAAACGAGGCGATTCGCCTCGATGGGGGGCGGCGGTTCGGGTTCGCACGCCCAGGCGAGGTGCTCGCGCCCGGCACGTTCGACGGGTAGACCACCGTTCCAGGTGAAGACGTGGTTCGCGCTCGCAGGGCTGTCGGCAGTCATCGTGGGCGCGATGTCGTTGCTGCACCTGCCCGCGGCGTGGTTGTTGGGGCCGCTGGTGGCCGGCGCGCTGGTGGCGACGCGCGGACATCACCTGAAGCTGCCCAAACCCTTCGCCGTGCTGGGCCAATCACTGCTCGGCACGTACCTCGCGACGAAGCTCTCACCCGAGGTGCTGGGCACCATCGCCACTCGGTGGGCCGCGTTCCTCTTCGGAGGGCTGGGCGTGGTGGTCATCAGCGCGGCGCTCGGTTGGGCGCTCACACGCTGGCGGGTGCTGCCCGGTTCGACGGCGGTGTGGGGTACGGCTCCAGGAGCGGCGACGGCCATGGTCATCATGGCCGAGGCCTTCGGCGCTGACGCCCGCCTGGTGGCGCTGATGCAGTACCTGCGGGTGGCGACGGTGGTGCTGACCTCGGCGCTGGTAGCCAGAGTGCTGGGAGCCGTCGCCCCCGAGACGCCGCCCTTCGTACTCGAACCCACCGGCTTCGCGCTGGCGATGGGCGTCGGGCTGGCCGGGCTCGCGGTGGGGCTTCGCTTTCGCACCCTCCCCGCGGGCGCGCTCCTGGTGCCGATGACGCTGGGCGTGGCGCTGCCGCTGCTCGGTCACCCGCTCCAATTGCCCGCGCCGGTGGTCGCGTTGGCGGCGACGCTGCTGGGCTGGAACATCGGCCTGACCTTCACCCGCGAGTCGCTGGTGCGCGCGGCCGCGTTGCTGCCGAAGATGCTCGTGTCCATCGTGGCCTTGATGGCGGCCTGCGCGCTGGTCGGGTTGGTGCTCGCGAAGGTCCTCGACCTCGACCTGATGACGGCGTGGCTCGCCACCAGCCCTGGAGGGATGGATTCGTTGGCCCTCATCGCCTCGGCCAGCAAGCAGGTCGACGTGCCCTTCGTCATCGCCATGCAGGCCTCGCGCTTCCTGGCGCTGGTGCTGGTCGGGCCGTGGCTGGCCCGCACGGTGGCGCGAATGGCGCAGCGCTGAACGCGCTCAGGACTCCGAGGCGACCTGCTCGACCGTCTTCGCGATCTCCACCAGGCTCTCTTCGACGAAGCGCCGCTCCTTGCGCTCGAAGCGCTTGCCCACGAAGGACTCGGGCACCACCAACATGGTCGCGGTGTCGGGCAGCGCGACCATGCCCAGGCTGGTGCCGTACTCGTCCTTCGCCAGGCACCACTCGAAGCCGCAGCCCCGCAGCAGATCTCCGAAGCCGACCGCGAAACACGTCAGCATGGTGCCCAGTTCGTGTTCGTTCTCGGGCGGGTCGTCGATGAGCTGGGCTTCCCAGAAGTCGTCGAGTGCGCGGGCCGCGTCGGGCGCTGCGGGGTCGAACCCGAAGGCCAGTTGCAGCGACCGGCGGCGCTGGCGGAACCACGGCTCGTGCGAGGCCGAGAGCAGGCGCGTCTGCACCTCGTCGCCGTCGTCGAAGGGCTGGTGGGTGAAGGCCACGGTGGCCAGCAGGTGCTCGGCGGCCGAGGCCAGCCGGGGCGCGTGCGTGGCGATGATCAACCACTCGTGGAAGGTGGCGATGAAGGTCGTCTCGTCGTGGCGGCCGGCGCGCGAGCGCAAATCGGTCTGCGCCCCCAGCTCCATCGCCGACACGTGCAGCGCGCTGACTTCCACCGCGCCGTCGTCGGCCGTCGCCACCAGCGAACCCAGGAGCGAATACGCACACCTGAACGAGGCGGGCACCTCGAGGTCGAGCAGCAGGTCACCGATGGCGTAGCGCGGCATTCGTTCTTGGCCCCATCGTGGGGCGACTGGCCGTCATTTGCCAGCCACAACGCGCCTGGAAGCTCAGTGGCCCCTGGTTCGGCCAGCCTCACGGGTACCGTTCGAGCAGCGCGTCGCTCACGCCCCGGGCCTTGATGATGTCGGCGTACACCTTCACCCCCGAGCGCGCGGTGCGGGTCTTCTGCACGTCGCTGCCGACCTCGTAGAGCCCGAACTTCATCGCCATGCCGTGGTTCCATTCGTAGTTGTCGACCAGCGACCAGAAGAAGAACCCGCGCACGTCGGCCCCGGCCTTCTTCGCCAGGTGCGTCTGCTGCACGTAACGCACGACCCACGAGGCGATCTTCTCGGGGTCGGCCGCGGCGTCGGTGCCGGTCTCGGTGAGGTACATGGGCAGCGCGTAGCGGTCGTGAATGAAGCTGGTCATCTCGACCAGGCCTGGCGCGTAGTCTTCCCCAATCGACAAGCTGGTGGGGTCGATGGGGTCAGCTTCGAGAAGGTGGGAAAGGTCGGGCTGCCGGTGCCGGCGATGCTGATGCGCGTGTAGTAGTTGACGCCCAGCCAGTCCATGCGACCGACCAGATCGCCGCGGGGCGTCGCGTCGTCAGGCACCCCGTCGAGGTCGGCGTCGACCAGCCCCTTCGCCACGCCGTCGAGGAAGGCGGTGTTGTACAGGTAGAACAGGTTCTGCGCCGCGCGCACGTCGAGCCGGTTGCTCGGGTCCTTCGGCGTCACCGGCGCCATCGCGTAGACCAGGCCCACGCTGGCGGTCGGGTCGTTGGCCTTCACCGCGTCGTACATCGCCGCGTGCGCCTCGATGAGCGCGACGATGACCTGCTGCGCCTCGGTGAACTTCAGCGAGAGCCCCGGCGGGTTGACCCGATCGGCGCTGGGCAGCAGGTAGCCGGGCAGCACCAGCGCGAAGGGTTCGTTCTCGGTGGCCCAGAGGTCGACCTCGCTGGCGAACTCCTTCGCCACGAAGCCCGCGTAGCGCGCGGCCTCGGTCACCGCGCGGGTGCGATCGAGCCACCCACGCTTCGTACACGTCGACAGGTCTTTGTGGCAGGCCACGCCGTCGTGCAGCCACAGGGGCAGCGTGTAGTGGTTGAGCGTGACCAGCGGGGTCATGCCGTGGGCTTTGAGGGCCGCGAACTGCGCGTGGTAGTACGCCAGCGCGTCGGGGTTGGCTGCGGCCTTCAGCGCATCGCCAGTCAGCCCATCGGTGGCGGTGGGGAAGACGCGACTCCATTCGATGGACAGGCGCAGGGCGTTGAGCCCCAGGTCGGCCTTCGCGCGGTCCAGGTCTTGCGGGTAGAGCTCGGCGAAGCCCGGCCCGTGCGAGAGCGGCTCGAAGGTGATGTCCTTGGCCAGGTCCTGCAGTTGGTCGCCGCTGGTGACCCACTGGTACCAATCGGAGTTTTGGTCTTCGCACTTCTCGGCGCTCAGCGTGGGGCACCCCGGGTCGACCTGGAACCCCGCGACCGAGGCGCCGAAGAGGAAGCCCGGCTCGAACGCAGGGGGAGCACACGCCGTGAGGCTGACCAGCGACCAGCACCAGAGAGTTCGCATCGACTGGCGAGCCTACCGGGGAATGGCTCGCGCGCAGAGCAGACAGCGTGAGACATTTTCCGTCACCAACGTTCGCAGGCGCGAGGGGCTACTGGAGGCTCGGCGGTGGTACGACTTGACCTTCGCGCACCGCCCACGGCGCGCGAGCCAGCAGATCAGGGACAGAACACCCCGCGGGTGCGCCTCGACCCCGGGGACTCACCGATGAAGCGCCCAGATGGCGAAGTGTTACCGTTGAGCGAGTGACTTCGTTGCTCCACCGGCTCGCACCGCCGCCGACCACCGCGTCCCCTGCGGACCGAGCGAGTCGTGCGCGCTTCGTCGCGCAGCTGCTCGGCCTGGCCAGCGTTTCCTGGGCGCTGGGAGCGCTGGCCCTGGTGCGGGGGAGCACGGTGGCCGCCGAGGTCTCATTCATCGCCGGCGCGTGGCCGCTCTCGTTGCTGGTGGCGCTGCGCCTGGGGCTGCCCCGGGTGTGGGCCGCGCTGCTCTCGATTGCCCCGGCCTCGCTGGTGGTCGCGGCGCGCTTCTCGGTCGGCGACGCGCTCGACCTGCTGGCGGCGACCTGGCTGTTGGCCCCGCTGGTGGGGCTGGTCACCTCGACCGACCTGCCACGATCCCTCTCGACGCTGGCCGAAGCGCTCTTGCCGACCCGGGGTGAAGCCGGTTCGCTCGAGCGGCTGCGGTCGCGGGTGATGGTGGTGACCCTGGTCTTGAGCGCCTTCGCCGCGCTCACCACCGCGCCGGCCTATTGGATGATGGGGCTGCCGGTGTCGGCCGCGATGGTGTTCGGCTTCGGGCTCTTCGTGCTGGGGCTGACCTGGGGGTACCGGCGCGGGTGGTCGGCGCGCGCGACGTGGCTCACGCTGCTGATCACCACCGTGGCGATGCTGGTCGCCAACCTCAGCGTCGAGCAACCGCTCGACTACTCGAACCTGCTGTGGGTGCTGGTGTTGCCGGTGTCGGGCTTTCTGCTGGTGGGCGAGCGCGAGGGAGCGCTGGGCGCCGTCTGCGCGGTGGTGCTCGCCCTGGGGATCCCGCCGCTCCATGGCTGGCTCGACCTGCACGTGCAGCCCACGGTCAGCCCGCGGGTGCTCGAGGTGCGGGTGGTGGCGCTGGTGCTGGGCATCTCGCTCTTCACCGCGGCCAGCGAGCGGCTGCGGGTCACCGCCTTCGCCGAGTCCGAGCAGGCGCGCCGGGCCCGCGGCCTGTTCCTGGCCAACATCAGCCACGAGCTGCGCACGCCGATGAACGGCGTGCTGGGGCTCACCACCTTGTTGCTCGACAGCACGCCCACCGACGAGCAGCGCGAGCACCTCGAGCTCATCTCGCGCAGCGGTCAGTCGCTGCTGACCGTCATCAACGACGTGCTCAGCCTGACCAGCCTCGAGAGCGGCGCGCTCACGCTCGAGCCGACCCTGCTGCGGCCGTCCGACGTGGTGGGAGACGTGGTGGCGTTGCTCTCGACGGTCGCCAGCGGCAAGAACCTGCAGCTGCAGGTCGAGGGCGAGGGGCCTCTGGAGGTGCGGCTCGACGCCACCCGGCTGCGGCAAATCGTCAGCAACCTGGTGGGCAACGCCCTCAAGTTCACCGACGCAGGTGGCGTGGTGGTGCGACTCGAACCCGCACTCGAGGGCCGCTTCGCGCTGCAGGTCGAAGACACTGGCCCGGGCATTCCCGAGGCGGCGCGCGCACAGCTCTTCACGCCCTTCCACCAGGTCGACCCCTCGAGCACCCGGCGACATGGCGGCACGGGCCTGGGCTTGTCCATCTCGAGGCAGCTGGCGCGCAGCATGGGCGGTGAGCTCAGCTACGCACCGCGGGCGCAAGGGGGCAGCGTGTTTCGGGTGGTGCTGCCGACCAGCGTCGAGCCGTGACCCTCAGTCCAGCTGCTTGCGCAGCAGGCGACCATGTTCGCCCGCAACCCACAGCCAGTGATGCACGCCGTCGGTCGTCACCGAAACGCTCGAGAGGGTCCAGGGCGTGACGAGCGGCAACCGGGTCCAGGTGCCGGCAAGGTAATGCACCACCAGGCCCTCGGCACCGACCGCCCAGGCCTCGTCGTCGCTCACCGCGAACACCGCGTTGAGCCGCGTGCTGAAGCAGTTCGAGCAGTCGAGCGTTCCCGCGTCGAGCTGGTGGGTCGCGTCGAAGCGCCCACGCCCCACGTCGTCACCGACCGCGAAGAGCACCTTGCCGGCGGTCGACACGGCGAAGACGGGGAACTCCACCGCCCGCCAGTCGCCGAGCACGCCATTGTCGAAACGCAACAGCCGGCCCGTGACGCCGCCATCGTCGAGCGTGACGGTGGCGCCCGCGACCACCGCACCGCCGAACGGCGTGGCTGAGCTGAAGTCGACCGGCGACGGCGAAGGGAAGTGCTGAAGCTGCCACCCTCCGGACTGGGTCGCGAAGGCGCCGTCATCGCCGAAGGCCACCAGCCCAGCCGCTGACGAGGTCACGGCCCGCAGGGTGCCCGCGTCGGGAAGGGTGCGCAGGTTCACCGGCGTCGGGGTGAGCGCGCCGTCCGCGATGATGCCGGCATTGTCACCGCCCACTGCGACGAACGACTTCTCGTCTGCCCACCCCGAGAAATACGTGTCGGCGTTGAAGACGGGGCTCGAGAGACTGGTGACCCGCCCACCGCCCGGCGAGGCGCTCGCCACGAGCTGCCCCGAGCCGAACACCAGCACCGCCCCACCATCGCGAGGCTGCAGCGCGTTGAGGTCTTCGAGCACCCGCAGGTCGGTGCGCCAGCCCGAGTCGACGCGGTCGATGATGGTGAAGGTGTCACCGACCACCACCGCCCCGCCATCAGGCAGGGGCGCGACCGCGTTGAGTCCTTCCCTCAAGGCCTGCTGAATCAGCAACGAGGGCCCTCCGTCGAGGGTGGTCTCGATGATGGTGCTGGTGTCGGCCCGCGCGCTCAACACGTAGGTCGCCAACGAGGGGCTCCACACGCCCGCAGTGACGATCAGGTTCGTCGTGCCAGAAGGGCACACCTCGACGGGCGCCGAAACGTCGAAGGTGCCGTCAGGCAACGGCCGGGCATGCACCACGACGCACCCACTGCCACCCACGAAGAAGCCCGTGCCCTCGGAGTCGAGCCAGAGGGCGACGTTGGTGAACTGGTCGTCGACGAACGCGCTCAACGCAGAGGTGGCGCCCGAAGACGAGACCAGCTCGTGCCTGCCGTTGGCAGCGAGGGTGCGCGCGACGGCCGTGCCCCAGGCGCCAGCGACCACCGAGGACAAGGTGCCTGGAACCCCTGCGTCAGTCGTCAAGCGCGTGCCGACCAGCAGCCCCGACCAGGTGTGCTGCGAGTTGTCCGACGTGGTGCCAACCAGCACCACGCCGCCGTCGAGCGCCACGGCGCTCAACACGTTCCCTGGAGGAACCGAGGTCCTGAGCGGCGACCAGCCGGCATCACTGAAGACGAGAATCGGCATGCCCTCACCCCAGGCCAGCAGCGTGCCCGCTGCCTGCGTGAAGCCCCGAATGCGCCACGCCGGGTCCTGCAAGTACGTGGTCCACTGGTCGGGCCCTGTGGCCTGGGGTTGGCGAAGCGCGATGGTGCCGCCCGACCCACCGACCCACTGCGTGCCGTCGGGCAGGTTCAGCACTGCCAGCAGGTCTTCTCCAGATTGGGCCGGGTTCGCCCAACACCAGCCGCCTGCAGTGAAGCCAGGGCAATCGGAGGTCGGACCGGCGTCGGTGCCGGCGTCTTCGCCCGCATCCACCCCGCCATCGCTCGCGCCACCGTCTGGCTTGAGCTTCGCTTCGAAGTCGATGCACGACGAGCCCACCAGCACCACCGCCACGAGGAGTGTGGTCTTCATCGGAACACCACCTGAAGGCCCAGCCCCACCCGGCCCTGAGCGAGCGCGACCGTGGGCACGACTGGCGCCTCGGGAAACAACGCGGAGAGCAGCGCGCCCAGCACCACGCCTGCGGCGCCGACGCCCACCAGTGCCCAGCCTCCAGCCTGAAGGACTTCGCCGAACGTCGCGTCGGTTCGGGAGGCCATCGAGGTCGGCATGGCCCGCGCGTCGATGGCGCCGGCCTCGACGTACGCGCCGACGATCGACGCCGCGCCCCCGAGCATCAACGCGCCGCCGAGGACCATCGGCACCCAGGCTCGTGAGCGCACCGACGGTGGAGGCAGCGGCGCGAGCACCTCGCCCAGACGCTGCGCCGCGAGCTCGAGCTGCGCGGCGAAGCCCTTCTCGGTGGCCGACTCGGCGATGGTCTCGGCCAGCACCTTGCCGTCGCGCGACGAGACGACCTTGATGCTCGCGGTGAGCGTCGCGTCGAGCTTCGCCACGCTGACCAGCACCAGCCCATCACACCCGATGGCGTTCGAGAGCTCGAGCAGGCACTCGCTCGAGTCGCTGCACCCCAGCAGCTGGCGCTGACGCTCGGCCCCCAGCAGCGACTGCGCCTCGCGCGAAGTGGTGACGACCAGGCGATGTTGGCGCAGCGCTTTCGCGAGCAGCTCGTCGTAGAAGGCCGCCAGCTCGTGGTCGACGCGGGTGGTGCTCCAGGGCACGGTCGCGAGCGTCGGCGGGCTGGCGGTCAAGAGGGCGGCGAGGGTGAGCACAACCATGGCGCCGAAGCCTAGCCACAAGGCCCTGCGAAGGGGCACTTCGCGAAGGCCACCGTTCGTCACCGGCTGAGGCTCGCCTCCAGGAACGACCGGGCCTCCTCGCGGGTAGGCCGCAACACCGGCCAGAGCTTGCGGGCCACCGAGGCCATCACCGCCGGTCGCGCGTAGTGGCGGGCGGTCATCAGGGCGGCTCGTCGGCGAATCACGGCGCGCGAGAGCTCGCGGGGCTCGAGCGCTGCCGCGGCCTGCGCCTGCCGTGGGTCGATGGCCAGGCCCTCGGCCCGCACCTGCTCGAAGTACGGCGTGCCCGGGTAGGGGTGTGCCCAGTACAGCGTGAGGAGGTCAGGCCGTACCGCCCGCACGAAGGCCTCGGTCTCGGCCTGCGTGAGCGGCGTTTCCCACAAGAAGCCCAGCATCACGTACATCAACGACGCGATGCCCTGCCGGTCGCACGCGCGGAACAGCTCGCGGGTCTGCGCGAGGTCGGGCGGCTTGCGAATCAGCTCGCCGATGCGGGCGCTCCCCGTCTCGACCCCGAACGAGAGGCCGTAGCAGCCGCCGGCCTTGAGCGCGGCCAGCGTCTGCTCGTCGGTGGTGTCGACGCGGGTCGCCGAGACCCAGCGCGCCGTCGGCGCCAGGCGGGCGATGGCATGGCCCAGCTCGCGCGCCCAGCGCCGGTCGAGCGTGAGCGTCTCGGCCCGCAGGTAGAAGAACTGGTACCCCTCGGCGACCAACGCGGCCAGCTCGCGCGCCACGTCGTCGGGCGAGCGGTGCCGCGCCTTGCGCCCCGACACGCTCGCCACCAGGCAATAGGTGCAGGGAAAGGGGCAGCCGCGCTGCACGTGCACCGTGGCCTGGCGGCGGCGCGTGCCCCGCACCACGTAGCGGGACGCGTCGAGCACGCTGCGATCGGCCCATGGCAGGGCGTCGAGGTCGTTGGCCAGGGGTGGCGGTGTGGTGACCAGCTGCCCCTGGTGTCGGCGCGTCACGCCGGGCGCCAGCTCGAGGCCCTCGCGCACCAGCCCCTCGAAGACCAGCTCGTAGTCGCCGCGCACCAGCAGGTCGGCCCCGGCGTCGAGCAACTGCCCGGGCTCGCCGTAGCAGGGGCCGCCGCGCAGCACGACGAGCACCCCGGGCAGTCGGGAGCGCAGCACGCGCACGAAGGCCAGGTCGTCGTCGAGCGAACCCCAGGTGGCCGTGACCGAGACCAGGTCGGGCCCGAAGGCCTGCAACCGGCCCAGCACCGCCGCTTCGTCGAGCCCCTCGGCTGGCGCGTCGATGAGCATCGGCGTGCCCCCCGCGCGGCGCACGCCCGCCGCGGCGGCCGTCTCTTCCAACGGAGGCCGCATCGCCGGCACCAGGTCGGGGCTGAAGTACGACTGGCAGCGATCCTCACGGCAGTACGCGCCGGTCGGCGGAAAGACGAAGGCCACCCGCTGGAGCCCGGCGCGCGTCACGAGAGCGAACACTCATAGCATCACCACTTCGTCTAACGTGCGCCGCCGCGCGATGACCGCTGCCAACGCCACCACCACGAGGAGCACGCTGCTCACGCTGGCGCTGGTGGCGCTGACGCTGGCGGTCTTCTGGCCGGTGCAGACCTTCGGCTTCCTCGACTTCGACGACGATGGGTACGTCACCGCGAATGACCACGTGCGCGCCGGGCTGAGCGCGAGCGGCGCGCGCTGGGCGTTCGGCAACACCGAGTCGGGGCACTTCCACCCGCTGACCTGGCTCTCGCACCAGGCCGACGTCTCGGCGTTCGGGCTCGACGCTGGGGCCCACCACCGCACCACCCTCTGGCTGCACGCGCTGGCCGTGGCCCTGTGCTTCGCCGCCCTGCGACGGGTGCTGGCGAAAGAAGCCCATGGCGAGGTGACCGCGTTCCTCGCCGCCGGCGCGTTCGCCGTGCACCCGCTGCGCCTCGAGTCGGTCGCCTGGGTCGCCACCAGGAAGGACGTGCTCAGCGGCGTGTTCTTCTTCGCGGCGCTGCTGGCCTGGGCCACGCTGACGGGCACCGCACGCCGGTGGCTCACCCTGGCGCTCTACCTGCTCGCGCTGCTGGCCAAGCCCACCGTGTTGCCCTTGCCGCTGCTGCTGCTGGCCCTCGAGACCTGGCCTGGGCGCTCGACCTCGGGGCTGGGCGCCCGGCTGCGCGCCCAGGCGCCACTGCTGCTCGTGATGGTGGCCTTCGCCGGCGTCGCCGTCTTCGCCCAGCGCTCGGCGGGGGCGATGGTCGACCTGGGCGCCCTGAGCGTGGGCGAGCGCCTGTCGAACGCCGCGGTGGGCGTCTTCGCGCAGGCGGGGCACCTGGTGTGGCCGGCGGGTCTGTCCATCTTCCACCCGCTGCGGCCGCTGGTGCCGGGGCTTGGGCTGGGCGCTGGCCTGGTGCTCGCGGGGCTCGCCCTGGCCATCGCCCGCGGAAAGGTGGCGGCGCCGCTGGCCTTCGCCTTCACCTGGGGGGTGCTGTTGCTCTTGCCGGTCAGCGGGTTGGTGCAGATTGGCGGGCAGTCCATCGCCGACCGATGGCTGTACCTGCCGACCGTGGGCGTGGTGATGGGCGTGCTCGGCGCGGTGCCGTCGACCGTCGGCGCGCGGGCCCGCTGGTGCGTGGGCCTGGCCTGGCTCGGCGCGCTGGGGCTCGTCACTCGCGTCGACCTGCCCGACTGGCGCGACAGCGAGCACGTCTTCGGTCACGCGCTGGCGGTCGAGCCCGAGAACTTCCTGGCGCACAACAACCTCGGCCTCGCGCTCGAGGAGAGGGGCGCGCTCGACGAGGCCGAGCAGCACTACGCCGAGGCGGTGCGGCTGAACCCCACCTGGCCCACCGCGCTCTCGAACCTGGGCAACGCCCGCGCCCGGCGGGGCGCGCTCGCCGAGGCCACTCCTCTCTACGAGCGCGCGCTGGCCCGCGCGCCCGACTTTCAGCCGGCGCACTACAACCTGGCGCTCGCGCTCGCCATGCAGGGGCGGCTGACCGAGGCCCGGCCGCACTACGAGCGCGCGCTGGCGCTGCGCCCCGACGACGCCCAGGCCGCGCTCGGCTACGGGGTGACGCTGGTGAACCTGGGCGAGGTGGCCAACGGCGTCGCGGTGTTGCAGCGCGCGGCGAGCCGCTCGCCCGATTCGGCCGAGCTGCAGGCCCACCTGGGGCGGGCGCTGCGGTTGGCCGGCGACGTCGCGGCCGCTCGAGAACGCATCGTTCGAGCGCTGGCGCTCGACCCCGCGCAGCCCCTGGCGATGGCCGAGCGGGCGATGACCCCGTGAGCTGACTTCAGGTCGGCGCGCCGGTGCCTGCACCATCAGGGTGGTCTCGAGAACGACTCGCACCGACAGTTCGCGCCCCGCGCGGCGGCACACCCGCCGGGCACCACCCGCGGGCGCCGTCAGTGCATGTGCGCTTCACTCCGCCGGGTCACGCCCACCCCGCGAAAAACGCCCCAACTTGCTGCTGCAAACCCACGCCCGGTTGGTGATACTTGGGGTGATGGAACCCCTCAAGGCGCGCCCCGCGCCGACCAGGCGTGGCCGCGGCACCGTGCTGGTGGTGGACGACGACCCGCTCATCCGCCAGGTACTGCGCGAACAGCTCGAGGCGGCCGGCTTCTTCGCCGTCGCGGTCGACTCGGGCGCTGCGGCGCTCGCGCTCTGCGACGACCTCGCGCCGCACGTGGTGGTGCTCGACCTCTACATGCCCGGGCTCGACGGCGCGCAGGTCTGTCGCGCCATCAAGGCCCGCGCCGACCGCCCCTACGTCTCGGTCATCATGCTCTCGGCCTCAGACGTGAAGGTCGACGTGCTCGCCGGGCTCGACGCAGGCGCCGACGACTACCTCATCAAGCCGACCGGCGCGGAAGAGCTGCGCGCGCGGGTCTCGAACCTGGCCACGGTCAGCGAGTACCACCGGCTGGTCACGCACCAGCGCGACGAAGCGCGCGGCCGCATCGACGTGCTCAACGAGCAGCTGCTGCGCAGCGAGCGCCTGGCCACGGTGGGCACCCTGACCAGCGGCATTCTCCACGAGCTGAACAACATCGCGCAGGTGCTTACCAGTGCGCTCGAAGAGCTGGGCGAGGTGCCGCGGCCGGCCGACAAGGCCTTCGCGTTCGACGCCGCCACCAGCGTCAGCCAGCACCTGCGCGAGCTCTCGAAGTCGCTCTTGCGCGCGGTGCGCGTCGACCAGGAACCCGACAGCTGCCTGTTCCGCCAGACCGTCGACGAGGTGCTCAAGATGCTCGCGCTCACCGGGCGAACCCGCGGGGTCGAGGTGCGGCTCGAGGGCGCCGACGAGCTCGGGGTGCGCTGTGGCCGGGTCGCGCTGCAGCAGGTGATGCTCAACCTGGTGGGCAACGCCGCCGACGCCCTGGGCCGCAAGACCGGCTCGCGCATCGACCTGGGCGAGGTGGCGCGCGAGGGCTGGCTCGAGGTGACGGTGCGCGACAACGGCCCGGGCATGACGCCCGAGGTGCTCTCGAAGATCTTCGACCCCTTCTTCACCACCAAGCCCGTGGGCCAGGGCACTGGCCTGGGGCTGCCGGTGGTGCGGCGGGTGATCGCCGACTGGGGCGGCACGCTCACGGTCGAGTCGAGCCCCGGGGCCGGCGCCGCCTTCGTCTTCACGGTGCGCACATGAGCAATGACCTTCACGACACCGAGCTGCTCGAGGTGCTCAGCGCGGTGCAGGTCGAGTACCTGCTCAACCCGCAGCCGCGCCGCGCGTTCGAGCGCATCTTGAGCCAGGTGCTGACCCTGACGAAGAGCGAATACGGCTTCATCGGCGAGGTGCTGGGCACCCCCGAGCAGCCGTACCTGCGCACCAACTCGGCCACCAACATCGCGTGGAACGAGGCCACCGCCGCGCTCTACGCCGACGGGCACGGCGAAGGCATGGAGTTCCACAACATGCGCACGCTGTTCGGCGCGGTGGTGAAGTCGGCGCGCCCGGTCATCGCCAACGAGCCGGGCAGCGACCATCGGCGCGGGGGGCTCCCGCCCGGCCACCCGCCCTTGCGCGCCTTCATGGGCCTGCCCTTCTTCGCGGGCCCGACCCTGCTGGGTGTCATCGGGCTCGCCAACCGCCCCGGGGGGTACGACGAGCCGCTCGCCGCTCGCCTGGCCCCGGTGCTCACCACCTGCGCCAGCCTGGTCAGCGCGCTGCGCGACCGCCGGTCGCTACAGACCACCTCGTCGCGGCTGACCGCGCTCATTCAGAACCTGGGGGCGGGGCTGCTGGTGGAAGACGAGACACGGCACATTCGCCTCGCCAACGGCGAGCTGCTGCGGCTCTTCGGCATGCCCGGCGAACCCGACGCGCTGGTGGGCATGGAATGCGACGCCGCGGCCCGGGCCATCGCCGATCGCTTCGAGGACCCGCAGGTCTTCCTCGAGACCATCGCCGCCACCCTCGCCGCGCGCACCATCGTGCGAGGGACCGAGCTGGCCCTGCGCGACGGCCGCACCTTCGAGCGCGACTACATTCCCATCTTCTCCGAGGCCACCTACCGCGGCCACCTGTGGATGTACCGCGACTCGACCGACCGCAAGGCGAACGAGCGGGCCTTGGTGCGCCAGTCGCGCGACCTGACCCGCACCAACGGTGAGCTCGAGCGCGCGCTGCGCACCAAGGACGAGTTCCTGGCCAGCATGAGCCACGAACTGCGCACGCCGCTGGTCAGCGTGCTGGGGCTCTCCGAGTCGCTGGGCGAAGGCATTCACGGACCCCTGACCGCCCGTCAGCAGGCGGCGGTGCGCGGCATCGGCGAGAGCGGCCGGCACCTGCTCGACCTGATCAACGACGTGCTCGAGCTGGCGCGCGCCGACACCGAGAAGTCGCCGCTCAAGCTGGCGCCGACCCACGTCGGCGAGCTCTGCCAGGAAAGCCTGCGCCTGGTGAAGGAAAGCGCGGCCCGCAAGCGGCTGCGCGTGTCGCTGAGCATGACCCCGGCCGAGATCACCTGCGTGCTCGACCCGCGGCGCGTCAAACAGCTGCTGGTCAACCTGCTGTCCAACGCGGTGAAGTTCACCCCCGAGGGCGGCCAGGTGCGGCTCGAGGTCGAAGGCGACGAGGTGCAGAGCGAGCTTCGCCTGGCGGTCGTCGACAGCGGCATCGGCATCGCGAAGGACGAGCTCGAGCGCATCTTCGAGCCCTTCGTGCAGGGCGAGCGCCACGCCAGCCGCGAGCTGCAGGGCACCGGGCTGGGGCTCGCCATCTGTCGCAAGCTGGCCACCTTGCATGGCGGCACGGTGAGCGCCGAGAGCAGCGCCTGCACCGGCAGCCGCTTCGTCGTACAGCTGCCCTGGGTCGTGGTGCCGCCCGCCGCGCACGCCTACACGAAGTCACCGTCGCTCGCGATGCCGCCCCCCGACGCGCCGCTGGTGCTGTTGGCCGAAGACAGCGCGCCCAGCGCCGAGGTCATCAAGACCTACCTCGAGGCCCATGGCTACCGGGTGGCGATCGCCGCCGATGGCTTCACCGCCGTGGCGCAGGCCAGCGCCGTCACGCCCGCGCTGGTGTTGATGGACATTCAGCTGCCCGGTATCGACGGCCGCGAGGCGACCCGGCGCATTCGCGCCCTGCCCGACCCCGCGCAGGCCCGCGTGCCCATCTTCGCGCTCACCGCGCTGGCCATGCCGGGCGACCGCGAGTCGTGCTTCGAGGCCGGCGTCGACGAGTACCTCACCAAGCCCCTGGTGCTGGCGGACCTGGTCGCCCACCTCGACCAGCGCCTGCGCCACAGCGAGCCCTCGTGACGCGGGCCGTCCGCTAGAGCACCTTGCCGGGGTTGAGCACCCCGTGCGGGTCGAGCACCGCCTTGAGCTGCCGCATGATGCCCAGCTCGGTCGGGCTGCGCGTGTACCCCAGCCACGGCTTCTTGAGCAGGCCGATGCCGTGCTCGGCGCTCACGCTGCCCGCGTGCGCCTGCACCACCGCGAACACGTCGCGGTCGACCTCGTGGGTGCGCTCGAGGAACTCGGCTTTCGAGAGCGCCTCGGGCTTCATGATGTTCACGTGCAGGTTGCCGTCGCCGATGTGGCCGAAGAGGCACAGCTCCCAGTCGGCGTAGCGCTCGGCCAGCAGCGCCTCGAGCTCGACGCAGAACGCCGAGAGCCGGGAAATCGGTAACGCGATGTCGTTCTTGTGCGGCAGGCCGGTGGCCGAGAGCGACTCGCTGATGCCCTCGCGCAGGGTCCACAGGGCCTTCGCCTGCCCCAGATCGGCCGCGAGGGTGCCGTCGGTCACCAGGCCCTTCTCGAAGAGCATGCTCAGCCACGCGTCGAGCGCGCCGGGCTTCGCCTGTTCGACCTCGAGCACCACGTAGTGCGAGCTGGGCTGCTCGAAGGGCGGGCGCAGGCCACGGTGTTTCTCGAGCCGGGCGCTGCACTTGTCGGTGAAGAACTCGAACGCCATCACCGTGAAGGGGCCCTGGCGCGCGGCCTCGAACAGGCGCAGCACCCCCTGCAGCGAGTCGACCGCGAAGAGGAAGACGTCGACCTTCTCGGGCAGCCGGGTCAGCTTGAGCGTGGCCTCGGTGATGACCCCCAGAATGCCCTCGCTGCCGATGAAGAGCTGGCGCAGGTCGACGCCGGTGTTGTTCTTCTCGAGCGCGCCGTTGAGCTCGAGCACCAGCCCCGTGGGCGTGACCACCTGCAGGCCCAGCACCCACTGCCGCGTCAGCCCGTAGCGAATGACCCGAATGCCGCCGGCGTTGGTGGCGATGTTGCCGCCCACCTGCGAGCTGCCCTTCGAGGCGAAGTCGACCGGCCAGAAGAGCCCCTGTTCGGCCACGTGCTGGTGCACCGCTTCGGTCACCGCGCCGGCCTGCACGCGCACCGTCTGGCCCAGGGGGTCGACCGGGTGCATGGCGCGCATGCGCTCGAGGCTGAGCACCACCTCGCCATTCATCGCCACCGCGCCGCCCGCCAGCCCCGTGCGCCCGCCCGAGGGCACCACGCCCACCCGGTGAATGTGGCAGAGCTTGAGCAGCCGCGACACGTCGTCGGTGGTGCGCGGCCGCAGCAGCAGCGAGGCGTTGGGCGTGTAGACCTTCGTCCAGTCGGTGCCGTAGCGGGCGAGGTCGGCCGCGTCGGTCGACGGCAGGTCAGCGGGGAACGCGGCGAGCGCTTCGAGGAAGGCGGGCGGCAGGGCCATGCGGGTGCTCTATCACTCGAAGTCGTAGTTCTTCAGCGGCACGTGCTGCGCCGAGCCGGGGTCGAGCTCGACCTTCTTGGCGACGGGGGCGAAGTTGAGCTGGCCGCGCACCCACACCACCACTGCGGTGATGGTCTGCGCGGGAAACGGTGAGCTGCCCAGTTCGCGCTCGAGCGAAGCCATCGCCGTCGACGCGTCGGCGCGAATGCCCAGCGCGATGCCCAGCTCGGCCAACACCTGCAGGCTGACCGGGTCGAGCCGGCGGTTGGCGTTCATCAGTTCCTCGAGCTTGGCCAGCAACACCCAGCCCACGTCCGACCCGAAGTATTCGGGGTCGACCTGGAAGCCGAGCGCGGTGCCCAGGCGCATGCCCAGGCCTCTGACCTGATCGTTCACCTGGCGAACTGTAGCAGTGAACGAGCGCCATTTTCCGCGCTGTCGGCCGCGACGCGGCAGTGGCAACGTTTCGACCCATGGACGGCACGGCCAGTCAAAAGGAAGCCCAGTACACGCTGCACCTGCGCACGCGGGGCATCGACGCCTCGGGCCTCACCCTGGCCCAGGACGGCACCGTGCCCTCGGCGCCGTCGCGGCAGGGGGCCTCGGTGCCCGCGCCCGTCGACCTGCCGATCATCGAGCTTCGCGAAGGTGACGCCGAGCTCGCCGTGCTGCAGACCCTGGGCGTGGGAGGCATGGGCAAGGTGATGCTCGCGCTGCAGCGCCCCCTGCAGCGGGAAGTGGCGGTGAAGGTGCCGCTCGACGAGGCGGCGAGCCCGCAGGTCACCGCCGAGCTGATGCGCGAAGCGCTGGTAACCGGCCGGCTCGAGCACCCCAACATCGTGCCGGTGCACCTGTTGGCGCGCGGGCGCGACGGCGCGCCCTTCTTCGTCATGAAGCGCATCGAGGGCACCTCGTGGCGAATGCTGCTCGACGAGCCTGACGAACTGGCCGCCTTCGGAACCCGGGCGCTCGACCCGCTCGGCTTCCACCTGGGCGTGCTGCTCGAGGTCTGCGACGCGGTCTCGTTCGCCCACAGCCGCGGCGTGCTGCACCGCGACCTCAAGCCCGACAACGTGATGTTGGGGCGCTTCGGTGAGGTCTACGTGCTCGACTGGGGCATCGCGGTGGCGGTGGGCGACGACCCGCTGCTCACCAGCGCGCGCGACAGCCACGGGCTGTGCGGCACGCCCGCGTACATGGCGCCCGAGATGGCGGCCGGTGATGGCGCGCAGCTCTCGGAGCGCACCGACGTGTACCTGCTGGGCGCCGTGCTGCATCACGTGCTGACCGGCCAGCCGCCGCACCAGGGAGCGACCGTCATCCAGACCCTGACCCAGGCGTGGGAGGGCGCCGCGCCCGTCTTCGGGGCCAGCGTGCCAGACGAGCTGGCCTCGCTGTGTCGACGGGCCCTGGCCCGCGCTCCGGCCGATCGACCCGAATCGGTGCAGGCTTTTCGCGATGCGCTCGAGGCCTACCTGCGTCGACGCGACGCCCACGCGCTGGCCGCCGAAGCCGAGCGACGGCTGCAGGCCCTCGAGGCGGCGCTGGCGCTCAAGCGCTCGGGCGCTCCGACGCCGCCGCTCGCCCTGCAGGTGGCCTTCACCGAGTGCCGGTTCGCCTTTCGCCAGGTGAAGGACGTGCCCGGGCTGGAGGCGGTGGCGCAGCAGGGGCTCGAGCGGGCCGTCCGGGCGATGGCGCACGGCGAACTGCTCGACGAGAACTTGAGCGCCGCCCGCGCGCATGCCGCCGAACTGCCGAGCGTTCCGCCCGACCTCGAGCAGGCCCTGGCGGCGCTCGAGCAGACGCTCGCCGAGCGCAAGGCGCGGGTCGCCGCGCTCGAGCAACTCGAAGTCGAGACCGACCTCGACGCGGCGGTGGCGGTGCGCAGCCGGGTGGCGCTGCTGGTCGCGGTGGTCTGCTCGGTGGGCATGCTGACCATCGCGGTGCTCAAGCGGCTGGGCGTCATTCCCTTCGGGTTCCGCGAAGCGGTGGGGGGCATGACGGTCTTCGGCGTGGGCATCGTGCTGGCCGAACTGGTGATTCGCCGCGTCTCGAAGCTCAACGACGCGCAGCGCCGGCTGCTGCGCGGCAACCACGTGGCGCTGGCCAGCTTCGTGGTCTTCTGGGCCGGGGCGTGGGGGTTGGGCGTGAGCTTCGAGCAGGCGGCGGTGGGGTTCATGTTCTACGTGGCGGTGAATTGGTGGATCGCCAGTGCCCTCTTCGACGCGCGGGCCTGGCCGGTGGCGCTCGCGTTCTCGGGGGCGACGGTGTTGGCCAGCGCGCTGCGCGATTGGCAGTTCGAAGTGTTCTCGGCGGCGACGCTGCTGGGCTTCGGCGGGCTGGCGGCGAATTGGGGGCGACGGCGTGTCGTGCCGCCGCGGCCGAGCGCAAGGTGAGTGTCGGGCGCGACGTCGAGTGGCCTGAGGTCGTCACGGCCCCATCGAGGCGCTTTTCCGCTTCTGCCTCGCGTTCGCTCGGCCCCTCGTCGGCACCTCCCCTGGCGTTCCATCGCCGAGGCGCCACCGACGACGGCGGCCTTCTCCGCCTCACCACACCTTCAGTGGCACTCGCCTCACTTCGACGCCACGCTCACCCGCCCCCGCCCACCCGCCAGGTCCAGCTCGAGCCGCGCCGCGCACAGCCGACCCGACAGCACCGCCATGGGAATGCCGGGCCCGGGGTGCACCGACCCACCCGCCGCATAGAGCCCGGGCAGCGAGGTGGTGTTGCCAGCCCTGGCGAAGGTGCCCAGCACCCCGTGATTCGACCGCCCATAGAGCGCGCCGCCCGTCGACGGAAAGAGCGCCTCGAACTCCACCGGCGTCGTCACCACCTCGGCGACCGGCTCGACCTGCAGCCCGCATGCGGAAAGCAACTCGAAGGTGCGTTCGCGCAGCGGCCCCGGCTCGAGGGCCCGGGTGTCGCCGTCGGGAGGGGCGTTGACCAACACCAGCAGGCGCTCGGGTCCGTCGGGCACCACGGCCTCACCGCGGTCCTGCGCGCAGACGTAGACCGTGGGGTGGGCGGTCACCGTGCGCCGACCGAAGATGGCGGCGAACTCGTCGGCGTAGTCCTCGGCGAAGAACACGTTGTGGTGCAGCAACGGAAAGCCCGACGTGCGCGCCGACAGGCACCAGGTCACCGCCGACAACGAGCGGTCGGCGGGCTTCGTCTCACGGGTCGCGCCGCCCGCCCCGCCCACCGCCCCGCTGGCCAGCGCCGCGACGTCGCCGTTGAAGACCACCGCGTCGGCCTCGAGCCGCTCACCGCCACGCAACTGCACCCCGGTCACTCGCCCGCCGCCGGTGGTCACCGACTCGACGTGCGCCCCGAAGCGGTACGTCGCGCCCTGGGACTCGCCCAGCCGCTGCAACGCCACTGCCACCTGGTGCATGCCGCCCACTGCACGCCACAGCCCGTCCTGTTCGACGTGGGCCACCAACATCAGCGTCGCCGGGGTGAGGAAGGGCGAGCTGCCCACGTACGTCGCGTAGCGCGCGAACAACTGCCGCAGCCGCGGGTCGTGGAAGGTGTCACCCAGCGAACTCCACAGCGTGCGCCACGGCGCGGCCCGGAACATCGCTGGCAGCCCCGACGGCCCCAGCCGCGCGACCAGCGAGACCGGCGTGGCGCGCTCGGTGGCGATGAAGTGCGGCGCCAACGCGCGGTAGACCCGGGCGCTGCGTTCGCAGAAAGCACGGTACCCGTCGGCGTCGGCCCTCGACGAGAACGCCGCGATGGCCGCGGCCGAGCGCTCGACGTCGGCGAAGAGGTCCAGCCGACCGCCGGCCCGCCACGCATGGCGCGCCAGCACCTCGATGGGCGCCAGGGTCAGGAAGTCCTCGAGCCGTTTGCCGGCCTCGGCGAAGAGCCCTTCGAAGGCCCAGCGCATGGTGAAGACCGTGGGCCCCCCATCGACACCACGCCCCCCGACGTCGACCAGCCGCATCTTCCCACCGGGAGTCGCCGCGCGCTCGAGCACCGTCACCCGGAACCCCCGGCGCGCGAGGTCGGCCGCCGACGAGAGCCCACCCACGCCCGCTCCCACCACGATGACGTGCTTCGCGTTCTTCACGAACCGCAGCCTAACGGTGGTGTAGAGCAGACGCATGAATCGACTTGCGCTCGCCCTCACCCTGTTGCTCGGAAGCCAGTGCGCCGTGGTCCAGACCATCGACTCGGCCATCGACTGCAACGGCATCTGCGAGCGCTACGCCTCGTGCTTCGACAAGACGTACGACGTGAGCACCTGCGCGTCGCGCTGCCGCCACTCCGCTTCGACCGAGCCCGACTTCCGCCGCAAGGCCGACAGGTGCAACGCCTGCATCAGCGAACGCTCGTGCGTGGCGGCGACGTTTTCGTGTCTGACCGAGTGCGTCTCGGTCGTGCCGTGACAGGCGACAGTCGGACGAGGTTGGGCCAGACTGGTCGCTCATGCACTTTCGCTCCCTGATCGCGATCGCCGCCCTGGTCGGTGCCTCGGCGCTGGCCCAGCAGTGCCCACCGGGGCAGTTCAGCGCGACCGGTCAGGCCCCTTGCACGCCCTGCGACGCGGGCTCGTTCTCGACGGGCGGCGCGACGTCGTGCACCCTCTGCGCCCCAGGTCGTTTCAGCTCGACCGCCGGCAGCTCGACCTGTTCGAACTGCGCGGCCGGCACCTTCACCGCGCAACTGGGCTCGGTGGCCTGCACGAGCTGTGCGCCGGGCTCGTTCACCTCGACCTCGGCCAGCTCGACCTGCCTGAACTGCAGCCCCGGCACCGTGTCGGACGGCGGCGCGGCGCTGTGCACCGGTTGCAGCCCTGGCACCTTCTCGGCGACGAGCGCGGCCTCGAGCTGTACGGCGTGCGCCGCGGGCACGTTCCAGCCGAACGGCGCCAGCACCACCTGTCAGGACTGTCTGCCCGGCACCTTCTCGACGTCAGGCTCGTCGTTGTGCACCAGTTGCGCGATGGGCACCTTCTCGGCGCGCGCGGCGCCCAGTTGTACGTCGTGCACGCCTGGCTCGTTCCAACCCGCGACGGGCTCGAGCACCTGTCTGAACTGCGCGCCCGGCACCGCCCAGCCGACCAGCATGGCGACCAGCTGCGCCTCGTGCGCTCCCGGCACCAGCTCGTCGACGTCCGGCGCGCTGGCCTGCACGGACTGCATGGCGGGCACCTTCCAGGCGACCTCGGGCTCGGTCGCCTGCCAGAGCTGCGGGCCGGGCACCTTCTCGAACGCCGCGTCGGTCATGTGTTCGCCCTGCGCGCCGGGCACGTTCCAACCGGTGGGCGGAAGCCCCACCTGCCTGTCGTGCGCGGCCGGCACCTTCGCGCCGACCACGGCCAGCACCACCTGTCAGAACTGCGCGCCCGACACCTTCTCGGTCACCGGCGCCAGCAGTTGCCGGTCCTGCCCCCCGCCGCAGAGCTCGATTCACGACTGCCGACGCGAGGTCTGTGACGGCGGCGTCTCGACGGCCATCAACGACGACACCGAAATTCCGCTCGGAGACGGCATCGCCTGCACCCTCGACAGTTGCTTCGACGGCGGCGCGCGCTATCTGCCCTACGACGTGCTCTGCGACGACGGCGACCCGTGCACGCTCGACACCTGCAGCGCGACCACCGACTGCTCGCACACCCCCATTCCGAACTGCGACCTCGACGCGGGCAGGCCTGACGCGAGCGTCGACGCCGGCTGCACGCCCGCCAACTGCCTGCAGCAGGGCCTCGAGTGCGGAATGCAGGGTGATGGGTGTGGCAGCGTCATCGACTGCGGCACGTGCACGGCTCCGGCCGTGTGCGGCGCGGGTCACTGCACCGTGCCGGACGCGGGCGTCGATGCCGGAACGGTCGCCGACGCGGGTACGCCCGATTCGGGTCAGCCGATGGCCGATGCCGGCAGCGACACCGACGGCGGCACCGGGACGGGCGGCGCAGGTGGGTGCGGGTGCACCAGCGTCGAGTTCCCGGCGATGGCGATGGCGGTGCTGGCGATGCTGCGGCGTCGTCGCAACCGCTGAGCTGGTGACGCGCGGGTGAGCGGGGGTCGGTGAATCGCCGATTCGCACGCGCGCTGGGAACCCTCGCCGCCCTCGTCGCGGCGCTCGTGGTGTTCCGCCTGATGCGGCCAGACCAACCGGTGACCGGGTCGCGGGAGGCCGTCAACCCACCTCGAGTCAGCGAGCACGTCTCCTCGCCGACTCGCACACCGCCGAACCCACCGGGACCAGTTCTTCGCCAGACGCCCGCCCCGGTCGACGCGGGTGGGTTCTCGCTCACGGCCTTCCAGGCCACGCCAGCCGGCAAGGTCTGGGAGGCGCTGGCGCGGTGCTACGCCTCGAACCTCTGCCCACCAGGAAGCGTGTGTGCGGTCTCGTCGACGACCAACGAGGTCGGTTGTTTCAAATCGAACTGCATACGAGACGCATGAATCGCCCTCGGCACAACTCGTGAAGTCGCCGGGGCCCTGACGACGCGTGCTCCGCCCGAGCCGCGTGTGTCCACCTTCCCTCGTTGGACGCGGGGGCGTGTGTCGAGCCAGCCTTCGCCGAGGGCTGTGTCCCCGGTCGATGTCCTGCCGGGTCACGGTGTGTCGGAACCGTCTGGGGCAGCACCTCTTTCGGTCGCTGCTACCCGTCGTGTGTCACGACGACCGACTGCGCGCCCGGTCAGGTCTGCTCGGACGTCGGTGTCCCGGTTGGAGAGCCGTGGGTGTGTCGCCGCCCGTGCGGGCTCTCGACGACCCTCGAGTGCTCGGACCCGGAAACCGGTACCGAGCGCTGCAACATCAGGCCACCGGGTCACGACGGCGTGTGTGCCGCAGCGATGCCATTCGACCGGTCGGGCAACTCCATGACCGAAGCGCAGAGCGTCTTCGCGGGCCCGCCCGACCTTCCCCTTGCACACTGACGGTCAGAACCGGCCCGACACCACCGCCACGCCACCACCCGGCACGGGCGCGAATGCCACCGCCGCCGGCGCCTTCGATTCGACCGCGAGCAGCACCCCGCCGGCCACCGCCGCCGCGCCACCGACGCCGAGCATCACGAAGCCGACCGTCTGCTGCCGCATGCCGGTCGCGACCAGCGCATTGAGCGTGTGCACGTCTTGCGCCATCTCGGCCTGGGCCGCCGTCGCGTGCGCCAGCCCGACGGACACGCCGCCGACGGCCGCCACCACCAACCCCGAGCTGAGCACCACGATGCCGGGCACCTTCGAAGGCGCCTCCACCGGCGCCTGCTGCACCGCCACGGGCGTGACCGGCGCCACCACCGGCTCGGGCGGCTTCACCGCCACCACCGCGCGCTCGAGCTCGAGCGGCACGCTCTGCCGCAGCACCCAGTTGTGCGCGCCCAGCACCGACCACCCCACGCGCACCTTGCGGCCCTTCACGGTCAGCGCACCGACCTTCGCGAAGGGCACGGTCACCGAGCGGGCCACGCCGTCTTCGTCGATGGAAATGACCACGTCGGTCGCCATGGCCAGCGGGTCGGCCGAAGCGGCGAGCACCAGCGCCCACCCACCCTCGACCTCCTTCTTCGAGCCGACGGTGACCTCGAGGCGACCCTGGTCCTTCACCCGACCCTTGGCCTCGAAGAACGGGGTGGTGACGCGCGGCGCGGCCTTGCCCTGCAGCTTGAGGTCGGGGTCGAGCGAGAGCGCGCGCATGAACGCGTCGCGGGCGCCCTCGGTGTCGTTGAGCGCCCCGCGCACCTGCCCCAGCAGGGTGAAGTACTCGATGACTTCGGCCTGCGAGAAGCCCTCGGCCTGGCTGAGCGCCTTGAGGGTCTTCGCCGCTTCGGCGTACTTGAGGCCCTTGAGTTCGGCCTGGGCCTGCCCCAGCGAAGGTGCCGAGAAGCTCATGCCCGCCGCCAGGGCGACCACCACCGCGAAGAGACGCATGGCCGCATCATAGCTGCCCGGTTGATCAAATACAGGACTGCAGCGCCCCCTCACCGTACACTCCGTCGTCACGTGAGCGAGTCGTTGGAGACGTGGGTTCCCGGGGTCGTCATCGGCCAGTACTCCTTGCTCAAGGAGCTGGCCCGGGGCGGCATGGGCGAAATCTGGCTGGCGCGTCAGACCGGCGCGGCGGGCTTCGACCGCCTGGTGGTGCTCAAGCGCGTCATCGGCAGCGCCGACGAAGACCCGGCCAACGTCACCATGTTCCTCGACGAGGCGCGCATCGCCTCGCAACTGCACCACCCCAACGTGGTGCAGGTCTTCGAGCTGGGGCAGGCCGGCAGCTCGTACTACCTGGTGATGGAATACCTGGCCGGGCAGACGGTCAGCCGCTTCGCTCGCCGGGTGGTCGACCACCACGCGCAGGTGCCGCCCGCGCTCGCGGTGCAGGTCGTCGCACCCGCGGCGCGGGGCCTGGGCTACGCGCACCGCCGCACCGACCTCGAGGGCCGACCGCTGCAGATCGTCCACCGCGACGTGTCGCCGCAGAACCTCTTCGTCACCTACGACGGCCAGGTGAAGGTGCTGGACTTCGGCATCGCCCGCGCGGCGGGCCGCATGAACAAGACCTCGACCGGCATCATTCGCGGCAAGGTGGCCTACATGCCGCCCGAGCAGGCGGTGGGCGAGCAGGTCTCGGGTGCGAGCGACGTGTTCTCGCTGGGCGTGGTGCTGCTCGAGCTGGTGACGGGGCGGCGCGCGTACGGGCCCGGGCTCGACGAGATGGCCATTCTGCGCAGGCTGGCTTCGTACGAGGAGCTGCCCCGCGCCTCGCAGGTGGTGAAGCTCGACCGCGACCTCGACGCCATCATCGCGCAGGCGGTCGACCCGGTGCGCGACAACCGCTTTCCCGACGGGCAGGCCTTCGCCGACGCGCTCGACCGCTGGGCCCGCACCCACGTGGGCCGCGACGAGCCCACGCTCGAAGCGCGCATGCACCAGCTCTTCGCGCCCGAAGTCGCGGCGCTGGGTGAATTCCACAAGCTGGCGGCGCGCACGCCCAGCGCGTCGTCGATGCCCAACAACCTCGCGCCGCGCCCGCGAGCGTCCGAGCCGCCGAAGGTCGCGCTGCGCCGCAACCTGCTGCTCGGCGCTGGCGCCGCGGTGGTGCTGACGGGCACCTGGTTCGCCGGCTCGATGCGGGGCGGCGCGGTGAAGCCGGTCGAGCCCGCCGCAGCGGTGCGACCCGCCATCGTTCCCAACCCCTTCGACGACGGCGCGCCGACGCCCGACGCCGGTGCGCCGCCGAAGGCCGCGGCCGTGGTCACCCCCCCGGACGATGGCGCCGGAACCAGCCCCGTCGACGCGGGCCCGCCGGTGCGCACCGTCGTCATCGACGCGGTGCCCGACGCCGGGTCGCCCCCCAAGACCGCGGCGGCCGCCTCGGGGCGACTGACCCTCGACACCGAGCCGTGGACCCAGGTCTTCCTGGGCAAGCGCAAGCTGGGCGACACGCCGCTCATCGAGCTGCCCTTGCCGGCGGGCACGCACCGCCTGCACCTGGTCAACGCCGAAGACAAGGTCGACACCGTGGTCGAAGTGGTCATCAAGCCCAACGCGACGACGGTGAAGAAGCTGGCCGGGCTCTGAGCGGGACCGCTCGACTCAGACCCGCTCAAGGACCACCGCGATGCCCTGCCCCACGCCGATGCACATCGTGCACAGGGCGTAGCGACCGCCGCTCTGCTGCAACTGGTTGACGGCGGTGGTGACCAGCCGCGCCCCGCTCGCGCCCAGCGGGTGCCCCAGCGCGATGGCGCCGCCGTTGGGGTTGACGCGCGCGTCGTCGTCGGCGAGCCCCAGGTCGCGCAGCACCGCCACGCCCTGCGCCGCGAAGGCCTCGTTGAGCTCGATGACGTCGAGCTGCGCGAGCGTGAGGCCCGTGAGCGCCAGCACCTTTCGGGTGGCCGGCGCCGGCCCCATGCCCATGATGCGCGGAGCCACGCCCGCGCAGGCCATGCCCACCACCCGCGCCCGCGGCGTCAGCCCGTGCTGGCGGGCCGCGGCCTCCGAGGCCACCAGCAGCGCGCAGGCCCCGTCGTTGACGCCCGAGGCGTTGCCCGCGGTCACCGTGCCGTCGGGCCGCACCACGCCCTTGAGCTTGCCCAGCGCCTCGAGCGAGGTCTGTCGCGGGTGCTCGTCGGCCGAGACCACCACCGGCTCGCCCTTCTTTTGCGGCAGGGTGACGGGCACGATTTCCGCCGAGAAGAAGCCGCGTGCCTGGGCTGCGAGCGCGTTGAGCTGCGAGCGCAGCGCCATGCGGTCCTGCGCCTCGCGCTCGACGTGGAAGTCGAGCGCCACGTTCTCGGCGGTCTCGGGCATCGAATCGACGCCGTACTGCTGCTTCATCAGCTCGTTGACGAAGCGCCAGCCGATGGTGGTGTCGTAGATGGCCGGGCTGCGCGCGAACGCGGCGTCGGCCTTGGGCATCACGAAGGGCGCGCGGCTCATGCTCTCGACGCCGCCCGCCACCACCAACGACGCCTCACCGGCCCGAATGGCGCGCGCGGCGCTGCCCACCGCGTCGAGCCCCGAGCCACACAGCCGGTTGATGGTCGCGCCCGGTACCAACTGCGGGAGCCCGGCGAGCAGCGCGGCCAGGCGCGCCACGTTGCGGTTGTCTTCACCGGCCTGGTTGGCGCAGCCCAGCAGCACGTCGTCGAGCGCGGCCCAGTCGACGCGCGGGTTGCGCGAGACCAGGGCCTTGAGGGGCAGGGCCGCGAGGTCGTCGGTTCGCACCTGGGCCAGCGCCCCTCCGTACCGACCGAAGGGCGTGCGGACCGCGTCGCAGATGAAGGCGTCTGTCATGCCCGCTGTATGCTCAATCGCGGGCGGGCGCGCCACCTCAGGCCTTCTTCACCCCTTCGAAGGCGTGGTCGGCGTTGCTCCATTCGACCTGCACCGCGAAGCCCTTCTCGTCACGCACGTACGCCTTGTCGAGCGGCACCAGGCCCGAGTTCACCGCGAGGTCGCCGATTTCGCCGTACTTCTGGTTGTACCAGGCGACCTTCCCCTGCCCCACGTCGGGGTCGGTGGCCGCTTCGTCGAACTCGTGCGACTCGGTGATGGTGACGTTGTCGCGGCCGTTGCCGGTGAAGTCGATGCCGTTGTTGCCCTGCGAGTAGCAGACCACGCCGTAGTAGACCGGCTTGCCGTCGGCGCCGACGTAGCTGTTGTGGAAGCCGCCCAGGCCCTGGGTCGAGTCGGCGTTGCCGTCGGACAACACGGTGCCCGGAGGCAGCACCACCATGTGCACCGTCTGCGGGCCGTTGGCGACCGCGCCCGAGGCGATCTGCGCCTTCACCAGCTTCTCGACGTCGGCCTGGGTCACCACCTTGGGCGCGCCCGGCACCACCGTCGACGCGGCGGCCTGGCCCTTGCCGACGCCGTACTGCGAGAGAATCGCCTCGTGGTTGCCCGAGACCAGGTCCTTCGCGAAGGCGTCGTTGTACGTGCGGTCGGCCGCGCCCTTCGGCGTGCTCCAGTAGTCGCCCACGTAGATGGGCTGGAAGGTCGGGCTCGAGAGCACCTTGCCGCCGTGGAAGGTGAGGTCGTTGGGGTTGGTGCGGGTGCGCGGCGTGCCCAGCCCGCCGGTCTTCACGGCCTTCGCCGGCTCGAAGCCGTCAGCCACCGAGAAGCCCGGCCGCGACGACGACGACGACGGCGAGGGGCGGGGGTTGGTGAGGCTCGACTTCGCCTCGGTGACCGACTTCGACTTCGCCTGCGAACGGTAGACCTTCATGTGTTGCTCCCGGTGCGGTCCCTTTGGGCTGCTGAAGAAAGTCTCGGCCGAAGCAATTCAGGGGTTTCCTGTGTCAAGGCACATGACAGCGGAGTTCGAGACACCTGCGACGTGCGCACACCGGTTCCGGGCCCGCCAGGTGGTGTGCGCGCGCTCCACGCCCACATGTCGGTGTGTTTCAGGAGGTGGTCACTTCAGGGCCGTACGATTTTTTCCCCGAGGCCCCGGCCAACGGAATTTCGGCGGCCATTTCCCCGGCGACTACACTCGTGACGAGCGAGGGGCTTCACGTGAGACGACTGACGGCGATGGCGCTGCTGACGATGTCGTGCGCGGGGGTGCCCCTGGCGCGTGAAGGCCTGACCGACCCGGGGGCGTTGCTCTTCAACGGGTACACGCGACCCGACGTCGATTGCTACACCTGCCACAACGGTGATGGTCGCGGTGCGAAGGGCCCGGGGTTGATCTTCAAGGTGCCGCGCTTGAGCGAAGACAAGCTCGCCCGCACCATTCGCAACGGCAAGGGTCTGATGCCGAAGTACGGCGCCAAGCTGAGCGACGACGAGGTCAACCAGGTCGTCACCTGGCTGAAGATCACCTTCCGCTGAAGCGCAAGACCAGCGACCAGACCGCTCGCGCAGCCCGGTTCCACGCAGC
>CAIWFK010000405.1 GCA_903911905.1 uncultured Myxococcales bacterium
CAACCGCGTGGTGGAAAAGATGAAGGCCGGGCAGGGCGTGGCCGGCATGACGGCCGCGGTGCCCTCGTACGTGAGCGAAAGCGCCGACCTGGCGTGGTTGACCCACCAGCACGCCGAGTACCACCGGGTGGTGGGCGCGCTGTACGCCGAGCTGTGTGGCGCTCGGAACGCGATGGTGCTGCAGTTGCATTCCTACGCGCCCCGGTCGGTGGGCATCACGAAGACCGACGAGCACATCGTGACCGCGCTCCATGCGGCCTACGTGCCCCAGGTCTATGCCACCTGGCCCGAGCGGCCGGCGGTCGACCTCATCTGTGCGACGGAAGACGGCTCGTTCCGCGCCAACGAGCAGGTGATCGCACGTACGGTCAGCGCCTACACGAAGGCCGGCATCGACGTGAAACAGAACGCCACCTACCACCTGCACCCGGTGGCCATGGGGTACGTGTACGCGAAGGCGTGGCCCGACCGGGTGCTCTGCGTCGAGCTGAACCGGGACCTGGTGGCCGACCCCTTCACCCCGTTCGGAGTCTCGCCCATCAGCGAAACGAAAATCGCCCGCATGGTCGGTCCGCTGGTCGAGGTTTTCCACAGCTAGTCGATTTCGCTCTGGTACACTGCGTCACAGATGCAAGTGCTTTTCCTGAGCTCCGAGGTCGCGCCGTTCGCGAAGACCGGAGGCCTCGGAGATGTTTCCGCTGCCCTTCCCAAGGCGCTCCACGAGCGCGGTCATGACGTTCGCGTGTTCATGCCGCTGTACGAGCGCATCGATCACCGCAAGTACCAGTTCCGGGTGATCGAATCGCTGCGTCACCTGAAGGTGATGTTCGGGCCCAAGTCGTACGACACGTCGATCGTCGCGGCCCGGCTGCCCGGCTCGAGCATGGAAGTCTTCTTCGTGCAGTGCCCGCAGTTGTACGGGCGGCACGCCATCTATTCGAACGACGGTGACGAGCACCTGCGCTTCCTGGTGCTGGGCTACGCCGCGCTCGAGGCCGCGCAGCGCATGCGGTTCGCGCCCGACATCATCCACTGCAACGACTGGCAGACCGCGATGGTGCCGCTGATTCTGAAGACCCGCTTCGCCTGGGACGGCGCGGTCTTCGGCAAGTCGCGCACGGTGCTGACCATTCACAACCTGAACTACCAGGGGCAGTTCCCGGCCAGCGTGCTGCCCGACACCGGCCTGTTGCGCAGCGCGCACCTGCTGCACCAGGACCAGTTGAAGGAAGGCCGCATCAACTTCCTGTTGCACGGCATTCTGTACGCCAACGCCATCACCACGGTGAGCCCGACCTACGCGAAGGAAATTCGCACGGGCGAATTCGGAGCGGGGCTCGACGGTTTCCTGCGCTCCCGCGAGGGCGCGGTGTTCGGCATTCTCAACGGCGTCGACTACGACGAGTGGAGCCCGCAGGCCGACCAGATCATTCCCTTCCGCTACGACGTCGACGACCTGGCGGGCAAGGAACGCAACCGCGCCGCGCTGCTGGCCCGGGGGCGCCTGCCCAACCTGCCGGGCGTGCCGATTCTGGGCATCGTCTCGAGGTTGACCAGCCAGAAGGGCTTCGACCTGTTGCCCGACGTGCTCTTCAAGGTGCTGCGCGAGCGCAAGTTCCAGTTGGTGGTGCAGGGTTCGGGCGAGCACCGCTTCTCGCGCATGTTCCACCAGTTGCGCGACCAGTTCCCCGCGCAGGTGCGCTTCCAGACCCAGTTCGACAACGCACTGGCCCACCTGATTCAGGCGGGCGCCGACTTCTTCCTGATGCCCTCGCACTACGAGCCGTGTGGGCTGACGCAGTTGTACGCCATGAAGTACGGCACCATTCCCATCGTGCGGAAGACGGGCGGCCTGTCGGACACCGTGTCGCTCTACCAGCCGAGCACGGGGCAGGGCACCGGCATCGTGTTCGAGAACTACGACGCGCAGGCCGTGCACTGGGCGCTCAACGCCGCCAGCGACCTGTACCGCGACCGCGCCACCATGCGCCGCATTCAGCGCAACGGCATGACCCAGAACTTCTCGTGGTCGTTGCAGGTGCAGAAGTACGAGCAGCTGTATTCCCGTCTTGCCTAGAAGGCCGCCCATGCACGTCGTCTTCATCGAGCCCCGTTTCCCGACGAACCAGGTGCACTTCGTGCGCGCGCTCAAGGAAGTGGGCGCCACGGTCACCGCCATCGGCGAGGGCTCCAAGGAGTCCCTGAGCGACAACCTCAAGCGATGGTTGACGCACTACCAGCAGGTCGACAACGTGGTGAACGAGCGCTCGGTGATGCAGGCCGCGCAGTTCATTCATTCCCGGCACCGCATCGACCGCATCGAGGCGGTGGTCGAGGCCCACATCATGTCGACCGCCAAGGTGCGCGAGGCCCTGGGCATCGAGGGCACCAGCGTGCGCACCAGTTGGCTGTGCCGCGACAAGCCCAGCATGAAGGAAGCCCTGCGCCAGGCCGGCGTGCCCTGCGCGCAGTCGAGCGCCGCCTCGTCACTCGAAGAGCTGGTGGCCTTCGCGCGGCAGGTGGGCTTCCCGCTGATCTTGAAGCCCCGCGACGGCGCCGGGGCGTCGGGCACGGTGCGCTGCGATTCGCTGGCCGACCTGCAGCGCGGGGCTGCCGAGCTGGGCGTCGACAAGGGTCGCTCGGTGGCCGTCGAAGAATTCATCGAAGGCCACGAAGGCTTCTACGACACCATCACCATCGGCGGTCGCATCGTGCACGACTTCGCCACGCACTATTACCCCAACGTGCTCGAGGCCATGCGCACCCGGTGGATCAGCCCGCAGTTCATCACCACCAACCGCATCGACTCGGCCGAGGGCTACCAGGAACTGCGAGTCATGGGCGCCCGCGTGGTGCGCGCGCTCGACATCGGTACCAGCGCCACCCACATGGAATGGTTCGCTGGCCCCAAGGGGCTCAAGTTCAGCGAAATCGGCTGTCGGCCGCCCGGCGTGCGCGCGTGGGACCTGCACAACGTGGCCAACGACATCGATCTGTACCGCGAGTGGGCCATGGCCGTGGTGCACGGCCGCCCGGGGGCGCGCGCGTCGCGGCGCTTCGCCACCGGCATCGTGGCCCTGCGGCCCGAGTGCGACGGCCGCATCGTCGGCTACGAGGGCGTGCAGGCCATCGAGCGGCGCTTCGGGGAATACCTCATCGACCTGCACCTGCCGCCCGAGGGCAGCGGCACCCAGCCCGTGTCGGCCGGCTTCATGGCCAACGCGTGGATGCGCTTCAAGCACCCCGACTACGATCAGCTGCGGCAGCTGCTCAACATCGTCGGTCAGACGGTCAAGGTTCGCGCGAGGTCATGACGTGATCGGTGCACTGCTGGGCCCACAGCAACTCAAACAGACGCTCGGCGCCGCCGTGGCGGCCGTCGCGCGCCCCGGCCCGGTGGCGATCATCACCGCCGGCTGGCAGGAGCGGGAGGATCAAGACGAGGAGTTCACCGCGCTGGTCGGCCGCCCCACGGTGAACCTGAAGATCTACGAGCGCACCGAGGCCCTGCTGGCCGCCGACCCCGAGCTCGCCACCGCGCACCGCGCCCGGCAGGACACCCTGCGGCAGATTCAGGAATTCTACCGGCTGCGCCTGGTGCACGCGATCGACGCCGCCCTCGACATCTCGCGCAAGTCGGCCGGCTCGTCGCTCGAGCAAGAAGAGCTGCACTGGTCGGTCTCGCAGCTGCGCCGACTCGACGACGAGCACCTGCAGCGCTGCCGCTCGCTGCGCAAACACTTCGAGGTCGAGTTCAAGCCGCTCGAGCGCCCGGGCATCGTCAAGCAGCGCGAAGAATTGGCGCGCATGCTCAAGCTGGTCGACACGGTGGTCATCGCCGGCGGCCACGTCGCCGCGCTGCTCAACCGCATGCGGCTGCTGGGGGTCGAGACGCTGATTCGCGACCACGCGCTGCTCGCGGTCTCGGGCGGCGCGATGGTGACCAGCGAGCGGGTGGTGCTCTTTCACGAGAGCCCGCCCGAGGGCGAGGGCATCTCGGAAGTGCTCGAAGAGGGCCTGGGGCTGCACAAGGGCGTGCTGCCGCTGCCCAACCCGAAGTTGCGCCTCAAGCTCGACGACCCGGTACGCGTGGGCTGGTTGGCGCGGCGGTACGCGCCCGCAAAGTGCATCGCGCTCGACCAGGGTGACTGGGTACGCTTCGAAGGAGACACGTGGCGAAAAGCCGAAGGAACCCAACAACTGCGCGAAGACGGAACGGTGCTGGGGGCCTGGGTGACATGAAGCCCGCGCATCACCTGGCCATCGACGCGCTCAAGGCCGCCCCCGACGACGCGGCGGTCGCGGCGTTCCTGCGCGCGCACACCTTCCCCCTGGTCGAGGGCTCGAAGGTGACCTTCGTCTTCAACGGGCCGGTCGACGGCGTGAACCTGAAGAGCTGGGTGTACGGGTTGCCCAACTCGCAGCCGCTGCACCGACTGGCCAACACCACGCTCTTTCACCTCACCCTCGACATCCCTCCGAAGTCGCGCGTCGAATACAAGTTCGAGCTGGTGCGCGCGGGCCAGGGGCAGTGGGTCGAAGACCCGCTCAACCCGTACCGTGCCACCGACCCCTTCGGCGCGAACTCCGTGGTGCACGGCGAAGGGTACCAGGTGCCCGAGTGGACCAAGTTCGACGGCGACGCGCCGCTGGGCACGGTCGAGCCCTGGGTCATCGAGAGCAAGGTCTTCAACGAGACGCGCGGCCTGCACGTGTACCTGCCCGCCCGCTACAAGAAGACCCGGCGCTACCCCTTGCTCTTCGTGCACGACGGGCATGACTACGTGCGGTTCGCCGCGCTGAAGATCGTGCTCGACAACCTGATTCACCGCCTCGAGATCCCCGACCTCATCGTCGCGCTCTCGACCTCCCCCAACCGCCTGGGCGAGTACGCGAACGACGAGCGCCACGCGAAGTTCGTCACCGAAGAGGTGGTGCCCGACCTCGAGGCCCGGCTGCCGCTCATCGGCAAGCCGCGCGGCCGGTGCCTGATGGGCGCCAGCTTCGGAGGGGTGGCGGCCCTGTCGACCGCGGCGCGCTACCCGGGCTTCTACGGCCGGCTGTTGCTGCAGTCGGGGTCGTTCGCCTTCACCGACATCGGCGGCATCGGCGG
>CAIWFK010000406.1 GCA_903911905.1 uncultured Myxococcales bacterium
CGACAGCGAGGCCCGGGTGCTGGGGCCCGTCAGCCTCGAGGTGGTGCGCGACCTGGCCCTGCGCGGCAAGCTGGGCGACGTGCGCGCCGTCTCGCGCGACGGCAAGACCTTCGTGCCCCTGCGCGAAATGCCCGAGTTGGCGGCGGTGCTCTCGCAACCGCCCGCGGCTGGCGAAGCGGTGCGCACCCAGGCGGTGGCCACCCAGCAGATTCGCAGCTGGCTCGAGACCATCAAGGGCCGGCCGACCGCCGAGGTCTTCCGCGTGCCCGACGGCTCGAGCCGCGAAGCCTGGCGCGCCGCCTTCTTCGGCCTGGTGCACCGCTACGTGCCCTCGCGCCTGCCCCCCGACGCCACCGACGAGCTGCGCCTGGCCTGTGAAGACGCGTTCCTGGTGCTGGCCGAGCGCATGGTCGAGGTCGAGCGCGCGCTGCGCACCGCCGCCAGCCCCGCGCCGCCCCCGGTGGCGCCCACCGTGGTCGGTCGCGAGCTGGTGCCCTCGTCGCTGCCGGCCGTGCGCTGGCGCGGAGGCATGATCCACATCTCGTTCATGCTCAACCGCGGCGACGCCCGCCCCTTCCTGATGGACCCCGACGCCACCTGGAAGAACGACTGCCTGCACGTGCAGTCGAACGAGAAGGTCATGGTGAACACCCCGGCCGAGGTCACCATGGCCTTCGAAGGCCACGTCACCCAGGTGCACGCCTCGGGTCGGGTGATCACCGTGCGCAGCGCCCACCCCATGGGCTTCTCGATCAAGCTGCTGGGCATCGACGAGAGCCAGCGGGCCGTCATTCGCGCCTGGGTGCAGCGCGCGGCGCTCGCCGCTGGGTGACCTTCACGCGGCCAACTGCCGCAGCGCCCCCAAGTCAAGGCAAGTTCTCGCCGAGCCGGTGCGACCGCGCTCGAAGCAGAATTTGCACCACCCGGCGGGATGACAGGGCCGCCTGCTGAGTTACACTTTTGATGCGGGAACGACTTCCCCGCGTTGCAGCAGGCAGCCGTCCCCTTTGGACGACTTTTCGACAGTCGGCACAGGAGCAGAAATCCCCATGCAGATGAACATCACCTTCCGGCATCTCGACCCGATCGAATCGCTCAAGGCCTACGCGCAGGAAAAGGTCGAGCGCGTGAACAAGTACCTCGACCGGGCGACGGAAGCGAACGTGGTGCTCTCGCTCGAGCGCCACCTGCATCACGCCGAGATTCGCATTCAGTCGGGTACCTGGCTGTTGCGAGGCCGCGAAAAGAGCGAGGACATGTACGCCTCGATCGACCTCGCGATGGACAAGATCGAACGCCAGCTCAAGCGCTACAAGGAGAAGCTGAAGGGGCACCACGGCCGTGAGCGCGTGCACCACCGGCAGGATCTCGTCGACAGCATGAAGGTGCGCCACCAGGTCTTCCAGAGCGTGGCTGACCCCACCGACGCGGCGCCGGTGGTGGTGAAGACCAACGAGTTCCTCGCCCAGCCCATGTCGGTCGATCAGGCCATCATGCAGATGGACCTGATGAACAACGACTTCCTGGTGTTCACCAATTCGACCACCATGGAAATGAACGTCGTGTACCACCGCAAGGACTCGACCATCGGCCTCATCGAGGCGTCAGCGGTGCAGAAGAAGTCGCTCGTCGGCGGCTGAACGCGCCGTCGCTTCACGGCACGCGCTGCGCCCGGTGGGCCTTCTTCTGCCCCACCGGGTCGAGCCGCGTGCCGAACGGAGAGCCTGGGAGCGTGACGGGCAACCGGCCCGGCGTGCCCGCTTCACCCACCAGCGCCGCCGCCGCGGCTTCGGTCGCGGCCGCCCGGTACGAATAGACCTGCACCACCACCTGCGCCTTCGCCCCCGCGTTGGCCAGGTACGGTGCGCCCAGCACCACCATCACCGTCGGCTTGCCCGTCAGCGCCACCATGTCGAGCAGCTCGAGCTGCCGCGTGTTGGCGACGCCCACCACCACCACCTCGCTGCGGTTGGCCAGCTCGCGGGCCTGCACCTTGAGCGCGTCTCGCGAAGCCGCCGGGGGGAACGCCGAGACCACCATCTTCTCGAGGTGCGGCAGCCGGCGCCCCAACGCGTCGGCCAACGAGGCCTCGGGAGTGATGACTGCCACGCGCTGCCGCGCCTTGAGCGGGAAGGCCTTCGAGCTGCGCAGCAACGTCACCCCTGCCCGCGCGATGACGTCGGCCAGCGCGCGGCTCTTGCCCAGCTCGGCCAACCGCTCGTCGCGCGGCGCCAGGGGCTCGAACACCCCACGCTTGAGTTTGACCGTCAGAATGCGGCGCACCGCCGCGTCGAGCCGCTCACGCGGAAGGGTCTCGCTCCTCGCCGCCTCGAGCAACGCTTCCCACACCTCGGTCTTCTTCTCGAGCCGCCAGGGAATGAGCACCATGTCGGCCCCCGCGTTGATCGCCAGCACCGCCGCGTGCCCCACCCCGTAGCGGTGGTCGATGGCGTCCATCTCGAGCTCGTCGGTCAGCACCAGGCCCTGGAACTTCAGCTCGTCGCGCAACAGCCCACCCAGCACCGGCTGCGAGAGCGTGGCCGGGGTGTCGTCACCGCTGATGGCCGGCATCGCGATGTGAGCGGTCATCATGCCGTCGAGCCCGGCCGCCGCCGCCACCCGGAAGGGCTCGAGCTGGGCGCTCAGCTGCGCCCGGTTCAGCCGCAGCACCGGCAGCGCGCGATGCGAATCGAGCTCGACGCCGCCATGCCCGGGGAAGTGCTTGGCCACCGTCACCACCGAGGCCTCCTGCTGCCCCTGCACGAACTGGGCGCCCAGTTCGCTGACCACCGCCACGTCGTCCGAAAAGGCGCGAATGCCGATCACCGGGTTGCGCGGGTTCGAGTTCACGTCGAGCACCGGCGCCAGATTCATGTTGAAGCCCAGCCGCTTGAGGTCCTGCCCCTGCTGGTAGCCCGCTTCGAAGGCCAGGTGCGGGTCGCGAGTGGCCCCCAGCAGCATGTTCCCCGGCAGCACCAGGTTGCCTTCGTCGACGCGCACCACGTTGCCACCCTCCTGGTCGACCGCGATGAAGGGCGGCACCGCGTCGACCATCAACGCCCGCAGGTCGTCGTTGAGCGTGGCGATCTGCGCGGCCGAGGCCACGTTGCGCCCGAACAGGCACACCCCGCCCGCGTGGTGCCCCCGCACCAGCGCGGTCACTTCGTCGTCGACCCGCTGGCCCGCGAACCCCACCATCATCAACTGGCCGACCTTCTGCTCGAGTGTCATGCCCGCGAGCAGCCCTTCGACGGTGGGAGCCCCCACGCCGCCGTCGACGACGTCAGGGCCCTTCGCGGGGGGGGGCGTCGTGGCGAGTCGCTCGACCGGAGGTGCGGAAGGCGGCGGCGCCGCGCGCGGGTGAGCACAGCCCGAGATGGCCAGCACCAGCACGGTGAATGGACGGACCCCTCGCACGGGTTGCCTCCCCAACGACGTTTTCACGCTACACGAGGCGCGCCTGCCTTGCGCGAGCAGAAGGCGTCGGCTATCAGCTTGCCGCCAGTCATGCGCATCACGGAGTTCCTCTCGGAAGAAAGCATCGTCCCCGCGCTGTCCGCGACGCGGAAGGACGAGGCCCTGCTCGAGCTCTCGAAGGTGCTCGGGCGCGCCGTGCCGCAAGTGGCGGGGCCCCGGCTGTATTCGGTGCTCACCGAGCGCGAGAAGGCCGCCTCGACCGCGATGGAAAAGGGCGTGGCCATTCCCCACGGTCGGCTCGCCGAGAGA
>CAIWFK010000407.1 GCA_903911905.1 uncultured Myxococcales bacterium
AGGTTGGCGAGGTTGGCGAGGTCCTGGTGGCTGGGGGCGGGCCCCGAGGTCAACAGCCACCGCTCGAGCGCGGTGCGCAGCGCGCGGCAGTCGGCGAAGCGGTGCTCGCGGTCCTTCGCCATCGCGCGCTCGATGATGGTCACCAGCGGCGCTGGCACCTCGGGCCGCCAGCGGGTCACCGGGGTGGGGGCCTCGGTGAGAATGGCGTTGATCAGCGCGACCTTGGTGGGGCGCTCGAAGGGCTGGTGCTGGGTGATGAGCTGGTAGAGCACCACGCCCACCGCGTACACGTCGGCGCGGCGGTCGAGCTCGAGCGCCCGCAGCTGCTCGATCGGCATGCAGGCCAGCTTGCCCTTGAGCAGGCCCGAGCGGGTGCCGTTGTCTTCTCCGGCGGCGCGGGCCAGCCCGAAGTCGAGCACCTTCACCGCGCCGGTGCGGGTGAGCATGATGTTCTCGACGCTGATGTCGCGGTGCACCAGGCCCATCGGCGCGCCGGTGGCGGGGTTGACGAAGTCGTGGGCCCAGGCGAGCCCGTCGCAGACCTGGAGCACGATCTGCACCGCGTGCGCGAGCGAGAGGGGCGCCGCGTCCTTCAGCCACCGGTTCAGGGTGCGCAGGTTGACGCCGTCGACGTATTCCATCGCCAGGAAGTAGCTGCCGTCTTCCTCACCGAAGTCGAAGACCTGAATGATGTTCTGGTGCGAGAGCTGCGCGGCGATGCGCGCCTCGGACAGGAACATCTCGACGAAGCTTTCCTGCGCGGCGAACTGGGGGAGAATGCGCTTGACCACCAGGGTCTTCTCGAACCCGCCGGGGCCCTCGGCCTTGGCGAGGAAGACCTCGGCCATGCCCCCCACCGCCAGTCGACGAATCAGTTGGTAGCGAGGCACTCGGGGCTCCTGGTTCGAGCTGCGGTGTTGGTGAGGCCGTTGACGCTACCCGGGCCGGTCGCGGCGGAGGGGCTTATTTGGTGCCTCGTGCGGTCGGGCGGGAGGCTAGGGTGCCGAGCGTGATCAGCTCGACCTTCTGGCATCAGGCGACCGACGGCAAGCGGCTCTTCGTGCGGCGGTTTCTTCCCGAGGGGGCGCCCACCCGGGTGATCCACCTGTCGCATGGCATGGCCGAGCATTCGGCCCGGTACGCCCGGCTGGCCGAGGCGCTGACCGGGGCGGGCTACGCGGTGTACGTGAACGATCACCGTGGTCACGGGCAGACCGCCGCCACGCCCGCCGAGCTGGGGGTCTTTCAGGGCGGGCTGGCGCGGGTGCTCGACGATCTGGGCGAGCTCCTGGCGTTCGAGCAGCAGGCGCACGCAGGGCTGCCGCTGGTGCTGCTGGGGCATTCGATGGGCTCGTTCTTCGCCCAGGCGTTGATGCAGACCCACGGCGAGCGGCTGGCCGCAGTGGTGTTGTCGGGCACCTCGGGCAAGCCCAACGCGCTGGCTTCGGCGGGGCGATACGTGGCGCGGCTCGAGCGGCTGCGGCTGGGAGCGACGGGGCACAGTGGGGTGCTGAGGGGGCTGTCGTTCGACGCCTTCAACAAGCCCTTCGAGCCCAAGCCGACGAAGTTCGAATGGCTCTCGCGCGATCGGGCCGAGGTCGACGCCTATGCGGCCGACCCGCTGTGTGGGTTCGAGGTCTCGGTCGAGCTGTGGGTCGAGCTGCTCGACCTGCTGAGGGACATCGCGCTGCCCGAGCGGCAGGCGCGGGTTCCGAAGCAGCTGCCGGTGTACGTGTTCTCGGGCAGTGAGGACATGGCCAGCGATCGCACGAAGAGCGTCAGCCAGTTGCTGGGCGCGTTGAAGGCCGCGGGCGTGGCCTCGGTCAGCCACCGCTTCTACGCCGGGGCGCGCCACGAGACGCTCAACGAAACCAACCGTGCCGAGGTCACCAGTGATCTGCTCGGTTGGCTCAGTGCGCACGTGAAGTAACCGTGCTCGATGGCCCCCAGATGGGGAGGTCACCCCGGTCCCATCCCCTGGTTGGGGGACTGCCGTAAACACCCGGTAGGACACAAGTCCCGGCAGTGGGGGGGTGTGCCCATTGACCCCCCGTTGGCCCCGGTTGACGCTGTAACCCCCCCGTGGTCGCTACATTGATCAGTTCGAAAGCGCCGTCGATGATGCCTCTTGCCGAATCAACCCAAGCAGAGGGGACTTCATGACGTGTTTCAAATCAGTGATGGTGGCAGTGGCCGTTTCCGTTGTGTTTGGTGGGACCGCGAAGGCGCAGTCTGCAGCTGACGTTCAGCTCTGGGACACCGCGTGGCCACATTATGTATCGCGGCAGGGTGGC
>CAIWFK010000408.1 GCA_903911905.1 uncultured Myxococcales bacterium
CGAGCTGCACGCCCGCGCGGTGGTCGGGGTGCAGAGCGCCGCCGGCTTCGATGAAGGCCGCCCGGTGCGGACCAACTGGTGAGTCGGGCGAATTGATTCTAGAATCAATTCCATGAGCTCCTCGAAGAAGGCCGTGCTGACCTGTGCCCTGACTGGCGTGTTGACCGACCCGCAGCAGCACCCGGTGCCGGTGACGCCCGAGCAGCTCGCCAGGGAGGCGCGACGGGCCCGTGATGCCGGCGCGTCGATCGTGCACGTGCACATTCGCAACCAGGAACCGGGCCTGGGCCGGCTGCCCTCGTGGGACCCCGAAGACGCCAAGCGGGTGTGCGACGCCATCGTCGCCGAGGTACCCGAGCTCATCATCAACCTCTCGACCGGCATCGTGGGCCCCGACGCCAGTGGACCCATGGCCTGCCTCGAGCGCGTGAAGCCCGAGATGGCCGCGCTGAACGCGGGGTCGCTCAACTACCTCAAGCTGCGCTCGAACAACGACTGGGCCTGGCCGCCGATGCTCTTCGACAACCCGGTCGAGAAGATCGAGGCCTTCGAAAAGGTGATGAAGGCCAACGGCATCGTGCCCGAGTGCGAGTGCTTCGACACCGGCATCCTGCGCAGCGTGGCCATGTTCGCCAAGCGGCAGATGGTGCCCAACCCGCCGCACGTCTCGCTGGTGATGGGGGTCGAGTCGGGCATGCCCAACAAGCCCTCGTGGCTGCCGCTGCTGATCGAAGAGATGCTGCCCGGCACGCACTGGCAGGTGGTGGCCATCGGCCGGCAGGAAGTCTGGCCGCTGCACCGCCGCACGGCCGAGCTGGGTGGCGACCTGCGCACCGGCCTGGAAGACACGTTCTATTTGCCCGACGGCCGCAAGGCGACCAGCAACGGCCAGTTGATCGACGCTTTGGCGAAGGTGGCGACCGAGGCGGGCCGCCCCATCGCGTCGCCAGCCGAGGCCCGGACGCTGCTGGGCCTGCGGGCGCGGGGCTGAGCGACCTGCCCGTTCGGCGTCAACCGACAAAGTCGGAAACCCCGCCCGTGGTCCCACCGTAGTCATTGACTGGTGGATCACCTCGGGTGAGAAACCCGGTACATGCCCGAAACCATGCGCAGAATCGGAGGGGTTGCGGTGGCGGTGGTGGCCATCGCCATCGGCTTCGGGTGGGGCGGAGTGTACGCCGACGGGCTTCGCCGGGCCGCGGTGGTCAGCGCGAAGGGGCGGGTGACCGAGGCGCTGGGCCACGCGTCGAGCGAGACCGCGAAGCTGCCCGACTCGGTGATGGCCCAGGCGAAGACCCTGGCGGACAACCGCGGCATCCGCGAGTTCATGAGCCAGGTCGACGCGTCCGACGCGGCGGCGCTGCGCACCGCGGGCAAGACCCTGGCCGACATCTTCGAGGAAGAGGAGTGGGCCTCGAAGTACCGCGAGGTCGGCGAGCTCGGGTTCCTTCTGGCCGGCCAGGTCGTCTACGCCAGCGGCAACCCTGGGGCGCTCTCGGCCCTGGTCGAGCCGCTGAAGACCGACGCCGAGACGAAGGGCTGGGCGTCGGGGTTCGGCGTGGTCGACGGCAAGCCCATGCTCGTCGGTGTGGCGCGCTCGCGCGACGCCGACCACCAGCAGCACTTCGGGCTCATCGCCCTGGTGACGCCAGTCGAGAAGGCCGCGCTGGCCGACGTGTCGACCAAGGTCTCGGCGACCGTGGCGGTGTTCACCGGGGCGAAGACGGTCTCGGCGGCCGACCCCGGAGTCGTCGCCCGCCTGTCGTCGTTCATCACCGAGGGCGCGAAGGACACCGAGGCCTGCTGCGCGGTCAAGGCGCTGGGCACCGACTTGACGCTGGCGGCCTTCCTCGACCCCACGCCGGTGTTGGCCGAGGCCGAGCTCGCGGCGTCGCGTGGCCGAATCGGCTTCGGCGTGGGGGGCGTGCTGTTGGCGGCGGTCGCGCTGTTGATCGGCTTGCGTCGCAGTGCGCCGGTGCCCGAGGCTCACGCCCAGTTGCTGCGCGACACGGCGGCCGAGCTCAAGCGGTCGAGGGAAGAGCTGCAGCGGCTCTCGCAGTTGACGATGGCCGACGGCGGCGCGGTGCCGCGCGAGTTGTCGGGCACGCAGCCCTCGCTGCAGCGCACCTCGATTTCAGGCACGGGCGCGACCTCGCGCTACGAAGTGGTGGCGCCGCTGGGCGAAGGCGGCATGGCGCGGGTGTCGGTGGTGCAGGTGCGCGGCGCCGAAGGGTTCAAGCGGCAGTTCGTGCTCAAGCGGCTGCGGCCCGAGCTGGTCTCGAACCAGGAAATCGTGGCCCAGTTCGTCGACGAGGCCCGGCTGGGCGCGTCGCTGGTGCACTCGAACATCGTGCCGGTGTTCGACTTCGGCCGCGACGAAGAGGGCTACTTCATCGCGCAGGAATACATTCTGGGCCGCGATCTCGACGCGCTCATTCAGGCCTCGAAGACCCGGCGTGGTCGCGCGCTCGAGCCCGCGGTGGTGATGATGGTGGCCGGCGAAGCGCTCAAGGCCCTCTCGTACGCCCACACCCGCAACGACGATCAGGGCCGCGCCCTGGGCCTGGTGCACCGCGACGTGTCGCCCAACAACCTGATGGTGTCGGCGCGCGGCGAGGTGAAGCTGCTCGACTTCGGCATCG
>CAIWFK010000409.1 GCA_903911905.1 uncultured Myxococcales bacterium
ATCGGCCCCGCCGACCCGCTCGCCGCGATCGCGGTGATCATCACCGACGCCGTGAAGGCCGCCCACGGCAGCGTCGAGCGCGAGCTGGCGGCGGCCCTGGCCGAGGCGCTGGCCGACGTGCTCGCTCAGGTCGACGCGCGCACGCGCTGAGCGGCCGGGCCGTCGGCGAACTGCTGGCCATGCAGCTCGGCGTAGCGCCCGCCCTTCGCCAGCAGCTCGTCGTGGGTGCCCCGCTCGACGATGCGCCCGCCGTCGACCACCAGAATCAGCGTCGCGCTGCGAATGGTCGACAGCCGGTGCGCGATGACCAGGCTGGTGCGCCCCGCGAGCAAGGTCGAGAGCGCCTTCTGAATCAGCGCCTCGGTGCGGGTGTCGATGTTCGCCGTGGCCTCGTCGAGAATCAGCACCCGCGGGTCGGCGAGCACCGCGCGCGCGAAGGCCACCAACTGGCGTTGCCCCTGGCTGAGCAGCCCGCCGCCCTCGCCCAGCACCGTGTCGTACCCTTTGGGCAGCGTGACGATGAAGTCGTGCAGGCCCACGGTGCGCGCGGCCCCCTCGACCTGCTCACGGGTCGCGTCGGGCCGCCCGTAGGCGATGTTCTCGGCCAGCGAGGTCGAGAAGAGGAACGGCTCTTGCGGCACCAGGGCCAGCTGCGCACGCAGGCTCGAGCGGGTCACGGTGGTCAGATCATGCCCGTCGAGCAGCACCCGCCCCTGCGTGACCTCGTAGAAGCGCGGCACCAGGTTGGCGATGGTGGTCTTGCCCGCGCCAGTGCGGCCCACCAGCGCCACCATCGAACCGGCGGGCGCCTCGAAGCTCACGTCGCTCAGCACCGGGCGGGTTGCATCGTACGCGAACGACACGTGCTCGAAGGTCAGCCGCCCCTCCACCTGCCCCAGGACCGTGGCGCCGGCGGCGTCCTTCACCTCGACCTGGGCGTCGAGCACCGCGAAGAGCCGCTCGCTGCCCGCCAGGGCCGACTGGGCCAGGGTGTAGACCGACGCCGCCAACTGCACCGGGCGGAAGAACTGCTGCACGTAGATGAGGAAGGCCACCAGCGTGCCCAGCGACAGCTCGCCGTTGAGCATCAGCCACCCGCCGAAGCCGATGACCAGCGCGGTGCCTACCGTCGAGAGCACGTCGATGGCGGGTGAAAAGGCCGAGGTGATGCCGGTGGCCGACACGTTGGCGTCGCGGTTGGCCGCGTTGCGTTCCCTGAAGCGGGCGAGGTTCTCGGCGGTGCGGTTGAAGGCCTGCGCCTCGCGAATGCCGACGATGCCTTCCTGCAGGTCGGCGCTCACCTTGCCGGTGGTCTCCCGCGTCTTGCGGTACGCCGCTCGCGCCCGCGCCGCGAAGAAGGCGGTCACGCCCAGCATGACGGGGATGATGGTGAAGCTGGCAAGCGCCAGCTTCCAGTCGAGCACCAGCATCGCGACCAGAATGCCCACCAGCGCGAGCAGTTGGCCCAGCAACTGGGTCAGCCCCTGCGCGAAGAGCTGGTTGAGGGTGTCGACGTCGCCCTGCAGCCGGCTCATCAGGTCACCCAGCGGCCGGGTGTCGAAGTACGAAATGGGCAGGGCCTGCAACTGCGAGAACAACCGCACGCGCAGGTTGGCCAGCACCCGCTGGCCCGTGCCACCGATGAGGCGCGACTGCGCGCGCTGCGAGAAGGCCGAGGCCACGTACACCAGCAACAGCACCGTCATGGTGATGGCCAGCGCCCGGCCGTCGCCGTGGGCGATGTCGTGGTCGATGGCGTGCCCCACCAGCCACGGAGCGACCGACTGGCCGACCGCCGAGATGGTGACGAAGCCCAGCGCCGCCACCAGGGGCCGCACGAAGGGCCGCAGCTCGAGCAGCAACCGACGGGTGACGCCGGCGCGATCGCGGGCGCGCTGCACCTCGGTCTCGGCCATCGACTCGAGGCTGCCGGGGCGCCTCATGGGGCACCTCCCTCGCCCTTGAGCTGGGTGCCGAGAATCTCGTTGTAGAGCGAGCTGGTGGCGGTCAGCTCGGCGTGCGTGCCCTGGGCCACGATGCGGCCCTGGTCGAGCAGCAGAATCAAGTCGGCGTCGCGCACGGTCGACAGCCGCTGGGCGATGACGAAGGCGGTCTTCTTCGTGTCGCGCATCAGCGCGTCGAGCGCCCGTTGAATGGCGCGCTCGGTCTCGGCGTCGACCGCCGAGGTGCTGTCGTCGAGAATGAGCAGCCTGGGGTCGGTGAGCAGCGCCCGGGCGATGGCCAGCCGCTGCCGCTGCCCGCCCGACAGGCCCACGCCCTTCTCGCCGATGAGCGTGTCGTAGCCCTGCGGCAGGGCCTCGATGAAGCCGGCGGCCTGGGCCGCCACGGCGGCGGCCTTCACCTGCTCGAGCGTCGCGTCGGGCCGACCCCAGGCGATGTTGCTCTTCACTGTGCCCGAGAAGAGCAGCGCTTCCTGCAGCACGATGCCCACCTGCGAGCGCAGGCTGGCCAGGGTCAGCTCGCGCACGTCTTGCCCGTCGACCAGCACCGCGCCGCTGGTGACGTCGTAGAACCGGGGAATCAGGTTGATGATGGTGCTCTTGCCCGACCCGGTGGCGCCCAGCAGCGCGACGGTCTGGCCCGGCTCGATGGTGAAGCTGATGCCCTTGAGAATGGGGGCCTCGGCGCCGGCGTAGCGGAAGACCACGTCGCGGAACTCGACCTTGCCCTGCAGCGGCGGCAACACCCGCGCGTTGGGCGCGTCGGTCAGCTCGAGCGGCGTGTCGAGCAATTCGAAGACGCGCACGGCCGAAGCGCCCGCGCGCGAAATCTGCGCCGCCAGGAAGCCGATGGAGATGAGCGGCATCAGCAGGAAGGCCATCGAGCTGTTGAAGGCCACCAGCTCGCCGAGCGTCAGTTGGTCGCGGAAAATCTGCACACCGCCCACGCCGACCACCGCCACCGTGCCCAGGTTGGCGAAGAGGTTGACGAAGGGGAAGCTGTTGGAAATGGCCTTGATGCTCTCGAGGTTCTGATCGCGCAGGGTGTCGTTGATGGCCGAGTACGCCGCCAGTTCCCGGGCTTCGCCGCGGAAGGCGCGCACGACCTTGAGGCCCTGCAGGCTTTCCTGCAGCTGGGTGTTGAGCTTGCCGAGCGACTGCTGCACCTGGCCGAAGAGCGGGCCCACGCGCTTCACGAAGCGCCGCAGCACGAAGAAGATGGGCACGACCGTGCCGAGCGCGGCGAGCGCGAGCACGGCGTTGATGCGCACCAGCACGACGATGGTGCCCAGCAACATGGCCAGCGACGCCGCCAACTGCACTACGCCCGAGCCCACGAAGGTACGGACCTGCTCGACGTCGTTGGTCAGGCGGGTCAGCAGATTGCCGGTCTGCGCCTGGTCGTAATAGCTGAAGCTGAGCTTCTGAATGCGCGCGTACAGCCCGTCGCGCAGGTCGAAGGCCACGCCCTGAGACGCCCGCTCGGCGAGAAAGCCCTGAAGAAAGGTGAGCAGCCCGCGCACCACGGCAATGGCCAGCAGGCCGGCGACGGCCAGCTCGACCACCGACCAGTCGCGCACCGCCAGGCCCCGGTCGACCGCGACCCGGACGACCTGCGGCGCCGCCAGGTTGGCCGCCGCGACCAGGAGCAGCGAGATCAGCGCTCCAGCCGTGTCGAGCCGATGTTGGCCCAGGTACTTCACCGCGCGAAGCACGGCCTGTCGGCTGCGCGGGTCAGGACGGCGGTCACGCGCGGGTTCGGGAGGGGCCACGATCTCGAGGCTCCTAGCACCACGCAGGCTTCAGAGCTTCACCCGGTTGACCAGTCGCGCCTCGAGCATCTCGGTGCCCAGCACCGTCACCGAGCGTGCGCCGACCGCGCGCACCTTCGAGCCGACCTTCAACTGAACCCGGCGCATGCCCGCGGGGCGAAGGTGCACGAATTCCCCACCCCGCAGCATCACGCCGTTGGGCTCACCGTGCCGGGCAAAGTGCAGGGCCTGCACCACGCCCGTCAACGTCACCTCGCGCTCGCCGTCGTCGAGGGGCTTGCCCGCCGAGTCGGCGAAGCCATCGAAGGTGAAAACCGGGTGCGCGGCGTGCGCGCTCTTCTTCGAGCGGTCGAGCGTGCCGAAGGCGAACAGCCGACGCCCCGGGCCAGCCTGCCCCGCGAGCCACGCGCCTTCCGAGGGCTCGCAGGCCACCTGCACCAGCTTGCGACCCATCTTCACCAGCGCGCCCTCGACCCGGCCGCCGGGGCTGAACAGCAGGCGCTCACAGGTCCCGTGAATGAACTGGCTCTTCTTCGTCATGGTGCGCCTCGGTGTAGGGAGAAAAAGTCGGCACGGGCCAGAAGCCCGAGCCGGTCGCGTCCTGCGCCAGCGCCCAGAAGTGCAGGGCTCGGCGCTCGTCGCGAGACTCGGCGCTCGAGGCGAGGCGTTGGCCCGCAGCGTAGAACCCGCCCCCCAGGCCTTCGAGCGAGGGCGCGAGCGCCAGGAACGCGAACCAGGCCGCCGCCTGGTCGACGGTCGACGAGAACGGGGCGTGGGTCAGCAC
>CAIWFK010000410.1 GCA_903911905.1 uncultured Myxococcales bacterium
AAGATGACGTTGAAGACCGCCAGCACCTTGTGCTCGTCGAGCCCGCGCTGGGGCACCGCGGCCATCGGCATCTTCATCACGCCCGACGGCGTGACCGGTAGGTAGTCGGCGGGCATCTGCGCCACCGGCGCCTGCGAGATGGTGGCGTACCCGCCCTCGAGCAGCCGGTACACGATGCGGGTGGCCTCGAACTCACTGACCTTCGAGAGCTGCGCCAGTTCGAGCAGGGTCTTGCTGCCGTCGACGTGGGTCAGCAGCGCTTCTTCTTCGGGCTCGAGCTTGCCGTCCGACGGCTTCTTGCGGGTGACGAACACCCGCCCGTGGGGAATGCGTTTGCGGAACTGGGCCAGTTCGTCGATCTTGCGAATGCTGTCCATCAACAGGCCCTGCATGGACAGCGACAGGTTATGGGTCAGCGCCTTCTCTTCGATGTCCTGGTCGATGAGCGCGAACGAGCCCTCGCGGGTCAGCATGATGCCGTGGAAGATCTCGCTGATCTGCTCGTTGAGGCACTTGTAGAGGTCGTGGGCCTTGATGAGCCCGCGCTCGACCAGCACCTTGCCCAGGCGCGAGGGGGGCGCCTCGTTGAGCACCTGCTCGAGGTGCGCGCGTTGCACGAAGCCCATGCGCACCATCACCTCGCCGATGCGGTCGCTCGAGGAGTCCGACGCGGCGCTGCGCACCTCGCCGTCCTTGAGCAGAAGGCTGCGCTCACCGGCCGCCGCGCTGACCCGCAAGACGCCCGACCAGCGCGCCTGGCCCAGGAAGGCGATGAGGTCGCTCATGGGGAAGCTGCCCGCGTCACCCGCCAGCACCACCCTCGGCTTCTTTTCGTGCACGCCACCCTGGGCCGGGCTGCGCAGGAACAGCAGCCAGTCGGGCGAGGTGGTCTGCAGCCGGTAGTAGCCGCCTTTCCCCACCAGCGGCGAGGCCTGACCTTCGGCGAGCGTCAGGGCACCGCGCGCGTCGACGAGGAAGCGGGGGTCCATGGGTCAGTTCGAAGGCCAGGCGTTGTTGCCGGCGGCCCAGTCGAGCTCGTCGTCGATGGCCGTGGTCAGCGCCTCGGGCTGCAGGCCCAGCAGGTACCGTCGGCCGTTCACGTAGAGGCTGGGGGTCGAGTCGACCCCCGCGTTCTTGCCCGCGTCCTTCGAGGCGTTGAGCTCGTCGACGTACTTGTTGGCCGCCACCGCCTTGTCGAACGCCTTCACGTCGAGCCCGGCCTTGGTGAGGATGCCGCGAATCGTCTCGGGCGACATCGAGAGCTGCGCCTCGAACAGCCCGTCGTGCACCGCCCAGAACTTGCCCGCGTCACGCGCGAAGAGCGCGGCCTGCCCGGCGAGGGTCGAATGCGGGTGCTGCGCGAGCGGGAAGGGCGCCCAGCACAGCCGCACCGTGCTCTTGCCCTTGACGAACTCTTCGAGAATCGGGCGCGCCGCCGCGCAGAAGGGGCACTCGAAGTCGCTGAACTCGACCAGGGTGACCTTGGCCGTCGCAGCGCTCGCGCCGGCGCAGGTGCGCTCGTCGATCTTGAAGTTCGCGCGCGGCTTGCCGAAGGTCTGGTTGTACTTCGAGAGCTGAACGATCACCTCGTTCGCGCTCGAGCCCTCGAGGGTCAGCGACGCGGCCAGCCCCACCATGCGGCGGGTGTGCTTGCAGGCGTCGCCCTTCTTGATCGACGCCAGCAGCGTGAGCGGCCGACCGCACGAGTCGAACTCGTCGGTGAGCACGTTCGAGAGCTCTTTCTTCGCCGGCGACGGCAGCCGCGAAAAGTCGAACCCGGGCAGGTTCGAGAGCACGTCTTGCGCGTTGGCCTGCGTGCCGGCCCCGAGGGCGAGCACGCTGATCACAACTCGGGTGAATTTCTTCAACAGATGCGCCACGTTGCGAATCGTTGTAGTGCTGTGCACAAGGCTTGTAAAGGAACGCAGTGACATGAAGCGCATACTCCTCGTGCATACGGGTGGCACCCTCGGCATGAGCGGGCGCCGTCCAGAACCGCTCAAGCCGGCCAGCTTCTTCCGCACGGTGCGGCAGCGGGTGCCCGAGCTGACGAAGCTCGCCCGCATCGAATTCGAGCTCTTCAGCAACGTCGACAGCTGCGAGATGCAGCCCGAGCACTGGCAGCGCCTGGCGCGGCGGCTGCACAAGCGGCTGCCCGACTTCGACGGCTGCGTGATCACCCACGGCACCGACACCCTGGCCGAGACCGCCAGCGCGCTCTCGTTCATGCTGGTCAACCCGCCGTGCCCGGTGGTGCTGACCGGCGCGCAGCGGCCGTTGCAGCAGATTCGCAGCGACGCGCGGCTCAACCTGATCGACGCGGTGACCAGTGCGTTGCACGGGCCGCGCGAGGTCTCGGTGTGCTTCGACTCGCACCTGTACCGGGGCAACCGGGTGCGCAAGGTGTCGATCGCCGAGTACGACGCCTTCGATTCGCCCAACCACCCGGTGCTGGGCGTGCTGGGGGTCGACGCCCACTTCGACGCTGGCCTGCGAGCGCGCGGGCGGTTCACCCTGCGCGACCGGTTGGACCCCAACCTCTTCCTCTTGCGCGTCTTCCCCGGGCTCGACCCGGCGATGGCGATGATGGTGCTGCCGCGCGTGCGCGGCGTGGTGGTCGAGGCCTACGGC
>CAIWFK010000411.1 GCA_903911905.1 uncultured Myxococcales bacterium
ATGACCGAGAGCGTCGCCAGCAGCCAAAGCACCCATTCGGCGCTCGAGGTCAGCGTGGCGAGCAGCTTCTGGGTCAGCCACCCCTGGTGCTCGTTGGTCATCTGGGCCAGCGTGAAGAAGGAGTGGGTCATGGGCTTTCGATGCTCTTGAAAAGTCGGCCAAAAAACTGGAATTCGGGTGGATCAATCGTTGGCGCACCGCGCAAAGTCAACCGAAACGCACCTCGGCGTGGTTCGGGGGCAGAACGCCCGGGGCGGCCAATGATTTCAGGAACCTCGAAATGCGCGTGCGGCGGCCCTCAATTCGAGGGCGGCGGCCTTCACTTCTTCGAGGGCGGCGGTCGAGGGAGCAGGGCTGGTCGGTGCGCGCGGGGCGGCGTCTCCCAGACCTGAATCGCGGTGCTTTTCGAGCATCTTCAGAATCAGCCCGCGCAGCTCGTCGGCATCGGGCAGGCCGACCAGCGAGACCTGGTGCGAATTGGGCTGGCCCGGCTGGGCGGCCTCGGCGCCGGCGGTCGAGATGGTGAGGTTCTTGTAGCCGAAGAGCCGCTCGAGCGGCCCCTGGGTGACCTCGAGGTTCTGGATGTTGGCGTACGACAGGGTGACCTCTTCGCGCTTCCATGCGCCGTGCGCCACGCGGAGGCTGCGATCGCCGATGAGGTAATGGCGCAGTTCGTAGTCGATGCGAATGGTGACCAGCGAGAAGCCGATGACGAAGAACTCGACCAGGGCCGCGAGCACGGCGAGCGCCACGCCCACGCCCTGCAGCGAGATCACGATCGCCACGCACCCCGCGCCGACCATCACGAACTGGTAGAGCAGGCCTGCGAGCGAGGCCAGGTAGCGGTAGCCCAGCCACTGCTCGCTCGGTCGCAGTTCGCGCACCAGCGAGCTGCCTTCGGGCAGGTGCGGGGCTTCGAGCTTCAGTTTGAGCAGCGGCACGAAGAGCGGCTTGAGCAGGGCGACCAGCGTTTCCATCACTTCGCTCCCTTGAGCGCTTCGGCGGCGTCTCGCAGGGCGTCGCGAATCTCGAGCAGCACCGCGTCGTTGCCGTGGGCCTGGGCCGGGGCGGGGTCGTGGTGCTCGTCGCGTACGCCACGCATGCGCGCGTAGAGGTAGTCGCGAATGAGCTCGAAGTGCTTCACGCCCGAGATGGTCAGGTTGCCCGACGCGCCGCTGCCCGCGGTCTGCACCGTCACCGTGCCGATGCCCAGCCACCGCTCGAGGATGTTCTGCGAGAGGTGGATGTCCTGCATGCGCGCGTAGGTCAGCTGCATCTCGCGACGGAAGAGGATGCCGTAGCCCATCGACACGCCGGTCGCGTCGAAGCGGTACCAGAGCGTGTGGTAGTGGAAGTAGAGCGGAATGAGCACCAGCGGCGCGGCGCACAGCGTGGCCAACGAGCCGATGACGTAGCTGGTGAAGAGCGCGGGCTCGGGCTTGACGATGGCGTGAACCCGCTTCTCGAGAATGGCGAGGGCTTTCGCGTCCATGGCGCACACCGTAGCCGTGAAGACGCGCGGTGCCTTGGGTGATTGCGTGTCGGCTCTACAGGGGGCGCGGTCGGGCATCGGCCCTGTCGTCGTGCACGTCGCCGCCAGCCCCTCGATTTCGACCCGAATTGCGCTCAGGTCTTGAACTGTGCATCTTTCACGGTCGTGGGGACAGCGAAAGATACACGGTTGAGCTGGAAGCCAGTTGCGTCGCTGGCGAAGGCCCAACAGGGGCTGGTCACGCGGGCGCAGTTGCTCGAATTGGGTGTGAGCCCCACGCAGATCGACACGCGGTTGTCGGCCGGCCACCTGCAGTTGGTGATTCGTGGCCTGTATCGTCTGGCCGGTGTGCCGGAGACGTGGGAGCAGCGGGTGTGGGCGGCGTGTCTGACCACGGGAGGACTCGCGTCGCATCGCACGGCGGGGTGGCTGTTCGGGCTCGACGGGCTTGGTCGATACGCGCCGCGGGAGATCGAGGTCATCGTCCCGTTCACAGGGGCCGCGGCCAGTTCTTTGGCGACCGTGCACCGGAGCCGCACGTTGGACCCGAGCCACACGTCGAAGCGTGCGGGGGTGCCGCGGACGAACCTGGCGCGAACCATCGTCGACCTGTCGGAGGTGCTCGAGCCGAAGGCGCTGGACCTGGCGTTCGACTCGGCGCTTCGCCAGCAGGCGGACCTTCGGGCATGGGTGTCGCGGGTGGTCGAGGGCTGGCCGCGGCGTGGGCGCCGGGGCATCGCGAACCTGACGGCGTTGCTGGCCGAGCGCGGTGCGGCGCTGGACTCGGCGCTCGAGGTGAAGGTGCGACGGCTGATTCGGAGTGCGGGCCTGCCGCCACCACAGGCGGCGGTCGAGGTGGTCGACGGCGGGCAGCACGTGGCGAAGCTCGACTTCGCGTGGCCGACGAACCGGCCGCGGGTGGCGTTGATGGTGCATGGTGCGAAGTTCCACGCGAACACGCCGCGGTGGGTGCGTGACCTCGAGCAGGCGTCCGAGTTGAGTGGGCTCAACTGGCGCGTGGTGCAGACCACGGCAGACGAGGTCGAGCGGCGCCCCGAGCGTTTGTTGCTCAAGCTGCGTCGCGCGCTCGGCGGCTACGACCCGAGCGTGACGATCGGTCGCTTCGTCGGCCACGAGTGACGCGCTGAGGCAGAGAGAAGGCTCAGGCCGAGACGCGCGAGGTTGAGAGGGGTGCGTACCGGCGAGGAGCCACTCCTTCAGTATCTCGCTCGAGGCAGGCGGCTCCCGTTGAACGACGACGCGCGGCACGTCGCCAGTTGGAGCGCCAACGCCGAAAGAACTTGCGAACCCAGCCGTGCGAGATGAAGGGGCTGGTGGCGGTGCGCACCGGCGAGGAGCACTCCTTCAGTATCTCGCTCGAGGCAGGCGGCTCCCATTCGATGGCAACGCGCGGCACGTCGCCAGTTGGAGCGCCATCGCCGAAAGAACTTGCGAACCCAGCCGCGCGAGATGAAGGGGCTGGTGGCGGTGCGCACCGGCGAGGAGCCACTCCTTCAGGATCTCGCTCGAGGCCGGCGGCTCCCGTTGAACGACGACGCGCGTCACGTCGCCAGTTGGAGCGCCATCGCCGAAATGAACGACCGCGCCAGGTGACCGACGACCGAGGTCGTGGGAGCACGGAAGACGTCCCGTGCCAGACCACGAGCCGCCCACTCCCGTCGTCCTCGCTCCACCGTGTGCGCGAACGTCGAGGACGCCGCAGTCTACGTCCCGTGGGTCAGCGCGACGAGGAACGCCGCCACGACCACCGTCGGCAACACCAGGTCTCCGCGCGCGACCAGCTTCTGGGCGAGCTCGCGGGCGCCGCCCTGCATGCGCCGCATGACCAGCACGGTGATGAGCAGGTTGGTACCCACCACCACGTAGCTGGCGATCATCGCCTTGTCGACGAGGGTCAGGTACCCGACGGGGGGAATGGTGTTGCCCAGCGACACGTGGAACATCACCGAGGCGATCAAGATGCCGATGCCCATCGACAGGCGGTTGTCGATCTTCTCGAGGGTGATGAACATCGAGAGCAGGTTGATGAGCACGAAGCAGAAGATGGGCAGGAACGTCTTGAGCACGGCGGGAATGCGAATGCGTTCGATCTTCACGTCGAAGAGGAAGCGCGAATAGCGCTCGCCGAACACCGGGTAGTCGTGGGTGACGACCTTGCTCTCGGCGCCGGTCAGGTCCCAGCCGACGAAGGTCACGTCAGGGTCGACGCCGCTGTGGGCGGGGTCGGCGACGAAGACGAAGTCCTTGTCCTGCAGCACCTTGTGCTCGAGCACGATGGGCAGGCGTTGGCCGTCGAGCGGGTAGCGGCGCAGGTCGATGTTGGTGCTGAGGTTGGCGAGCACCCGGTAGAGCTGGGTCTTGCCTTCGTCTTCGGTCTGCAACAGCTCGCTCTGGGCGCGGCCGTTGAGGAACTCGAGCGCGAGGGGCCCCAGCGGCTCGTCGGCGTGGAGGCGCAGGTAGAAGTCGACCGTGTACCCACCGCTGGCCAGCTCGAACTTGCCGATGTTCAGCACGTAGACGCCGATCTCGACCCGGTGAGGGGTGGCCGGAGCGACGGTGAGGAGCGTGGCGAGCAGCAGCATCATGGCCGCGCACCATATCGCGGTACACTTCGCCGATGGCCGGCTACCGCAAGACCTACCGCCTTCCCGACCGCGAGCTCGACGTGCTGCGTAACCTGGGCGCCTCGTACGCCGACTCGCGTACGGCCCACGACGGGTACCTCTCGGGGTGGATCGAGCGCAACCGTTTCGAGCGCGACGGCAAGCAGTGGGTCACCGTTCAGGAGCGCGGTCAGGGCTGGGCCGCAGCGCTGGCGCTCGACGGCTTCGGAGACGTGGTCGAGGTGGTCGCGCTCTCGCCCGAGCAGGCGCGCGCGCTCGAGCCGGTCGACTGACCCCGGGTCACCGCCGCAGCCCATCGAGCACCAGGTCGACCACCTGGGTCAGGTACGCGAGGTCGGCCGGTCGGTGTTCGACGTGCAGGCGCTGCAGCAGCGCGCCGGCGATGGTCGAGAGGGCGAGCTCGAGGTTCGCGCCCGGTCGCAGTTCTCCGCGGCGGACCGCGCGCGTGAGCAGGCCCATCGGGCCCTTCGTGGTCCTGGTCAACTCGCTGGCGAGCGGGCGCAGGTCGGGGTCGTCGGCCGAGAGCAGCGCGCGGAAGACCGCCTGGCCCACCGGCGACCCGGCAAACGCGAGCGCCCCGCGGCCCCACGCCAACAGGTCGGCACGCAGCTCGCCGGTGGCCACGAAATCGGGCGGCTCGCCCAGCACCGAGGCGAGGGCTTCGCGCACCAATTCGCCCTTGGTGGGCCACCGGCGGTAGACGCTGGTCTTGTTCACCCCGGCCAGGGCCGCCACCTCGGGAACGCTCAGTCGCTCGAAGCCGACCACCCCCAACTGCACCAGGGTGACCTGCAGCACGGCCCCCACCATCGCCTCGCCCCGGCGCTGGGGGGGGCGCTTTCGCTTCGTCATGGGTCGACCCTAGTGCACCAAAAAAGCAACTTGAAGTTGCTTTAGGGTTCGGGAATGGGCCATGCTCATTGCAACTCGAAGTTGCTTTGCCTCGGAGTGCACGTGAACGGTCGAACATCGGACGTCGCCGGGCTGGTCGCGACCTTCTTCGGGCAGGCGGTGGCGTACTTCGGCGTGGTCGGCCTGGTGTGGCTGCTGGTGTGGAAGGTCTTCGCGGCGCGGCTCGCCGGGCGCAAGGTGCCCACGCCCCGCCCGTCGGACCGGGCCCAGTTGCTGCACGAAGTGAGGTACTCGCTGGCGACGCTGGCCTTCGGCACGCTGGGGGTGGTGGTGATCTCGTGGCTCAGCGAGCACGGCTACGCGCGGCTGTCGGCGAACCCGGCCGACTTCTCGCCCGGGCAGCTCGCGCTCACCTTCGGGGGCCTGCTGCTGCTCAACGATCTCTGGTTCTACGGCTTCCACCGCCTGCTCCACACGCGGTGGGCCTTCACGCACCTCCACTCGGTGCACCACCGCAGCGTCGAGGTCACGCCGTTCTCGTCGTACTCGTTCCACCCGCTCGAAGGCTTTCTGCTCGGCGCGTGGATCTACCCGGTGTGCCTCTGGGTCCCCATCTGGCTGCCGATGCTGGCCGCGTTGCAGGCGCTGGGGCTGGCCAACAACGTGATGTCGCACCTGGGGTACGAGCTGTGGCCGGCGTGGCTGGTGCGGGTGCCAGGGCTGCGCTGGGTCAATTCGGCGACCTTCCATTCGTTGCACCACACGCGGGTGAACGGGAACTTCGGGTTGATGCTGCGGGTGTGGGACCGGCTGCTGGGCACCGAGGTGCCGGGGTACGACGAGGTCTTCCGGTCCGTCACAAAGTCGGGTTCGTCACGTCGTGCGCCCTGACCCGGTCGAAGCCCGCACCGTTGGAAGCGCAGTGCGCTATGGCCCCGGGGGTGCCAAGCCCCAGGGTCGCCCTTCTGCTCGCGTTGCTCGTCGTCGGCTGCAGGGGTTCTGCGCGGGGCGTGCCCGACGCCGGGCCGCTGCTCGCTGATGCGGGCCCGCGACGGGTCGTCTCGACGCCGACGCCCGCGCCGGCCCCACCGCCGCGACCGATTCTCGCCCGACCAGCGAGCCTTCCCTCACGGCCGATGTTCTCGAAGTTCGTACCCGATGGTGACACCGCGAACGTCGCGAACGTCGTCGCCGCGCTCTCGACCACGCCGGTGAACACCGTGTCGACGACCATCACCTGGCGGGTGGTGGAGCCCGTCGAAGGCCACCTGGACCTCGCGCCGTACTACCCGTTCCTCGACGGGCTGGTGGCGAAGGGCTACCGGCTCCTCATCATTCTCGACAGCTCGGGCCGTGGTCTGCTCGATGCGCAGCGCACCGTCACGACGACGCCGGCGGTGCCGGGGTGGGTCGTGCAACGCGCCCCGGAAGCCTTCGCCACCGACTTCTTCGGCGGAGCGAGCGCGCAACTCGACTACTTCGACCCCGTCCACTTCGAGCGTCTGCAGGCCTTCTATGCGTATGCCCTCGATGCGCTGAAGGCCCGGTACCCCAACGACATCGTGGCCGTCGCTCCGGGCATCATGAGCGAGCTCGAGATCAAGTACAGCCAGGACGGCTTCAAGTGGCGCTCCTTCACGCCCAACGCGCAGGCCAACTTCGACCTCTTCCTCACGCAGCACGGCCGGCCGGCTGCGCCGATGCCCGTGCCGGCCTATGGCAACCCGCTGGCCGGCGGCTCGCCGCACCACGAGCCGCTGTTGCCGGCGCTGATGGAGTTTCGCGAGCTCGCCGTCACCAACTACGCCTGCGCACTCACCGCGTTGATTCGCAGCCGCGGGTTCTGGGCCTTCGGCTACTTCGCGCAACCGCTCGCCTACCACGACGGCATCTACGCCACGGGTGCCATCGAGCGCTGTGTCGAATGCTTCGACGCCATCTCGATCGACTACAACTTCTACAATGGGTACGCGACCGAGCGCCGGCCCGACGTCGTGCCCGCGCTGATGTCGTACGCGCTCGGCCTGGGCTACCGCCACCTGGTCGCTGGCCTGTACGTCGAACGCTTCCGCGACCCGAAGACCGACCGGTTCGACGAGACGATTCTGCCGGTGCTCAAGCAGAGCCTCGTCGGGCTGCCGCCAGACGAGCGCATCATCGGCCTGGACGTCGGTGGCCTCACGCCGGCGGAATTCCCCCTGCTCGAGAAGTACGGCCTGGTGCTGCCGGCGAAGCGCGCGCCCGTGCCAGAGCGACGGACCGCGCCGATTCGCATCGGCGTCCTCGCGTCGATGACCAATTCCCTGCTGTGGCACGGCGAGTGGTCGAACGACCGTCAAATGCTGCAGGACGCGTTGCTGCGGGCCTACACGGTGCTGCGCGCGGTGCCCGACTTCGAGGTCTCGATGATCGCCGAGGAGCCCATTCGCCGGAACCCGGCCATGCTCGAGGGCTTCGACGTCGTGTACCTGCCCCACGTGACGGCCGTCGACGAGCGCGTGCGCACGGCGCTGGCGAACTACGTCGCTGGCGGAGGTCGGCTGGCACAGGACGAGCGCTTCGATTCGTTCACGCCCGACGGCACCTTCCGGCCGAGCAGCTTCGATGCGACCTTCGGCATCGGCGGTCAGCAATGGGAGCACCGCGACGCGACGTTCTGTCTCGGTGGCCAGTTGGTGAAGTTCCCCAGGCAGCAGCGCAAGTACGCGAGCTTCTCGCGCTACGCGCCGACGAAGGGCTTCACGCTCGGGCTCGAAGACCTCGACCACCCCGGCACGGGGTTGGTGTTGCGCGGGCCACGGACCCTCGCGCTGGGGTACCTGGGACAACTGATGGAGGACACGCCCCGCGCCCCCGCGTGGACGGCGTTGTTCGTCGCCGAGCTGCGCGCGTTGGCCGCCGACGCCACCGGGGTGCCGCCCGACGTCGTCGCCGCCCTCGGCGAGGGGCCGTGCCCGACGCGACCGTGACGAGCACCGCTATTCGACCGGGCGAGGCGCCTTCGCGACCGCCCGGCGATGCCGGTCGAGTACGTGCACCCGCACCGGGCCCACGAGCACCCGGCGGTAGCGCGGCAATTTCGCGCCGAGCAGCGCGAAGGCCTCTTCCACCGTGGCCGCGAAGGCCAGCGTGCCTTCGACCGGCACCACCCCGGCCCGGGTGAAGAGCGCGCGGGCGTCGCTGCCCACGCCCACCAACACCACCTTGATGCCGTGCCGTGCCAGTTCGGACAGCACCGTCTCGAGCGCGACGAGGCTAGTGACGTCGACGGTGGTCACCTGGTCCATGCGGAAGACCACGACCTTCACGTGCTCGCCGATGGCCCGCAGCGCCCCCATCGCCCGCTCGGCGGCGCCGAAGAAGAGCGGCCCGGTCAGGTCGTACACGGTGACTCCCGGCGGAACCGGTGAAGGCAGCCCGTGCTCGACGAAGCGGCCCCGGGTGGTCTGGGCCATGCGCCGCATGAAGAGCAGCGAGGCCAGCACCACCCCCGCGGCGCTGCGAGCGGTTTGGCGTGAAGGCTATGACCGCACGCAATTCAAGCGCGACGTGGTCGCCGGCTTCCTGGTCGGCGTCATCGCCTTGCCGCTGGCCATGGCCCTGGCGATTGCGGTGGGAGCGCCTCCGCAGCAGGGCCTGTACACCACCATCGTCGCCGGGTTCCTCACGCCGTTGCTCGGCGGCTCGCGCCTGCAGGTCGTCGGCCCCACCGCCGCCTTCATCGTGGTGCTCGCGCCCTTGCAGGCGCACTACGGGCTGCAGGGCCTGCTGCTCGCCGGAGCGATGGCCGGGCTGATGTTGATGGCGCTCGGCGCACTGCGTCTGGGTCGACTCATCGAGTTCATTCCGTTTCCCGTCACCGTACCTGCCCATGGCCAGCCTCGCGGCGCTGCTGGTGCTGGTGCTGGTGGCGTGGAACATGAGCGAGGCCGAGCACTTCGTGCACACGCTGAAGGTGGCGCCGAAGAGCGACGTGGCGGTGTTGCTGACCTGCTTCACGCTGACCGTGGTCTTCGACATGGTCATCGCGGTGACCGCGGCAGGAAGCGACGAGAACGGCTGATCATTCGTGCTGTCGGTGAAGCGTGTACGACCCATCGTCGGTTCCTGGACGGTGGGCTGCATCGGTCGTGCCGCGCCGTCAGCAACCGGTACACAGCGGCACACCGCCAGACTGCTCGCACCAGCAGGCGACTCGCCCGCCGCTGCCGCCACCGCACGAACCGCCCGCGCAGGACTGCCCCAGGGGACACGTCGTGCCGTCAGCCATCGCGCAGCCAGCGCCGCCGTCACCGGGGAAGGTCGCGGGGCAATACCCGAACGGGTCCGACGCCGCTTGCACCGTGCCGGTCGCCTCGCAGTAACCGAGGTTCACGACGACGGGCGTGGCGGCACCTCCGCCCGTGCCCGGGCAGTTGCGTGGAAAGCCGCAGCCCGTTCCTGGCGCACAGCTCGTGCCGTTTCCGGCGTCGCAGGCGAGCGGACTTGCCACGCCACCGCCCGTTCCTGCGTCGCCGCCGATGACGACCTGCGCACCACAGGCGACGACGAGCCAGAGCAGCAGCAGCGCGGTTCGAAGCGGCATGCCGACATGCTACTCGATCTCGCTCGCGCGGCGCTTTGACCACGTGGCCGACCGTTCGGTTCCCTCCTTCGACCGCTCGAAAAAGGGGAAGCTTCTCTCGCGCGCCGGGGTTTACACTCGAACGCGCGACACCCCCTCTATGGCCGCTGGCGAAGAGCGACGAAAGCTGGCTGTGCGCTCGCGTATTTCGCGGGTGCAACGCCACTTGAACCTGCAGGTCTTCGCCGGCGCGATGGTGGCGCCGGCGTGGGTCGGAGCGACGGCCTTCGTGCTGTGGCGCCTGTTCGTGCATCGCGCCGTGCCGGTGGGCGGAGCGGCGGTGGCGGTGGCGGTGCTCGTCGTCGCCGCGGTCCTCGCGAAGCGCCGCGCGGTCACGTCGCACCAGGCGGCCGTCATCGCCGATCGCCAGGCTGGTGCGGGTGGGTTGCTGCTCACGCGACTCGAGCTGCCCGTCGGTGAATGGGAACTGGGGCTCAACCAGCGGCTGCGTGACCTCGCGTTGCCGCCCATCGAGGTGCGCCGACACCTGGCGCTCACGGTGCTCGCGCTGCTCTTCGTGGTCGGTGGGTTGCTCCTTCCCCGAGCCGAGGGCCCGCCGCGCGGGGCGAATGCCGCGGCCGCCACGCGCATCGACCAATTGCAGGACAAGGTCGCCGCCGTCTCGAAGGAAGCGCCTGACGAGGCCGCCACCGTCGCCGAGCTCGAGCGGCTGAAGGAAGAACTGGCCGACGGCGCGTTCGACGCGAAGGACTGGGAAGCGGCCGATGCACTCGACTCGCGCCTCGACAAGCAGGCGGCGGAAGCGGCGGCGGAACTGAGGCGTGCCGAGAAGGCGGCCGAGGCGCTCGCCGAGGCGATGGAGCGAGGCGAGTCGGGCGAGGCGGCGCGGGAAAAGGAAGAACTCGAGAAGGCGCTGATGGCGCTCTCGGATGGAGCGGCGACCGACGGCGAGGACGCGCTGCAGAAGGCGATTGCCGAGGCGGGCGGGAAGCCCGGTGAGTCCGGGAAGGACGGCCAGTCCGGCAAGGAAGGCCAGTCGGGCAAGGAAGGCCAGTCCGACAAATCTCCCTCCGCCTCGCAGGTCGGGGACCTCAAGCGCGCGCTCGAGAAGCGGCGCGAGCAACTGGCGAAGAGCTTCGGCCAACAGTCGGGTCAGCAGCAGGCTTCGCGTGGTCAGCAGGGCTCGCCTTCGAAAGGCCAAGGCAATGGCGAGGGGAAAGGGAAGGGCGAGGGTGAGGGAAAGGGAACGGGTTCGGGCCATGAAGAAGGCGGTCACGCTTCACGCCAGGTCGGCGACGGCGCCCCCGCTCGTGGCGGCGGGCCCGGAGAGTTGGTGTTCGGGGCAGAAGCCGAGATGGACCCCGACCGGCTGCGACTCGAGCTCGCGCCCAGGGGACATGGTGGCGACCCCGACGAGCTGCTCGGGCTGCAGGCCGCCGACCCGCGCAAGGGGCAGGGCGGCGCTTCCACTGCACGTGGGAGCGGGCCCGCGGGCGATCAAGCCGCTGGCTACAACGAAGGCGCGATGCGCCCTCGAAACCGCACGCTGGTCGAGCGCTACTTCGATTCGAAGTGAAACCAAGGTGAGGGGGCTTTCGTGTCCGAGCTGTTGACGCCACTCGAAGTGCAGGCCGCGGGCGAGAAGATCGCCAGCCTCAAGGCCAACCTCAACCAGGTGCTGCTCGACCAGGGCGGCGTGGTCGACCGCGTCACCACCGCCGTGCTCGCGCGCGGGCACGTGCTGCTCGAAGGCCTGCCCGGCCTGGGCAAGACCGAGTTGTGCAAGGGCCTCGCGCGGCTGCTGGGCCTGCCCTTCAAGCGCGTGCAGTTCACGCCCGACCTGTTGCCCGGCGACATCACCGGCACCTACGTCATCGACGGCGAGACCAGGGCCTTCACCTTCCGACCGGGTCCCCTCTTCGCGTCGGTGGTGCTGGCCGACGAAATCAACCGCAGCTCGCCCAAGACCCAGTCGGCGCTGCTCGAGGCCATGCAGGAGCGCAGCGTCACCGTGCTGGGCACCACCCACGCGCTGCCCAACCCGTTCTTCGTGCTCGCCACCCAGAACCCCATCGAGCTCGAGGGCACCTACCCGCTGCCCGAAGCGCAGCTCGACCGCTTCCTCTTTCGTGTGCTGGTCCCCGCCGTCGGTGCCCGCACCCTGGCCACCATTCTGACCCAGCGCGTGCGCGGCACGCCGCCGCAGCAGCCGGTGGTCACCGACCACGCCAGCCTGACCCAGCTCTTCGAGGTGGTCGACCGCGTGCATCTGCCGATGGCGGTGGCCGAATTCATCGGTCGCCTGGTCGAGGCCACCCACCCCGCAAGTCCACTCGCGCCCGACTCGGTGAAGCGCCTGGTGCGGTACGGCGCGTCGCCTCGCGCGGCCCTGGCACTCGCGTCGTCGTCTCGGGCGTGGGCGCTCTCGAAGGGCAAGCCCAACGTCGGCTTCGACGAGGTGAAGGAATTGGCTGGCGCGGTGCTCAACCACCGCCTGGTGCTCTCGTACGAGGCGGGCCTCGAGAAGGTCGGCCCGTCGAAGGTGGTCGACGACCTGTTGGCGGCGGTGCCCGAGGTGACGCGTGGTTGAGGTCGTGCTCGCGGCTCTGGTGCTGACCGCGCCCGCCCCTCTGGTCGAGCGCCCGCTCGCGCGGCTCACCGAGAATCGCGGCCGTGTCGAGCTCAGCGACGAAGCGGCGGCGTTCACCAGCTACCAGCACGTGTCGGTGCAACGGACCGAGGTGTCCGACGGCCGCACCCGGGTCGCGGTCGAGGTCAACTCGCCCACCAGCGGTGCGGGAATGTGGCCGATGCGGGTGTTCATCGACAATTCGATGGGCCCCGCGGGCACGGTGCTGGTGTCGTTTCGCGGCAACGCCCAGGGCTTCCACAGTGTCAGTCGCAGCATCGAGGTGCAGGCCGGCGAGCGGCGCACGGTGAGCCTGCCGGTCTTCGCCGAGCTGCGCAGTGGCACCGTGTCGGCCAGTGGCGCGGGCACCCGGGGCGGTGAAGCGCCGGTGTACTTCGCCAACACCACGGGGAACGCGAGGCTGCTGCTCAACCTGGGCAAGCCCGAGGCGTGGGAACGCTTCGTGGGCAGGCCTCCCGACTACGGCGTCGGTGGTTCGGTACAGGTGCTCTCGGTGCCACCGGCCGAAGCGCCCTCGGAGCTGGCCGCGTACACCGGCTTCGACGCGGTGGTGCTGCCCGAGGCGGGGCTGCTCGAGACGCTCGACGAAGCCCAGCGACGCGCGCTCGAGGCCTACGCGGCGACCGGCGGCGCGTTGCTGCTGCAGGGGCCGTTGCGCTCGACCCGCGCGCTGCCGCTCTTCGACGGGCAGGCGCCGGGCGGGGCGTACGGGTTCGGTACGGTGCAGGTGCACGCCGAGGGCGACAAGCTGCGCAACCCGCGTGACGTCATCGGCGTCAACCCGCGGGGGCCGGCTCCCGAATACGAGCGTCGCTACAACAACGCGCGGCTCGAGGCGCTGCTGCCCCAGGCCACTGCACCGTTGGGGCGCTTCCTCGTCATCATCGGGCTCTTCACCCTGGCCATCGGGCCGGGCAGCCTGCTGGTCGCCAGACGCCGGGGGCCAGCGATGCTGCTGGTCACCATTCCCTCGACGGCCTTCGTCACCTGCGCCGCCATCATCGGCTATTCGGTGCTGGCCGACGGCTTCGCGGTGCATTCCTCGACGGTGAGCTTCACGCTGCTCGATTCGAACGAGCACCGGGCGATGACGCTGGGCGTGACCGGGTACTACGCGAACCTCTCGCCCGCGCGAGCCGTCTTCGAAGCGAACACCGTGCCGGTGCCGGTACACGAGCAGGCCCGCGAGCACTTCGCGGCCGACCTCAACTGGAAGGACGGGTTGACCATGGGCAGCGACTTCATTCCCTCGCGCACCTACCGCGAGTGGGGGCTGCTCTCGGTGACGCCCACCCGCGCGCGGGTGCAGGTGCGTCGCGAGGGCGAGGCGCCGGTGTTCCAGAACGCGCTGGGGCACCCGGTGTCGCGGGTCACGGTGAAGCTCGAAGGCGAGCTGTGGGAAGCCTTCGGGGTGGTCGACGGGGGCCAGAAGGCGCTGACCCGAAACAAGCTGGTGACGGCCTTCCAGCCCGGCACCCAGGTGGTCGAGCGCTTCTCGGGCCAGGCGCTGCAGGTGATGGAACGCGAGCTCGCCGAGGGCGAATTCCTGGCGCTGGTTTCGGACGCGGCCTTCGTGCCGACGGGCACCTTGAAGACCGAGGCCCACGACGACCAGAGCTGGGTGCGCGGGAGCGTCGAGCGATGAGCCTGCTTTCCGTGAAGAACCTGACCCGCAGCTACGGCTCGCTGCAGGCGGTGAAGGACGTCAGCTTCGAGTGCGAGGCCGGCCAGATTCTGGGGTTCATCGGCCCCAATGGCGCGGGCAAGTCGACCACCATGCGCATCATCGCCACGCTCGACGTGCCCAGCGGCGGCGACGTGCTGCTCGACGGCGAGTCGGTGGTGGCCAGGCCCGATCAGGCGCGCCCGCTCATCGGCTACATGCCCGACCGCTACGGCACCTACGAAGACATGACGGTCTTCGAGTTCCTCGACTTCTTCGCGCGCGCCTACCAGTTGCGTGGCGCCGAGCGGAAGGCGCGGGTCGACTCGGTGATGGAATTCACGGGGCTGGCTGCGCTGCAGCACAAGCTCACCAGTGCGCTCTCGAAGGGCATGAAGCAGCGGGTGGCGCTGGGGCGAACGCTCTTGCACGACCCGAAGCTGCTCATTCTCGACGAGCCGGCCGACGGGCTCGACCCCCGGGCCCGCATCGAGCTGCGAGAGTTGCTGCGCGCGCTGGCCCAGCAGGGCAAGGCGGTGCTCATTTCCAGCCACATCCTCACCGAGCTGGCCGAGATCATCGACACCTGCGCCATCATCGAGCAGGGGCAGTTGCTGGCCACCGGCACGGTGCAGGACGTGCTGGCGAAGACGGCGGGCGTGTCGTCGTCGGTCGAGGTCGAGGCCAGGGTGTTGCCCTCGGCGGTGAACGACGCGCTGGCGAAGAAGATCGAACGGCTCTTGCTCGAGCAGCCTCAGGTGTCGGCTCCGAGCGTGTCGGGTGAACTGGTGCGCTTCACCCTGGGGCTGGCCCCGGGCAGCGCCGCGACGGCCGAATGGTCGCAGCAGGCCAGCGTGCGGGTGCTGCGGGCCCTGGTGGCGGCCGAGGTGCCGGTGGTCAGCTTCACCTCGCGCGAGCACGATCTCGAAGACGCCTTCATGTCGGTGACCCGCGGGAGAGTGCAGTGACGCCCGCGCCGCCGGTGGTGCGGGCGCCCGACGTGTTCGACCGCTGGGGCGAAGCGCTGGCCGACAAGGTCAACCCCATCATCGTCAAGGAAGTGCGCCAGGGGCTGCGCACCCGCGTCTTCTGGGTCTTCTTCTCGCTGATGCTGGTCGCGTGTCTGTTCATTTCGCTGGGCTTCTTCGGCACCGCCGAGGTGGGCACGACCAGCGGCGAAGCGGCCTTCATCTCGTTCTTCGTGTGCCTGGGCGGGGTGCAGTTCTTCGTCATTCCGTACTCGGCGTACCGGTCGATGGCGCGCGAGACCGAGGAAGAGACCTGGGTGCTGTTGACGCTGACCGGCCTCGGGCCGCGGCGCATCTTGTCGGGCAAGCTGGGCAGCTCGGTGTTGCAGGGCTCGCTCTACGCATCGGCGGCCGCGCCCTTCCTGCTGTTCAGCTACTACCTCAACGGCATCGACCTGCCGACCATCGTGGTGGGTGTGGTGGCCGCGGTGGCGTACCAGGTGTTCCTGGTCTCGGTGTCCATCAGCGTCGCCACGCTCGCCGAGTCGCGCATCGTGCGCGCCATGCTGCACTTCGTGGTGCTGGGCCTGTTGCTCTTCGGCGTGAGCACCGGCATCGGGCTCTCGAGTGGGCTGGCCGAAATGGCGCGGCGCATGCTGGCCAGCGGCACCTTCTGGCTGGTGACCAGTGCGGTGGTGCTGGGCCTGGTGTCGACCGCGGTGCTGTTGTTCGAGACCGCCGCGGCGCGACTGTCGCTGGCCACCGAAGAGTATGCGCGAGGTCCACGCCTGGCCTTCGTCACGCAGGTCACCGGCCTGTTCGGCTACTTCCTCTGGGGGTGGACGATGGGCACCGACGCCGACGTGCTGGTGGTGGGCGCGGTGGTGTGCGCGGCGTACCTGCTCTTCGCGGGCGTGATGCTGATGACCGATCGCGACGGCATGTCGCGCTCGCACTGGGTCGATGGCGCGCGCTGGTCGCTGCTCAAGCCCGGCGCGCTGCGCGGCTACACCTGCGTGGTGCTCGCGGTGGTGGTGGTCGGAGGGCTCTTCATCGGGCTCGCCGAGCGGACCTCGCTGGGCGTGCAGGAGCGCCTGGTGGTGCTCGCCTCGCCCGCCTTCGTGCTGCTCTACCTGGGCGCGTCGAACGTCATCGCCCGCTGGGTGCCGCGCCTGGCCAATCAGACGCCGGCCGTGGTGCGACTGACCTTCCTCGCGCTGGTGGTGGTGGGGTGCGGGCTGCCGCCGCTGGCGGGGCAAATCATCAGCGAGCCCGACGACTTGGTGCTCAACGCGCTCAACCCGCTCATGGGGCTGGTGAACATCGGCAAGAACGGGCTCGAGGGCACGCCCTTCGTGGCCTTCGTGTGGGCCGCGGCGCGGGTCGCCACCACCTGGGCCTTCGTCTCGCTGCGCCGACTCGACGTGGAGCCCCGCGCGTGACCCTGCACTGGACCGAGCGGCTGGCCGAATGGGCCGGCCCCATGGTGGTCAAGGAGCTGCGGCAGGGGCTGCGGGCGAAGGTGTTCGGCGTGGTCTTCGGGCTGCTGCTGGTGGTGTGTCTGGTGGTGGCGGTGGTGGCCTACGGGCAGGCCAACGGCGCAGTCGGCACCGCGCTCGGCGCACGCTTCGTGGTGGTCTACCTGCTGGCGCTGGGGCTGGTGGCCTTCTTCGTCATTCCCTTCGCGGCCTTCCGCTCGATGCTGCGCGAAGTCGAGGGTGAGACCTGGTCGCTGTTGATTCTGACCGGGCTCGACTCGCGCGACATCCTGCGGGGCAAGTGGCTGACCTCGATGTCGCAGGCCGCACTGTTCGCCAGCGCGTGCGCGCCCTTCGTGCTCTTCAGCTACGAGCTCAACGGCGTCGAATTGCCGCAGGTGGTGGTCGCGCTGGTGGTGTGTGCGGTGTGGAGCGGCACCTTGACCGCGCTGGCCATCGGGCTCGCCACGCAAGCGCGCTCGCGCCTGGCGAACAGCACCTCGAGCGTGTCCATCATCGGCGTGTTGCTGGTGGCGATGTGGGCGGGCGACGCGGTGATGGGGTGGTTGGTCGACTCGCCCTACTCGCTCTCACGTGGTTCGGCGCTCCTGCTGCCGGTCGCGACGCTGGCCCTGGGCACCACCGCGCTCGCGCTCGAGTCGGCCGCGGCGAGCCTGCGGCTGCCCACCGAGCTGGCCCGGGCGCGGCCTCGCGTGGCGTTGCTGCTCACCATGGTCTCGACCCTGGCCGTGACGGCCCTGATGTTCGTGCGCGTGCGGGGCGGGCGGGACGGTGCCACCTTCGGTGCGCTGGGCCTGGGGTTCTACCTGGTGCTGGTCGGCCTCTTCGCCATCTCGGAGTCCGACGGGTACCCGCCCCACGCGCCGCGCGGGCCGTTGGTGCGACCCGGGGCGCTGCGCAGCTTCCTGCTGGTGGCCGTGCTGCTGGTGCTGATGGCGGGAACGTTCGTCGGTTGCCTTCGCGTGGTGGGACTCGACGGGCGCGCGCTGCGTTCGGTGGTGGCCTCAGCGGCCTACCCGCTGCTCTACCTGTCGCTGGCCGTCATCGTCGGGCGCTGGCGGGTGTTCGAGCGCTTCGGCGTGGCGTTGGCGACCCGCGTGGCCTTCCTCTCGTTGGTCGCGCTGGGCTTCATCGTGCCGATGCTGTTCTGTCTGTTCACCGGCCAGCAGCTCAACGCCCGGGGGCCCAACACCTTCAACCCGTTCCTGGGGCTGGCCAACTTCGTCGATGACGTCGGCTTCGAGTTCGACTGGAACCTGAAGGTGCTGGCGGCGACCGCGCTCTTCGCGGCCGGGTGCGCCACGGTGGTGCTTTCGCGCCGTGATGGAGCGTGGAAATGAGCGGGTTCGACCACGCCGCAGTGCAGCGGGCCGCCGAAGGTCGTAGGCTGCGGCTGCCGCGCGGGCCTCATCGCGGCAAGCTGGGCGAGGTGCGCGCGGCGTCGGTGGGCAGTTCGATGGAGCTGCACGACTTCCGCTCGTACCACCCGGGCGATGACCTGCGGCACCTCGACTGGAACGCCGTGGCCCGCACGGGGGAACTGGTGTTGCGCGTCCGCCAGGACGAGGTCTCTCCACGAATCGAAGTGCTGCTCGACACCTCGGCGTCGATGGCGGTGAGTGAAGCCAAGGCCGCGCGCGCCCGCGAGCTGGCGGGGTGGTTGTGCGTGCTCGCCCGCCAGACCGGGCTCGAGCCGGTGCTGGTGCTGGTGGGCGGGGCGCCCCGGCAGTCGTCGGGGCCGAACCTGCTGCCCACCCTCGCCACGGTGGCGCTCGACGGGAAGGCGTCGTTCTCGTCGGCCCTCACCCGTGCGCCTGCCTTGCGCCCCTGTGGCCTGCGCCTGGTGGTCAGCGACTTCCTCTTCGAAGGCGAACCGTCGGTGGTGGTCGATCGCCTCGCGCGCGGCACGTCGGGGCTGGCCTTGGTGCAGGTGCTCGACGCCGAAGACGTCGAGCCCTCGGGTGGCTCGGGGGCCCGCCTGACCGACGCCGAAGACGGCACCCACCTCGAGCGGTTGCTCACGCCCGACCTGCTGGCGCTCTACGCCGAACGCTTCACCGCGCACGTCGGGCTGTGGTTGGCGGCGGCGAAGCGGGTGCGCGGCAGTCTGTTGCAGGTGGTGGCCACCCGCTCGCTCGGGCAGCTCGCTCGTGAGGAACTGGCGGCGCTGGTCGAGGTCGCGGGAGCGGGCGCGCCATGACCTTCGGCGCTCCCTGGGGACTGCTGGCGCTGCTCGCCCTGCCGGTGTTGGTCGCCGCGTACTTCCTGCGCCGCAAGCAGCCGCCGCGGGTGGTCTCGGCGCTCTTCCTGTGGCGCACGCCCGACCTCAAGGCCGAGGCCGGGCCGCGCTTCGAGCGCTTCTCTCGCGAGCGCTCGCTGCTGCTCGAGTCGCTCGCGGTGCTCTTCGCCACGCTCTTCCTGGCCGACGTGCACTGCGGTCAGCGCACGCAGCGTCAGCACGTGGTGGTGGTCGTCGACGGCGGCTTGTCGATGCGCGCGAAGGTCGACGGCTCGTCGGCGGCCGAGCGGGTGAAGACGGCGGTGGCGGCGCTGGCGCGCGACGAGCACGCGGGGGTGATGACCATCATCGAATCGGGGCCACGGCCGACCATGCTGGCGGGGCCGCAGCTCGAGGTGGACCGCGCGCTGGCGGCGCTCGAGGCCTGGTCTCCTGCGCAGCCGGCCCACGACGTGACCGCGGCGCTGGTGATGGCGAAGGGGTCGACCTCCAGCACGGGGCAGCGGGTGTTCTTCTTCACCGACGGACCATTGCCGGAAGCGACCACCGTGCCCGCAGAGGTGCAGGCGCGCTCGGTCGGGCGCGTGGCCGACAACGTGGCGCTGCTCTCGGCGCAGCGGCACGACGAGGGTGGTGCGGCGACGGTGACGGTGCGGGTTGGAAATTTCTCGGAACGCTCGCGCGAGGTGCCGGTGACGTTCGAGACCCGGGGTGATGCATCGCACCTCGAACGCGTCACGCTCGAGCCGGGAGCGACCGCGGTGGTGCGGGCCGGGTTCAAGACCACCACCCCGGTGACGGTGTCGCTGCCCGACGATGCGCTGACCGAAGACGGCCAGGTGACGTTGCTGCCCTCGCCGCTGGCGCTGGTGAAGGTCGGCTTTCTCGAGGGGCTCGACGCGGCGGCGAAGAGCGCGGTGGAGCGCTTCGTGGCCATCGCCCCGTCGGTGCAGGAAGCGACCGACGCGCAGTTGACGTTCGGACCCGTGGGTTCCACGGCGCGGGTGACCCTGGGGGCGACGGGCGCGACCCATGGCTTCGTGGGGCCGTTCTTCTCGCTCAAGGGCCACCCGGTGTTCGACGACGTGCAGTTGGGTGGCGTGGTGTGGACGGCGGGAGACAACCAGCCCGGACGGCCGCTGCTCTCGATGGGGCAGACGGTGCTGGTCAGCGAGACCGACGAGGGCGTGCTCCACTTCAACCTCGACGTGGCGAAGAGCAACGTGCAGCGCACCGTGGCGTGGCCGGTGTTGCTGGGCAACGTGCTGCGGCTGGCGCGCGCGTCGACCCCCGGCGTGCCTCGGCGTCAGTTGATGTTGGGAGAAGACGTGGCGCTGGTCACCACGCCTGACGCGAAGTGGGTCTTGCGCGGGCCGGGCGGTCGCGAGCGGCCGGTGCTGGGCGTGGGCGCGGTGACGCTGCCGCCGCTGCCCGAGCCGGGGCGCTGGGTGCTCGAGAAGAATGGAACAGCGGTCGACGAATTGCTGGTGTTGCCGCTCGACCCGCGCGAGTCGGACCTGCGCACCCGTGGGCCGTGGCAGGTCGACGCGACGGCCGCGCCCTCGCTGGCGTCACTGGCGGGTGGGGCGCCGCGGGCGTGGTGGCCGGTGCTGGTGATGCTGGCGCTGGTGCTCGCCGACTTCTGGCTCACCGCGAGAGCACGGAGGCCGGTATGAGCTTCGCCGCCCCACAGTGGTTGGTGTTGCTGGTGCCGCTGGCGCTCTTCGTCTGGTTCGCCGCGCGGGTGAAGGGCCTTCCCGGTTGGCTGCGCTTTGCGGTGGTGTCCGTGCTGGTGGGAGCGCTCGCCCGGCCGGAGTGGACGCTGCGCAGCGCGGGCAGTGACGTGGTGGTGGTGGTCGACCGCTCGCGCTCGATGCCTGCAGGCAGTCAGGCCACCGCGGAAGAACTGGTGCAACTGCTCGAGCCGCAGCGTCGGCCGGGAGACCGACTCGGCGTCATCTCGTTCGGTCGCGAAGCCCGGGTGGACCTGCCGCTGGCCAGCGACGTGCGCTTCGGCGGCTTCGTCACCGCCATCGACGGGGAAGCTTCGAATCTCTCGGCGGGGCTGGACGCGGCGGGCGACCTCATTCCGGCCGAGCGGGCGGGGCGGGTGGTGGTGCTCAGCGACGGGCGCGCGACCGGGCTCGATGCGCGGGCCGCGGCGCGGCGACTGGTCGCGCGCGGCATTCCCGTCGACTACCGCTTCATCGGTCGTGACGACACGGCGCTCGACGTGGCGGTGACCTCGCTCTCGGTGCCTCCGGCCGTCGCGGCGAAGGAGCCCTTTCTGCTCACCGCCACCGTGAAGGCCTCGGCCCCGGTGACCGCCGAGCTCACGCTGCTGCGCAACGGCAAACCGCTGGTGCGGACCACCCGCGAGCTGGCCGTGGGCCCGGCGGTGCTCACCTTCCGCGACCTGGTCGAAGCGCCGGGGCTGGTGGCCTACGAGCTGCGCGCCCAGGCCCCGAAGGACGCGGTGCCCGAGAACGACGTGGGCCGCGCGGTGGTGCGCGTCGAAGGGCCGCCGCGGGTGCTGCTGCTGACCGACAAGCCCGGCGGCACGCTCGCCCGCACGTTGCAGGGCGCGAACCTGGCGCTCGAGGTGCGCGCGCCGGGAACGTTGTCGATGGAGTCGCTCGATGGCGTGGGCGCGGTGGTGCTCGAAGACGTCGAGGCCGGCCGACTCGGCGAATCGGGCCTGCACGTGCTCGCCCAGTTCGTGAGGGAAGCCGGAGGCGGGCTGGTGATGACCGGCGGTCACCACAGCTTCGGCGAAGGCGGCTACCGCAAGAGCGCGGTGGAAGACGTGCTGCCGGTCTCGCTCGAGATGCGTGAGGAACAGCGCAAGGCGGCGGTGGCCATCTCCATCATCATGGACTGCAGTTGCTCGATGGGCGTGCGGGTGCCCGACGGTCGCACCAAGATGGAACTCGCCGCCGAGGGCGTGGTGGGCGCGTTGCAGTTGCTCAACCCGCGCGACGAGGCGTCGGTCGACATGGTCGACACCGTGGCGCACGAAATCTTCCCCATGAGCCCGGTGGCCACCGGCCTGCCGTTGGACAAGGTGGCGCGTGGGTTCTCGGGTGGCGGCGGCATCTTCGTCGACGTGGGCCTGGCGACCGCCGAACGGCAGATTCTCACCAGCGACCGCGCGACCCGGCACGTGCTGCTCTTCTCGGACGCGAACGATTCCGAGCAGCCGGGGCGCTACCGCGAAACGGTGGCCAACCTGGTCAGCAAGGGCGTCACCGTCTCGGTCATCGGCATGGGTGGCCCGGCCGACAGCGATTCGGCGCTGCTGCGCGACATCGCTTCACGGGGAAACGGGCGCATCTACTTCGCCGAAGACGTCACCAGCCTGCCCCGCATCTTCAGTCAGGAGACCATCGCGGTGGCCCGCAGCACCTTCATCGAAGAGCCCGCAAGCACGGTGCTGGGTGGCGACCTGCCGCAGTTGGGCAAGCTGCCCGTCACGGCTGGCCCGCGTGTCGGCGGGTACAACCTGACGTACCTGCGCTCGCAGGCCAGCGTCGGCCTTCGCAGTGACGACGACAACGCGGCGCCGCTGGTGGCCTTCTGGCCGCGTGGAGCGGGCCGAGTCGCGGCGTTGCCGATGGAGGTGGATGGTGACTTCACCGGCGAGCTACGCGAGTGGCCCGGCGAGCGCGCGCTGCTCGAGCAGGTGGTGCGCTGGGTGATGCCGCCGCAGGTGACGGGTATCGACGTGGTGGCCCGCGCGGCGTTGGTGGGCAGCGACCTGCACGTCACGCTCGACTTCGACCCGCGCACGGCGCCTCCCGCGGGTACGCCGACGTTGGTGCTGCTGTCGGGAGACGCGCACGTGAAGCCGCTCGAGCTGCCGATGCGGTGGGAAGAGGAGGACCGGGTGGGCGCGCACTGGGTGCTGCCGGGCAGCGGCACCTGGTACCCGGTGGTGAAGCTGGGTGACCGACTCTTCCGCGCGCCGCCGGTGACGCTGCCCTGGGCGCCCGAGTTCGAGCCCGCACTGGCCAACGAGGGCAAAGCGTTGCTCGACGCGGTCGCGCGCGCGGGCGGCGGCGTCGAGCGGTTGGCGATGGTCGGGCTGTTCCGCGACGCGGTCGAGTCGGAGGCGGGCGTGCCGCTGGCGCCGTTCCTGGTGGCGATGGCGGTGCTGCTGATGCTGGGCGAGGTCATCACCCGGCGCTTCCTCTCGGGGCCGCGGCGCTCGAAGCGGAAGGTGGCGGTGACGCGGGCCAGCGCTCCACGGCCCGTGCGGGTGGAGTCGGCGAGTGCGCCGGCGGTGAGCGCTCCTGCGCGTGGCGCTGCACCCCCGCCACCCGAGCCAGCGCCCGAGCCGGCGAAGAAGCCCGACGGGGTGGCCTCGGCGCTGGCGGCGGCGCGAGAAAGAGCGAAGAATCGCACTGGGCGCTGAATCGGGTGGAAGGGAACGGCATGTTGGTCCTGAGGCTCAAACCGTGGAGCAGGAGGGAATATGACCTTGCACCGCGTCGGGTGCGCCTTGACGTTCTCGGCCGTGAGGTTGAGAGCGCGAGGGCCTTGCTGGTCGACGGTGAGACTGGCGAGTTCCACGCGCTCGCGGGCTTCGCTCCGGTCCGGGTCAACGGCGAAAAGACCCACACAGGAATGCTGTTCGTCGGTGATGTTCTGGAATCCGACGACTTTTCCGTTCGCGCCGTCGAGGTCGAGCGACCCGACGACCTGGACCCTTCGAAGCGGGTACTCGTCCTCGAGACCGACCAGGCGCGCGCAGTGTGGTGTGACGAACTGAAGCTCCAAGGGTTCGTGCTCAGCGCCGAATATCTCGAACTCAGCGCTCGGGTGCCCACGCCCGAGGTGCAGGCGCGACTCGCCGAGTTGATTCCCCTCGTGGCGCGCGACTTTCGTGCTGCTGTCGGGCGTACTCCCATTCGGGGCTGCACGGTCGGCGCCTGCCCCTCGATCTGGGACCGATTGCCACCGCACCCGTCGCCCGAGAGGCGGCGGTGCATCGTCTGCAACAAGCAGGTGGCCTGGCTCGAGGACATGCGGTTGGCACAAGGCGAGCCATTTGCGCTGGAGCCCGGTGTCCCCTTCAACCCGTCGTGGCTCGAGTCGGGAGGCCCTATCGTCGGGCGCCCGTTGGTGGTCGATGGCGCGCCGCGCGTGGCGCCGTTCGTCGGAGGCGAGGCACTGACGTCGCTCGCCCAGGCGGCGCAGGCCGAACACGCCTCCATCGCCGCTTTCGCGCGGACCCTCTGCGAACTGATGGCGCTTGGTGCCCCGCTGGACCTCCTCGAGCGCACCCAACAAGCGCTGGCCGACGAGCTTCGTCACACGGCCATGACGCTCGAACAGCTCCGTCGTCGCGGTGAGAACGCACCACCCTTCGGTCCGCTTCCTGAGGCGACGGCGTCGCTGGCCAGGTCACTCGAGGCCTTCATCGAAGACGTCTGCAGCGGAGGCGACGCCGAGCGACGCGCGGTCGAGCGGTCGAGGCAGGCGGCGCGCAACACCCTGGACCCCTCGCTGCGCGCGTTCCACGAAACCCTCGCGGCCGACGAAGCGCGGCACGTGCAGCTCGCGATCGACACCGTCGCCTGGTTGCGCTCGCGCGTCAGCGCCTGAGCCCTTCGTCCGCCCCTACCAGATGCGCACGCGCTGCTCGGCCGGCAGCGCCAGCTTCTGCCCGGGCTTCACGTCGAAGGCCTGGTACCACCCGTCGAGGTTGCGCACGGTCAGGGCCCGGTACGGCCCGGGCGCGTGCCCGTTGGTGATGACCTGCCGGCGCATCGCGGCTTCGCGCGACTTGAGCCGCCACACCTGCGCGAACGAGAGGAAGAAGCGCTGCTCGTCGGTGAAGGCGCCCGCGTGCTTCGCCCCCGCATCGGCGGTCGCCGTGGGCTGGCGCTGGGCCACGAAGGCGTCCCACGAGGTGTTGAGCCCGGCCACGTCGGCGATGTTCTCGCTGAGCGTCTGGTGCCCGTTGAGGTGCAGGCCGGGCAGCGGCTCGTACGCGTCGTACTGCTTCGCCAGTTGCTCTCCGGCGGCCTTGAAGTGCGCGAGGTCCTCGTCGGTCCACCAGTTGGTGAAGGTGCCCTGCGCGTCGAACTGCGCGCCCGAGTCGTCGAAGCTGTGGCTGATTTCGTGACCGATGATGGTGCCCATGGCGCCGAAGTTGGCGGCGGGGTCGGCCTCGGGGTCGAAGAAGGGCGGCTGCAGAATCGCGGCGGGGAAGTTGAGCGCGTTCTGCAACGGCAGGTTCACCGCGTTCACCGTCTGCGGCGTCATCCACCACTCGTTGCGGTCGACCGGCTTGCTCAGCTTGGCCACCTGGCGCTGGTATTCGAACGCGCTGGCCCGGCGGGCGTTGCCGAAGGCATCGGCGCGGTCGATGGTCAGCCCCGAAGAATCGACCCAGGTGTCGGGGTAGCCGACGCCCACGGTGAGCGTGGCGACCTTGGCCTTCGCCTTGGCGCGGGTGGCCTCGGACAGCCAGCTCAGGCGATCGACCCGGGCGCCGAAGGCTTTCACCAGCGCGTCGACCATCACCTTCGCGCGGGCCTTCGCCTCGGCCGAGAAGTACTTCTGCACGTAGAGCCGACCGACGGCGTCGCCCAGCGCGTCGCGGTCGCGTCGACCCCGCGCTTCCACCGCGGCTGCTGCTCGGGCGTGCCTGACAGGGTCTTGCCGCGGAACTCGAAGTCAGCGTCGACGAAGGCCTTCGAGAGCAAGGGTGCGTGTTCGGCGACGGCGTGCGCGGTCAGCCAGTCCTTCCAGGTCTTGAGCGACTCGCTGCCCACCAGCGCCGAGAGCCCGGTGATGGCCTTCGGTTGCCAGAGGAAGAAGCGCGGCTGCGTCGAGAGGCTCGCGCCATCGAGGAACGCCGCCCAGTCGAGCCCGGGCGCCTTCTTCGCGAGCTGTTCGCGGGTCCAACTCTGCACCAGGTGCAGGTCTTCGGACTCCACGCGTGACGCCGAGGCCTTCGCCAGCTTGAGCTCGAGCGCGAGCGCCCGCTTCGCGATGCCCGCCGCGTCCTTCTGCCCAGCCAGGGTCAGCAGCTGGGTCAGGGTGGCTTCCAGCTTCGCGCGCGCGGTGACCATCTCGGGCTTGGCCGAGAGGTAGTAATCGCGGTCGGGCATCAGCAGCCCGCCCTGCATCAGGTACGGCGCGTAGTGGGTGTTGTCGTCGAGCGCCTGCACCACCCACAGCCCCAGGAAGTGCGGGGTGTGGAACTCGGTGGCGTTGAGGGCGTCGACGTCGGCGCGCACCGTCTGCCCCAGCGCGCGCGCCAGTTGCTTCTTGTCGGCGAGGGCGGCGATCTCGGCCAGCAGGGGAGCCAGCGGCGCGCTGCCCTTCGCCTCGATGGCCGCCTCGTCCATGTACGCGGCGTAGAAGTCGGCGACCTGCTTCTCGGGGCCCGCCACGTCAGGGCGCTTCGCGGCGGCCTGAATCAGCTCGACGGTGTGCTGCCTGGCGGTCTCGTCGAGCTGTTCCCACACGCTGGCGCTCGACTTGTCGGGGGCGATCTCGGTCTTCGCGGCCCAGCCGCCGTTGGCGAAGGCGTAGAAGTCGTCACCGGGGGCGACGGCGCGGTCGAGCCCGGCGAGGTCGACGCCGTGTGGAGCGGCGGAAGAAGGAGCAGCGGCCAGCGCGAGCGAGAGCAGGGAGGCGATCACCCGCCGCACCATTCTCCCTCGCCCGCGGTGGCGTCAATCGTTCAGCGGCTGCGCAGGTATTCGATGAGGTCGGCCTGCTGTCGCGGCGTGAGGTTCGACACGTGCCCGTGCTGGTCGCCACCGGCGTTGGGGTCGAAGCGCTGCGCCGCGGTGGCGATGCGCCCGTCGTGGAACCACTGGTGGCGCCAGCCCAGCTCGACCAGCCGAGGCACCTGGAACGCACCGCCGGTGCCGACGTCGACGGTGGTGTTGTTGGTGCCCAGCGTGCCCGCGTGGCAACTGGCGCAGGTGGCCGAGACGAAGAGCGAGGCGCCCCGAGCGACCGCCGCCGCGTCGGTGGGCGGCGCCTCGAGGGTGGGCTGACCGTCGAGCCACCCCAGCAGGGCCGCGGTGCGCTCGGGCGTCTGCTGGTTGCCGGCCATGCGACCGACCATCACGTCGGCCACCAGGCTGTCCATGCTCAGCTCGTCGCCCGCCCAGTGGAACGGCTCGGTGCCCGAAAGGCCGCCGTGCAGGGTCTGGGTGCGACGTGAGCCGGTGTCGAAGTTCCACACGTGGCCGTCGTCGCCGGCTTCGGGGTGGCACGACGCGCAGGCGAGGCCAGCCGAGGTGGCCCTGTGGAAGAGCGTGTGGCCGGTGCTGGCGACGCTGGTGCCGGGCAACCCCAGCTCGAGGTCGAGCGTGCCGACCGGGCTGACGAACGAGAGCATCGCGGGCTCACGCTGGAAGATGACCCACTGTCCGTTGCGCGCGGCGATGGCGACCGGCTGGCTCGAGAGCGCGACGGCGGCGCCGCTCGAGAGGTGCACGGTGTTGGTGCCCGCCGAGATGGCTGCCCACTGGCCGTAGGTGGGCTCGGTGGCGAGGTCGACCGGCAACACCACGTCGCCCAGTTGCTGGTCGAGCGTCGCGGTGGTGGCCCCCACGTGCAGGCGCGCGGTGGTCACCAGCGGCTGCATCATGCCGGTGGGCGAGCCACTGCCGCCGTACGCGTCGCAGGTGGTGGTCGAGACCGGCACGATGGAGTTGCGGTGCAACTGCAGCATCACCTGAACGCCACTGGAGCTGGGCACCGCGCGCCAGGCCACGCGCGCCTCGGCATCGGGCGGCACGCCCTGAAGGGGCAGGGGCGTCACGTGCCCCGCGCTCGAGATGCGGAACAGGTTGGCCTCGCGGAAGGTGGTCGCCACCAGGTCGGTGCCATCGACCAGCAGATCGCGCAGGTCGAACACCGGCGCGTCGAGCGCGAGCGTGGAGGTGTTGGCGCCCTGGTGCCGCTCGATGGTGCCGTCGGCGCAGCCCACCCAGAGCGTGCTGGTCGCCTGGTCCCATGCGAGGCCGCGCGGCAGATGACAGGTACCGACCAGTTCGACGGTTCCAGTCGAGACGGTCAACTTCGCCAACGCGTTGCCGCGGCGCAACAGCACCCAGGCGGTGTCGCCGTCACTGGCCACCACGCGGCCCGGCTGCGAGCCCGGCGCGAGGTCGACTCGTCGCACCAGTGCGCCCTGGTTTTCGACCACCCACAGCACGTCGCGATCGGGGTCGCCGGCCACGATGGTGCCGTCGGCCATCACCACCATCGTGCCGCCGCTGACGGCCGGAGGCGTGCCGTGGGCGACCGGCGGTTCACCGTCGAACCCACCGAAGCAACCACCGCTGCCGCCCGCGAAGCCACCGTCGAAGAAGTCGATGGAGCCGCCGCCACTGCCACCGAAGCCGCCGGTTCCCGAGAAGCCGCCGCTGCCGGTGAAGCCGCCCCCGGTGGCTCCGACGCCACCGCCCACGCTGCCGCCACCCGTGGGCGACGGCACGTCAGGCGGTACGAAGAGCGAGCAGCCTGCGAAGGTCACGGCGAGTACGGCGGTCGACAGTCGAAACATGAAACCCCTCCCGAATGGGCGTTGGACACGCAGCGGCACAGACGTGGGACACGCGGTGTCGGTAGACCCCGCGAGACGACGGTTCGGCTCGGTCAGAACACCCAGCAGGCACTGTGCCACGAAGCGTCGCGTGCGATCCCGTGGGGATGTCGATTCCCGGCTGTGAAGGGCGTTGCGCAGGTGTGCAGTCGCAAAGTGGAAAGCGATGGTTGTCGGCAGCGCAAACCGCCGGTCGTCGCCCCGGCTCGAAGTTCGTGTGGTTCCGGTTTCTGTCGGTACGGGGCTTGCGGTGAGATGCACCCCATGACGCTCGGGTCGAGGCAGGTTCTGGCGTTGACGGTGGTGCCTCCACCGGTGGTGGGAGCCCAACCGTCGGTGGAACCTCCACTGGCGGTGGGAGTGCAACCGGTCCGCCGCCCGCGGGGCAGCCCGACCAGAAGGCCTACCTGCAGTTCAACGACAGTTGGCCCATCGACTCCTGGTCGGTGACCGAACCCGACGACGCGTACCAGGCGCACTCCATTCGGCTGCTCTCGAAGTTCGTCAACTGACCAGCGCGTCGGCCAACGCGAGCAGATCGCCGCAGTGGTACTCGGGTGGGCGCGCTGGCACGCAGTTCGTCACGCGCTCGCGCCACTGCGCGGGAATCGCCTCGAGCCCGAAGCGCGAGCCCAACAGGGCCCCGGTGATGGCCGCGTTGGTGTCGGTGTCGCCCCCCGCGCGCACCACCTGCACCAGCGCCGCTTCGAAGTCGTTCGCGTGCCGCAGGTGGAAGAAGGCGTGCTCGAAGGCCACCTTCACCCAGCCCTGCTTCTCGTCTTCCCAGACGGGCGGAAGGGTCGCCGCGTTCTCGAGCCAGGGCACCACCGGCGCAGTCAGCGCATTCGCCGCGGCGAAGGTGCGCGCGAAGTCGAACAACTCGGGGCCGTCGAGCGACGAGCCGAACGCCTTCGCGATGGTCACGGTGAAGACCGCCACCGCGGCCCGACAGTTCGCGTGCGGGTGCGAGAGCGTCGAGTCGCGCGCCGCCAGCGCGGCCAGCTCGAGCGCGGGCAGCCGATGGCCGAAGAGCGCGAGCGGGCTGATGCGCATCAGCGAGCCGTTGGCCTGGGTCTCGGGGTTGGCGCGGCGGCGCACGACCTCGGCCAGCCCCGAGGAGGGCAGGTCGGGGGCGCCGAACGCG
>CAIWFK010000412.1 GCA_903911905.1 uncultured Myxococcales bacterium
GCCGTGCCGCCGCCGGTCGCCGTGCCGCCGCCGGTCGCGGTGCCGCCGCCGGTCGCGGTGCCGCCGCCGCCGCCCGTGCCACCGTCTTCGGTGCTCGTCGAGCCACAGCTCCACACGGTCATCGAGACCACTGCCAGAGAAATCAGAACCTGCTTCATGTGTGTACCCCCTTGGGAAAGAGGGCCCGACCATGTGCCAGTTCCGGGTCAGGTCAAATCAGTTTGACCGAAATCAACCGGCTCGCCGTCAGAGCTTCATGCCGTTGGCGAAATCGGTCGCAGTGGTGCTGAGCACCTTCTGCACCTCGGGCCCCGAGAAGAACACGCCCAGCTCGCGGTTGTACTGCAGCGACGAGGTGGTGAAGTTTTCCGACCCCACGTAGGCGGTGGTGCCGTCGACCACCAGCGACTTGGCGTGGATGTACGGGGTACTCACGGTCACCAATTCCACTCCATACGACTTGAGCTGGTTGATGGCGGTGGTCTGCGCCGAGGTGGGCGTGGTGTCGCTGAGCACCACGTGCACGGTCACGTTGCGCATGCGCGCCGACTGGAGCCCGGTGACGATCTGGTAGTCGCTGAGCTCCTCGGCCTCGATGTCGATGGTGCGGGTCGCCGACGCGATGAGCGCGTTGAGCCGTGGCCGCGAGGTCATCGGCGAGACCAGCAGGTCACCCGTGATGGGCGTGGGCACGCCGAAGTCGCTCTGGAAGATGGCCTCGGCCTCCTGCACGTCGGGCGCGAAGGTGTCGACCGCCAGGTATTCGCGGTTGCCGGTCGGCGCGCTGGTGGTGGCGTTCATGGTCATCACCCAGGCCGTGGTGCCGTCGATGATGACGCACTTCTCGTGGGTCAGGGTGAAGGTCGAAGGCGCCCACTTCACGTCGATGCCGGACGCCTGCAGTTGGGTGAAGACCGACGAGTTCGAGCCCATGCCTGCGGTGAAGGTCTGGTTGAGCAGCACCTTCACCTCGTGGCCGGCCTGCTTCTGAGAAATGAGCGCGTTGATGATGGGTGTCGACGAGAGCAGGTACATCGTCATGTGCACCGAGGTGCGGGCGTTGAGAATGGCGTTCTTGAGCGCGGTCGCGTTGTCCGACGGCTCGACGATGATCGACACGCCGGTGGTGGTCACGCCGCCCAGGCCACCTCCAGCGCCGCCAGCCGCCGAACCGCCGCCGGTCGCGGTGCCGCCGCCCGTCGCCGTGCCACCGCCCGTGGCGCTGCCGCCGCCCGTCACCGAGCCACCGCCCGTCGCAAGGCCTCCGCCCGTGGCCACCCCGCCCCCCGAGCCTCCATCGGTCCCCACGACTGGCTGACCACACGAACAGGCGAACACCACCGCGAGGGCTACGGAACGTCGACGCATTCGGCACTGATAGCACCAGCCTCGCCCGGCGAGAACACACCCCCCCCGTCGAAGGGTGTAAGAGCGCACGCCATGGGTCAGCGGGTCCTCCTCCTCGAACCGGTCGGTGGCATCGCCGGAGACATGTTCCTCGCCGCGGCACTCGACCTGGGCGTCGAACTGGCCGCGCTCGAAGCGCCGCTGCGCACGCTGGGCGTGACCGGCTGGCATTTCGAGGTCACCCGCGCCGAGCGGCACGCCATCGTGGGCACGCACGTCGAGGTGGTGGTCGACGCGGCGCAGCCGCACCCGCATCGCGCGTGGGCCGACATCGACGCGCTCATTTCCCGCTCCGGGCTGCCCGAGCGGGCGAAGGCGCGGGCGCTGAAGGTCTTCCGGCTCATCGGCGAGGTCGAAGCGAAGATTCACGGCGTGACGCTCGACGCCATCCACTTCCACGAGGTGGGCGCGGTCGATTCCATCGTCGACATCTGCGGAGCCGCCGTCGCGCTCGAGCTGCTGGGCGACCCGGTGGTGCTCTCGACCCCGCCGCCGCTGGGCAGCGGCACCACCCGCATCGCCCACGGCGTGGTGCCGCTGCCGGTACCCGCCACGCTCGAGCTGTTGCGCGACCTGCCCGTGAAATTCGAGGGCGTGGGCGAGCTGACCACGCCCACCGGAGCGGCGCTGCTCAAGGCGTTCGCGACCGTGGGCCCGTTCGGCGAGGTCGTCGTCGAGAAGGTCGGGTACGGGGTGGGCACGAAGGACTGGAAGGACCGCGCCAACGTGCTGCGCGCCTCGCTCGGCCGACGCACCGATGCGACGGTCGATGCGCTGCGAGTGCTCGAGTGCAACCTCGACGACTGTTCGCCTCAGGTGCTGGGCCACGTGGTCGAGCGGCTGCTGGCCCGGGGCGCGCTCGACGCCTGGGTGGTGCCGGTGGTGATGAAGAAGGGCCGGCCCGGCCACGTGCTGTCGGTGCTCTCGACCGATGCCACGCGGGCGGCGCTGGTCACCACGCTGCTCGAAGAGACCACCACCCTGGGCGTGCGCGAGACGACCGTCGAACGCACCGCGCTCGAGCGCCGGTGGGACGTGGTGACGACGCCCTGGGGCGAGGTGCGGGTGAAGGTCGGCTTGCGCGATGGCAAGGCGCTCAACGCCACGCCCGAGTTCGAAGACTGCCGCGCGATCGCCGAGCGGGAACTGATTCCACTCAAGCAGGTGCAGGCCGCCGCAATTTCTGCGTGGCGCCCGCTGACGTGATCGCGACACCGCGGGTGCCCGCCGACTCTCGAGGCGCTCAGTGATCGAGCGCGTTTCGATGGTGGTGGACGCTTTGTAATGACCTGCCGGCATGAACGGACTGTCAGTTTCCCGACGGCTGTTGGGCCTCGGCGTCTTTTCGCTGGGCGCGTTGATCGTGCTGGCCAGCCTGCTGGTCGCCGACAAGCGCCGGCAGATGCTCGATGACCGCCGCCTGGCCACCCGACACGTGGTCGAGGTCGCGCGTGGGCTGGTCGAGCAGTACGCCGCGTTGGAAAAGGCCGGCACGCTCACCCACCAACAGGCCCAGGCCCAGGCCACCGCCGCGTTGAAGGCCATTCGCTACGAGGGCAAGGAATACTTCTGGGTGCACACCCAGGGTGCGCCGACCATGGTGATGCACCCCACCAAGCCCGCGCTCGACGGCACGTCGCTGGTCGACAACAAGGACCCGACCGGCAAGGCCATCTTCGTCGACATGAACCAGGTCGTGGAAAAGGACGGCGCGGGCTTCGTCGAATACTCGTGGCCGCGCCCGGGCTCCGACCTGCCGGTGCCGAAGATTTCCTACGTCGCCGGCTTCGCGCCGTGGGGCTGGGTCATCGGCTCGGGCATCTACGTCGACGACGTGTCGACCGCGTTCTGGGCCGACGTGCGGCGGCTCTCGCTCTCGCTGCTGGCCATCGCCGGGGTGCTGGCGGCCGGCTTCCTGGTGGTGCGCCGATCGATTCTCGAGCCACTGCGCGAGGCGATGGCGGTGGCCGAGCGCACCGCGGCCGGCGACCTGGCGCAGGTCACCGCGACGCGCACCGGCAGCGACGAATTCAGCGAACTGCTCAATTCCCTGGGCCGCATGCAGGTGCAACTGCAGACCATGGTGGCGGCCATTCGCCGCGGCGCCGAGACCATGCGCGGCACCATGAAGGACGTGCTGGGCGGCAACGTGGCGGTCGAGCGCGCCGCGCAGGACCAGGTGGCCCGGCTGGAAGAGACGTCGTCGACCATCGAAGAGCTGTCGAGCACCGTGAAGGCCAACGCCGAGACCGCGCGCACCGTCGACGCGCGCGCGCGCGACACCGCCGACCTGGCGTCGACCGGCGGGCAGGCCATGCATCGGGTGGCCGAGGCCATGAAGACCGCGCGGGCCAACGCCGGGCGCATCGGCGAGATGAGCGACCTCATCGACGAGCTGGCCTTCCAGACCAACCTGCTGGCCATCAACGCCAGCGTCGAGGCCGCGCGCGCCGGCGACCAGGGGCGCGGGTTCGCGGTGGTGGCCAACGAGGTGCGCACGCTGGCGCTCAAGTCGGCGACTGCGGCGAAGGAAATCAAAGGGCTGGTGCGGGACACCACGGCCTCGATTCAGGAATCGGCGCACGCCGCCGATGGCGCCGAGGTGGTGGTGGCGCAGGTGGTGACCGCCGCGCAGGGGCTGGCCTCGCTGGTCAGCGACATCACCAGCGCCACGCGTGAGCAGGCGCTCTCGCAGGCCAGCACCGCGGTCACCGACATCGACCGCTCGACGCAGCAGAGCGTCAGCGTGGTGGGGCGCACCGCCGAGGCGGCACGCGGGTTGTCGGGTGAAGCGCAGTCGTTGATCGACGCGGTCTCGCAGTTCCACCTGGCGCCGGGCTTCGAGCCGCTCGAATCGGCTGACGCCGCGCGCGCGCTCTAGCCGACGACGAAGGCCGACCCCATCGAGAGCGCCGCGCTGGCCAGCCCGACCATCACCGCATCACGCGTGATGCCGGCGGCCACCGCCCGACTGGCAGCGACCTCGTCGGCCGGAGCCGGCGTGGCCGACAGGTCGTCGTGCTCGAAGGTGCCGGCGGCGGCGTGCTTGAGGCAGGTGTGACGGCGCGCCTGCAGGAAGCCCACCGCCGCCGTGGCCGCCGGCAGGAACACCACCGCGCGCCAGGCCCAGCCGACGTGCAGCGCGGCGAAGCCGACCGCCAGGCCCAGCCCCACCACGGTGGCCACCACGCCCACCCGCGTACGCATACGGCGCCCGGCGGCAGAGATGTTCGGTCGACACACGAGGCCTTCGGTCACGCTCGCCTGGCTCATGCGGCCGTGGGTAACGCGGTTCGCCGTCGCCTCGCAACTCTTCGCGTCAGGGGCGCTTCTCGGCCAGCAAGCGCACCGGCTCGTCGACGTCGAACTTCCACCCCGAATACTGCGTGCGCAACGAGAGCTGCGAATCGAAGACGAAGACCTTCGCCTCGTGATCGATGTGGAAGTCGTCGCGGCGGGCCTTGACCTGCAGACTGGCCAGCAACTGGGTGGTCTGCTCGTCGGAAGCGACCAGCAGGTGCCACTGCGGCCCCAGGCTGCGCACCGCCCTGGTCGCCTTGAGTTTCTCGGGCGAGTCGTTGTGCGGGTCGAGGGTGATGACCACCACCTGCACCGGTACGCCAGCGGCGACGAAGCTGGCCTCGACCTTCTTCATGGCGTTGATGGTCATCGGGCAGCGCGTCTTGCAGTTCGTGTAGGCCATGGTGAGCACCACGGGCTTGCCCGCGAGCGACGAGAGCGCGAACCCGGCACCGTCTTCGTCGCGCACGGTCATCGAGGGCAACGCGGGCGAGGCCTGTGCGAGCGCCAGCGAGGTGAGGAGCGCGAGAGCCACCATCGACCAACACTATCGACCCGCCCGCGCGGCTTCACGACAAACGACGCTTCCCAGAACTGAAACGACGGTTCGCCCGACAGGTTTCCGCCGACCCACGGGGCGCGCGGCGCAAACCGCGAGAGTTGCGGTGGATCAGCCCGTGGCACCGCGACTGCATCATCGGGGGACCGCTGCTCACCAGCGACAGGAGTGTGACCATGAAACGCAGGAGTGTGACCATGAAACGACTGACCCGCTATGCCCTCGCCCTCGGTTGTCTGTCGGCACTGGCAGCCCAGGCCGAGGTGCCCATCAGCTTCTACGGAGACGTGGACTTCCGGGTGAACAAGGAAGGCGCCGTCACCAACACCTTCGCGGTGCCGCGGCTCGAGCTCTTCGCCACGCACACCATCGACCGCGTCACGTTCCTGACGGAAATCATGTTCGAGGTCAGCCACGAGACCAACGCCTTCGCGGTCGACATCGAGCGCGTGGAAATCGGCTACCAGATCACCAGTTGGCTGCGGGTGCGGGCCGGGCGATTCCACACCGCGCTGGGCTACTACAACGACGCCATTCACCACGGCGCGTACTTCATGGTGCCGGTGTACCGGCCGGGCATCGTCGACTTCGAAGACTCGGGCGGCCTCATTCCCGCGCACTCGGTCGGGCTGCACGCCGACGGGCGCTTCGAGCTGGGCTCGGCGGCGCGGCTGCGCTTCGACATCGACCTGGCCAACGGTCGCCAGGGCACGCTGAGCGACCTGGCGAACCTCTTCGACATCAACCAGGGCAAGGCGCTCAACGTGCGGCTGCGGTTGGAACCGCTGGGCGCGGCGGAGGGCCTGATCGTCGGCGTGAACTTCATGGTCGACCGCCTGACGCTGACGGGCGTGGACCCGTCGCAGAACGACACCGCGGCGAAGACCTGGGGGCTCGAGCAGATCTACGGCGCGCACGTGGCGTACTTCGAGCACAACCTGCACCTCATCGTCGAAGGCTACGCGTTCCACCACCTGCTCGACGGCAACCGCTTCGACGGGTGGACGCTCGCGGCCCTGGCCGAGGTGGGGTACGTCATCAACGAAGTCACGCCCTTCGTGAGAGGCGAATTCGAGCACTTCCCTTCGGGCGGCGACCCGGTGTTCGCCACGCAGTCGGCCCTGGGCGACGGGCTGGGCGTGGCTGCCGGCGTCCGGTGGATGATCAACGAAAATCTGGCGTTCAAAGCCCAGGGTGAATACTTCCACCACGGCGCGGCGGGCAGCACCGACCGCCTCACCGGCACCCTGCAGCTCGCCTTCGCTTTCTGAAAGGAGCCACGTCATGAATCGAATTGCGCTTCTCCTTTCGCTGTCTCTGGTGGTCGCAACGCAGGCCCGGGCCGACGATTTCGTGGTGGTTCGCAACGCCAAGTCGGGCGGCGGTACGGTGAGCAAGGCCGACCTCCGAGGCGCCTTCACCGGCAAGGTTCGCGAGTTCAGCGGCAACGCGGTGGTGGTGGTGCTGCAGGGCGAGTCCAACCCGGCGTTCGCCTGGCTGGCCGATTCGATCTTCGGCGTCGCGCCCAAGTTGCTGGCCTCGAAGATCAAGCAGGAGGTCTTCAAGGGCGACATGAACAAGACGGTGTCGGCCGAGAGCGACGCCGAGGTCATCGCGAAGATCAAGGAGGCCCCCGGCGGCATCGGCGTGGTCTCGGCCGCCGCCGCGAAGGACCCCGCGCTCGCCATCGTCACCGTCGGGAGCTGACGACCGTGGGCCGGGGGGTCCTCGTCAAGCTGGTGGTGGGGTGCCTGGCGCCGCTGCTCGCGGCGATGCTGGCCCAGTCGCTCTCACCATCGCCACCGAGCGCCATGCGCTGATGGACGGCCTGTCGGCCAAAGCGCAGGCGGTCGGCCGTCTGATGGTCGACGTGGTCGGGCCCTCGATCGCCTTCGATGACGCGCAGGCCGTCGGCGAAGGCCTGGGCTACGTCGCGACCGACCCCGACTTCGAGTACGCGTTGGCACGCAAGGCCGACGGCACGGTGTTGGGCTACCGCGGCGACGCCAAAGCGCGGGCCGCCCGGGACGCGCGCTTCGTGACCCCCGACGAGATGCGCGAACAGGAACTCGAGGGCGTGGTCGAGGTGAGCCTGCCGGTCATCGCCGCCGGCAAGCCCGTGGGCGCCGTGCTGGTCGGGTTCAAGACCGACCGGGTTCGGGCCGAGGTTTCGGGCCTGGTGCTCAAGGCAGGGCTCATCTCGCTGGTGGGCATCGGCGCGGCGGTGCTGGTGGTGTTGCTGCTGGCGCGGGCCATCGCGCGCAAGAACCGCGACATGCGGCTGGTGCTCGATACCGTCGAGCAGGCCATCGTCACCGTGGCGCCCGACGGGCGGCTGCTCGAAGAACGCTCGGCGGTCGGGGCCCGGCTCTTCGCGGGTGGCGGTGCGACGCTGTGGGGGGCCATCGCCGCGGTGGACCCCAAGGCAGGCGCCTGGCTCGAGCTGGCGTGGGCCGAGCTGCGCGAAGGGGTGATGCCCTTCGAGCTGTGCGTCGACCAACTGCCCCACACGCTCGAGCAGGGCGCTCGTACCTGGCGCCTCGACTACACGGCGCTCAAGGACGGCGAGGTGGTGCTCAAGTGGCTGGTGGTGCTCAGCGACATCACCGCCGAGCTCGAGCGGCAGCGCGCCGAAGCGGTTGGCAGCGATCTGTTGCGGTTGATCGAAGCGCTCACGAAAGACCGCCGCGGGGTGGCGACCTTCATCGCCGAGGCCGCGCGGCTGGTGAAGCAGATCTGCGCCCAGCAGTCGGCCTCACTCGCGCGCGACCTGCACACCCTCAAGGGCATCTCGGCGGTGCACGGGCTCGAGAGCCTCTCGCGGCTGGTGCACCAGCTCGAAGACCGACTCGCCGAAGGGCAGTTCGACGACGTCGACCGGCGACGGCTCGAGAGCGCGTGGGCGGCCTTCGAGCACCGCCTGGCCTTCGTCAGCGGAGCCTCGCGAGGTGCCATCGAGCTCTCGAACGCCGACCTCGAAGACGTGCTGGCCCGGCTGCGGTCAGTGCCCGGCACCGAGGCCATTCGGGCCCGGGTGCAGGCGCTGACGCAGGAACCGGTACAACTGCCGCTCGAGCGCGCCGCGAACCAGGCCCGAGCCCTCGCCACGCGCCTTGGGCGCGGCGAGCTCACCGTCACCGTCGAAGCGAACGGGCTGCGCCTGCCCGAGCGGTATGGCGAGTTCTGGTCGAACTTCGTGCACGTGGTGCGCAACGCCGTCGACCACGGCCTCGAGCCCACCGAGCAGCGGCTGGCCAGTGGCAAGCCGGCGGCCGGCACCATCGCGATGCGCGCGAAGGAGACCGCCACCGGGTTCGTCATCGAGGTGGAAGACGACGGCCAGGGCATCGACTTCGAGGCGCTGGCCGAGGTCGCGCGCCGCAAGGGCCTGCCGGCGAGCTCGACCGCCGAGCTGACCGCGCTCATCTTCGCCGAGGGCGTGAGCACCCGCGAGAACGTCACCGACCTCTCGGGGCGCGGGGTCGGCATGGGGGCGGTGCGACGGGTGGTCGATTCGCTCGGCGGCACCATCGACGTCGTCTCGAGGCGAGGCCAGGGCACCTGCTTCCGCTTCTCGTTCGTCACCGCGGCCGACGCGCAGGTCAGCGCAGACAAGGCCGCCTGACGCGCGCGACCCCGAAGTGGCCCAGGGTGTGGCAGCGTACGGGGCCACCATGCTCTACCTCGCGCTCAGTTGCCTGCAGGGTCGCCCGATGAGTGGGGCGTTGGACGAGCTGCTCGCGTTGGGGCCCGACGGGGTGCAGTTGACGCCGGGCAACCACCCCACCCCGCGCTTCGCCGAGCGGGTGGCGGCGGTGCGAACCCGCACCCATCACGGCTTCTCGTTCACCCACGCGCGCCACGCGGTCTGGCGCGACGACGGGCGATGCGCGGTGAGCAGCGATTCGGTGCACCCGCCGCAGCGCACGCACCCGGCCGCGGCGACGTTCTTCGACGCCGAGCACCCGGTGCTCGAGACGATGTACCCGGGCTACGCCCTCGGCAGCGGAAGCGAACTGGAGGCCGCGATGTCGCGCGGCCTGCCCCTGGCGGTCGACGTGTCGCACGTGTTCCTGCAGCGCGAAGCAGGGGTGCTGGGTGAGGCGACCTGGCGGCGGCTGCAGGACTACGCGCGGGTGGTCGAGGTGCACGTGTCGAAGAACGACGGACGTACCGACGCGCACCAACCGCTGACCGCCGAGACCTTCGGGCTCGAATGGGCCCGCGCAAAGCTTCGTGGCGGCACGCCGGTCATCGTCGAGTCGTACCTGCACCGCTCGCCTGCCGACGCGCGACGCGCCCAGGTGGCGCTCTTCGACCAGGACCGTTCATGACCGAGCCGCGTTACACCGAGGTCGTCGCCTTGAGGGCCCGCTCGCTGGCGAGCTTCGAGCAGGTCGCAGCGAAGTGCCTCGAGGCGAACCCGCGGCTGCAGTCGGTGGTCCTGGGCGTCAGCCAGTACTTCGCGGACGAAGCCGCCGACGCCGTGCACGAGAGCCTCTTCGCCTTCCCCGACCGCGAGCCCGACTGGCCCCACCGCTGCACGTACGAAGCTCCAGTGCCGGGCGAATCGAGGTGCAACCGCTGCGACGCCTCGCTGGGCTACGGCGAGCTCGACTCGAACACCGAGGCGGTCTTCGCCTGGAGCGCCTTCTGCGCCGAGTGGGGCGGTGGTGAAGGTGACTCCGCGCTGGTCGACCCCATCGCCATCGCGCGGCGCGGGGCGGGCGGTACGGTCGAGTTCGAGCTGGTCTTCGGCCTGGTGCGACCCTGGCTGGACAACGACCGGGTGGCGCAGACGCGCGACGAGGAGACCTGGGACGAGACCGACCCGCCGAAGCCCGAGCCCGTTCGCCCGCCGTGGGCCGACGACGAGCGACCACTGCTCGACGCGGTGTACGCACGACCTCTTGACCCGGGCCCGCGGCGGGTGCTGGTGGACCACTGGCTCGAGCGCGGCGACGTGCGAGGGGAGTTCGGTGCCCTCTCGTTCGACGAGCCCGCAACCCCCGAGGCAAGGGCGCGCCGCGACGAGCTCGCCCGGCTGCACGGGCGCTCGTGGGTGGGGCCGCTCCAGCCCGTGGTGTCGCTGTGGGGCGCGCGCTTCGCGCGGGGGCCCTTTCCATCACGGGTGGTGGCGTGGTTCGACGACGTGGAGGACGCCGAGCGGCTGGCCGGGCTCGAAGACTGGGCGGTGGTCGAGGCGCTTCACGTGGCGAGCAGCGAGCAGCTCTTCTCGAAGGCGATGCGCGGGCTGACCGAGCTGACGGGGGTGAACGAGGCGGGACTGTTCGCGCTCCAGCGCAGCGGGCTCTCGGCGCCAATCCGCACCCTGGGCCTGCGGGGAGCCGTCACCTCGTCGATGCCGTGGAGCCCGACGCTCGAAGGCGTCGAGACGCTGCTCATCGAACGCGCGGGCTCGGACCTGGCGGGCTCGGTGGCGCTCCCGTGCTGGCCGAAGCTGAAGAGCGTGGAGGTGTGGTTCGCGCTGGAAGACCCGATGCAGAGCCCAGCGTGGGGCGACGATCGCGCGACCGAGGCCCTGCGTGTGCTGGGGCCGAAGCTGCCGCCGGGGGCCACGCTGACGGTGGGCTATCTGCTCGGCAACGGCGCCCGCGGAGGGGTGGTGGCGATTCGCGCCGCGGGCTCGGCCGAGGTGACGCTCGAGTCGCGGCTGTTCTCGGGTGACGACGCCCGCAGTCGGGCCGAGGAGCGACTGCGCTCGGCGGCCCGGCCGCACACCGAGGTGACCCCGGTCGGGCCGCCGCCGTCAGCCGCAGGCGCCGGAGAGCCGAAGGCGGCTTCGCCCAGCGCGCTCCGCCGATTCCTCTCGCGGTTCGGCTTCTGAGCGGCCCACGACGGGCCGAACGTGGCCCGCCTGGAGGTCGCCCCGCGCGGAGTGAGGTGGGTGCCGGGCGCCACCTCGGCGCACGAGGGAAGCGGTACGCAGACGCCCCCAACGACAGCGACCTACCGCGCCCATCGCATTCGGGTTCAAGTGCCCCCCATGGACAGCTTCTCGGCAGTGGTGGCGCTCCTGTGGCTCGGCCCCGCGGCGGTCGCCTTCAAGTGGTGGCGGGCCTGGAGTCATTTGCCCGAGCGGGTGGCCGTGCACTTCGACGCGGCCTGGCGCCCCAACGGGTGGACCACGCGTGACGACGCGCTGCATTTCTCGTTGGGCCTTCAGACCGGGGTGACGCTGCTGTTGACGCTCTGCGTGCTCCTGGTGCGCTGGCGCAAGCCCGGCTCGTCGTGGCCGGTCCTGGTGATTTCGGCCTTCGCGCTCGGGCTCATCACCTGGGCGAACTTCAGCCTCGTCTCGCACAACCTCGGCGGGTGACGCTCTTCAATACGTCCACGGGAACTTCGTGAAGTTCCGCTTCCGCTTCTGCACGAAGGCGTCTCGCCCTTCCTTCGCCTCCTCGGTGCCGTAGGCCAGCCGGGTCGTCTCTCCCGCGAACAACTGCTGCCCGACCAGGCCCTCGTCGGGAAGGTTGAACCCGTACTTGAGCATCTTGATGGCGGTGGGGCTCTTGGTGTTGATTTCCGCGGCCCACTCGAGCGCGGCGGCCTCGAGGCGCTCGTGTGGCACCACCAGGTTCACCATGCCCATCTCGAACGCCTCCTGCGCCGAGTAGTTGCGCCCGATGAAGAAGATTTCCCGCGCGCGCTTCTGGCCCACCTGCCGCGCCAGCAACGCCGAGCCGTAGCCCGAGTCGAAGCTCGCCACGTCGGCGTCGGTCTGCTTGAAGACCGCGTGCTCGCGGCTGGCGATGGTCAGGTCGCACACCACGTGCAGCGAATGCCCGCCACCCACCGCCCACCCGGGCACCACCGCGATGACCACCTTGGGCAGGAAGCGAATCTGCCGCTGCACTTCCAGAATGTGCAGCCGCCCCAACCCGGCCGGGTCGAGCGCCTTGTCCTCGGGGGCGTACTGGTAGCCGTCCTTCCCGCGAATGCGCTGGTCGCCACCCGAGCAGAAGGCCCAACCGCCGTCCTTCGGCGAGGGGCCATTGCCGGTGATGAGCAAGCAGCCCACGTCGGTCATGAAGCGCGTGGCCTCGAGCGCGCGCGACAACTCGTCGACGGTGCGCGGGCGGAAGGCGTTGCGCACCTCGGGCCGGTCGAAGGCGATGCGTACGGTGCCCTGGTCGATGGCGCGGTGGAAGGTCAGGTCCTTGAAGGCGAAGCCCTCGACCGGGCGCCAGCGCTTCTCGTCGAACACGGTGGAAACGGACATGCCGCCCGTCTAACGCGAAGCCCGGCCACGCGCGCGCCGATTGCGCTCGGCCCGCCCGTCACCCGGTGAGCAATTCGCCCGCGCTGCCCAGGGCCACCGAGAGCCCGTCGAGGTCGATGAGCACCTCGTCTCCCAGTTGGCTCTGGTGGCTCGCGTGCGCATCGAGCAAGGACGCCGCAGCCGCCGCCACCACGTCCATCGGGCTCGAGCCCTGCACCGGCCACGAGGCCAGCCCCACGAGCACTTGCAGGCGGTGCACCAGCGCCCGGTGCGCCAACCGCTCGTTGAGCGTGTAGGCCTCGGCCAGGCCGACCTCGGGCAGCAGCGCGGCCAACACCGAATCGCCCGCGTGGTGCAACACGCAACCGGGCGCGAGCGCATGCAGTTGCTCTTCCAGCCACAGCACCTGCAGCGGCCAGGGAGGCACGACTTCCAGCAGCAGCACCGCCCCGCACGCGTGGCGCGACATGGCCTCGCCGACCGAGCCATCGAAGTCTTCGACCTGGGCTTCGCGCATGACGAGCTCCCCCTTCCCTCGAAGGACGCTTCGGCACGCCGGCCCGAGGCCTTCAGCCACTCCTTGACGCGTGTAAAGACGGGGGCTTGTGCGTTTGCGCGGGCGGCGGCCTTCGGTTAGAGCACACGCGCCATGAAGGACTACATTCGCCACCAGCGCGGTCGCATGTTCGAGAGCAACTTCTTCGAGTTCTTCTCGAAGGTTCACCCGGCCGCGCCGTTCGTCTTGTGGATCCCCATCGTGATCTACGTGTCGGCGTCGAACCTCCTCGACCACACGAGCTCGCCGGCCGAGTTCGCGGCGATGTTCCCGATGGGCTTCCTGACCTGGCAGGTGCTCGAGTACTTCATTCACAAGAAGGTCTTCCACCTGGGCGACGGCCCCGGCAAGACGGTGCTGCTGTTCACCGGCGCCTCGGCGCATCGCTTCCACCACAAGTACCCCGACGACGACACCCGGCTGGTGATGCCGCTGGCCGTGAGCATCGGCCTCGCGTCGGCCATCTGGGGTGGCGCGTGGCTGCTGCACCGCCCCGACCTCACCATTCCCTGGTGGGCGGGCCTGGTCAGCGGCTACCTCTGGTACGACTTCACCCACTGGTCGACCCACAACCGCGAGCCCCTGACCCAGTGGGGCCGCAACCTGCGGGCGCATCACCTGATGCACCACTTCGGTGATCCCGACGCCAACTTCGGCATCAGCCACCGGTGGATCGACCGCGTGCTGGGGTCGCTCAAGAAGTCGTCGGCCGCCGGGAAGTGACTGACGCGGCAGCGACACCCAGCAGTCGGCAGAAGCTGGTGTACCTGCTCTCGGTAGGCGCCATCGGCATGGCGCTGCTGACCGCCGGAGCGCTCATTCTGGTCGCCAAGCCGAACTCGGGCTCGCTCACTGGGCGGCCCGAGGTGCCACCGGTCATCGCCACCGTGCCCGCCTTCGCGGCCACCAGGCAGGACGGCACGGCCTTCACCGAGCATTCGCTCGAAGGCTCGGTGTGGGTGGCCAACTTCGTCTTCACTCGCTGCCCCAACATCTGCCCCACCTTCACCGCGAAGATGGCGGGCGTGCAGGCCCTCAGCGCGCGGCGCCTGCCCTCACTGCAGTTGGTCAGCTTCACCGTCGACCCCGAGCACGACACGCCGCAGGTGCTCGCCGACTACGCCCGGAAGTACCAGGCCGAGCCCGAGCGCTGGTCGTTCGTCACCGCGCCCGTCGAGGTGCTCGAGCAGACCATCTCGAAGGGCCTGCTGCAGACGCTCGATCGCGGCGACGGGAAGGACCTGAAGACGCTCGCCCATTCCAGCTACTTCGTGCTCGTCGACAAGCACCTGCGGGTGCGCGGCTTCTATCGCTTCAACGAGGCCACCTCGGTCGAGTACCTGATGCACGACGCCGAGGCGCTCACGCGCGAGCCGTGACCCTCAGACCTTCTGGTCTGGCGGCGCCAGGAAGAAGGCCCCGGGTCGCCGCACCAGCTCGGCCGCCACGGCGCGCCCCAGCCGCAGCAACCACCGGTTCCCCAGCCCGCGTGCCCGCAGCGCCACCACCAGCGCCAGCAGGAAGCTGACCGCGAAGTTGATGAGCCCCACCACCGGCACCACCGCCACCGCCGCCAGCACGTCGCCACCAGCGAGCGAGAGCGGCCCCAGCGAGAGCACCGCGAAGACCAACTGACCGGCCACGAAGGTCACGTGCCGCACCTCGAGCGGAATGCCGAACAGACCGACGAGCACCGGCATGAAGCCCAGCAACAGGCCGAACCCCACGTTGCCGCCCAGCCCGCTGATGGCGCCCTCCAACCGACGCGACAGGGTCTGCGCGCGCGTGGGGCCGATGAAGCGGCGCAAGACGCGGTTCGACGCGATGGCTCCTGGCAGCTCGCGCACGATGAACCAGTTCTCGACCCCGCCGGCGAGGAGGCTGGCGGCCCACAACCAGACCGCGGTGGTCGCGGCCCAGACGAAGGTGCCGCTGGTGAAGGGTTGGTGGGCGCGCACCAGTGACGTGGCCGCCGCGGCGTCGAGCACGTGATGCCCGCGCACCAGCCACACCACCGCGTCGATGGCCAGGGCCAGCGGCACCACCATGACGACGTTGCCCACCAGCGCGGTGAACTGGGTGCGTGACGCGCGGCGCACCAGGTCGCCGCCGGTGAGGTGCTCGTCCATGCGGGGCCTCCCAGGGTGTGGCGTTTCGGCGTGCGGGACGACGAACTGCAGGGCCAGGCGGCGAGCAGCTCAGTGTCGGCCCCGAAGGCACCTTGCCACCAAATCGACCACCCCACCTGCGAGGCCGGCGGACTGGCGTTGGAGCGCGCCTCAGCGCGTCCCGTGCATCACGACGTACCCACCGAACCCACGCTGTGGCCCGCCGAAATACACTTCGTGCGCGCTCACCCCGAGGGCGATGGTCACGTCGAAGGCCGGTGACGGCTGGGTGGCCAGGGGCACGAACCGCGACCCGTTCCACTTGAAGAGCGCGGGCGCCGTGCTGGCGCTCGAGTTCGTGAATTGCCCCGCGTAGACGTCCGAACCGGCGGTGGCCACGGCACTCATCAGCGAGCCGGTCGTGTCGGGCTGCTGGTCGACCCACTGCGAACCGCTCTGCACCGCGACCCGCAGCCCCGAACCGCCGCCCACCACGAACCCGCCGGCGCTTCCAATGGTGACCGAGCGCCAGCTCGCGGCCGGGTTGCTCCCGAAGGTAATGGCCTGGGTGGTCGCCCCACCCATGGCGCCGAACGCGACCGCGATGGCCGCGTCGTCCCCGGGCACGAACACATCGCCGTTGGCCGCCATGAAGCACGAATACCCGCGCGCCACGCCGAGGTCGGCGAACTGCCGGGTGAAGGTCGAGCCGCTCAACGTCCACAGCCCGGTGAACGAATTGTCCTGGGTGATGAAGGCCACCCGGGTGCCGTTCGAACACAGGCCCTGCCCGTTCTCGGTACCGCTGAGGGTGCCCGCGGGCACGAAGTCGGCGAACGTGGCGCAGCCCGAGCTGCAGGCCAGCGCACCGCCCTGCGTGAGCACGTAGACGCCGGTGCTGGTCGCCGCGACGTCGATGGGCGTGGCGCTGACGCCGGGGTTGGCGGGCTGACCGGGCAGCAGCGACAACACGTTCGAGCCCGCGGGGGCCACGTAGATTTGCCCGTTGGCGAACACCGCCCACAGCTCGCCGTTCGCGCGCTTCGCCAGCCCGGTCACGCTGAAGTCAGCCTGCGAACCGGGGTCGGGCTGCAGGGTCATGCGAACGAAAGAGAACTCCGGCAGCGTCGCACTTCCGCCACCGGTCGACGAACCACCGCCCGTGGCCGAACCACCGCCCGTCGCCGAGGACCCGCCTCCGGTGGAGGCCGAACCGCCACCGGTCGCCGACGAGCCGCCCGTCGCCGAGCCACCACCCGTCGACGCGCCCCCGCCCCCTCCCGCGCCGGCATCACGGCCGACCGGGCTCAGCGGCCCGCACGCACCGCACAGACACGCCAGGCCGACCAAAAGGAGCACGCGCATGGTGCGCTCAGTATGCCGTCGCGAACACGATGCGGCCAGCCGAGGGGTTGCCGGTCATGATGCACCTGCCCGGCTCCTGCTTCAAATCGAAGGGCCGGTTGCGGGTGGTCAGGCCGAACTCCTCCTTGATGCGCGCTTCGGTCTCGGGCGTGCCGTCCCAGTGCATGAGCAGGAAGCCCTTGCCGGCCTTGTCCTTGAGCTCTTCGAGCGTGTTGACCTCGAAGGTGTTGGCGTTCTTGTGCTCGGTGGCGCGGGCCAGCAGGTCCTGCTGCATGCCCTCGAGCATCTCGCTGACCTTGCCGATGGCCTGGTCGATGCTGACCGCGACCTTTTCCTTCACGTCGCGGCGCACCAGCGTGACCTGGTTCTGCGCCAGGTCCTTCGGGCCCAGCTCGGCGCGCACGCACACGCCGCGCAGCTCGTACTCGGCGTACTTGAAGCCCGGGCCCTTGGTCTCGTCGTCGTCGACCAGCACGCGAATGCCGACCTTCTTCGCCTCGGCGGCCATGGTGTGGGCCTTCTCACGCACCGGGCCGCGCTCTTCGGGCGTCCGGCCGATGATGACGATGACCAGGTGGGTGGGCGCGAGCCTGGGCGGCACCACCAGCCCCGCGTCGTCGGAATGGGTCATGATGAGCGCGCCGATGAGCCGGGTGCTCACGCCCCACGAGGTCTGCCAGACGTATTCCTTCTTGCCTTCCTTCGACTGGTACATCGTGTCGAACATCTTGGCGAAGTTCTGGCCCAGCATGTGCGAGGTGCCGGCCTGCAGGGCCTTCTTGTCCTGCATCATCGCTTCGATGGAATAGGTGCGCACCGCGCCCGGGAACTTCTCGCTCTCGGTCTTCTGGCCCTTGATGACCGGCATGGCCATGTAGTCGCGCGCGAAGGTTTCGTAGACGTCGAGCATGCGCAGCGTCTCGGCCTGGGCGTCGGCCTCGTCGACGTGACAGGTGTGGCCTTCCTGCCAGAGGAACTCGGTGGTGCGCAGGAACAGGCGCGGCCGCATTTCCCAGCGAATGACGTTGGCCCACTGGTTGATGAGCAGCGGCAGGTCGCGGTAGCTCTGCACCCAGTTGGTGAACGAGCGGTTGATGATGGTCTCGCTGGTGGGTCGAATGACGTAGCGCTCGCCCTCGGGCAGCGCCTTGCCACCGGCGTGGGTCACCACCGCGACCTGCGGGGCGAAGTCGGCGACGTGCTTCTTTTCCTTCGCCAGGTACGCCTCGGGAATGAGCACCGGGAAGTACGCATTCTGGTGCCCGGTGTCCTTGAACATGCCGTCGAGCACGCGCTGCATGTTTTCCCAGAGCGCGTAGCCGTTGGGCCGAATCACCATCGAGCCGCGCACGTCGGAGTTGTCGGCGAGCTTGGCCCGCTTGACGAGGTCGTTGTACCAGTCGGAGAAGTTCTCGGCCCGCGTGGGCAGCTTCAGCTCGTTGCCCTTGCCACCCTGCTTCTGGTTCTGCTGCTTCGGCGCGTTCGTGTCAGCCATGGCACCCAACTAGGACACTTTCCGACAACTTTGTAGGACACGGTGCGACAACCTCTTCGTGTCCGGTGTTCGACCTTCAGCGCGTCTTCGTCTCGCCCCGCAAGTGACGGCGGTTCCACGGGTTTCTGACCTGGAGGCCAGCGGAATGGACGTGGGCGTGATGTTCGCCTGGGGCTCGGTGGCCTTTCGGCGGGTCGACGGCCTGCAGGGCCGCCATGCCCTGGTCGACGGCGCCCGCGTGCCCAGGACGCTGTTGCCGAAGGTCGAGGCCGGTCAATGGCTTCGCTTCGAGCGCGACGAGCGCGGTCAGGTGGACGTGAAGGTCGACCTGCGGGCCACGCTCGACGGGGAAGCGAAGCTCGACGACCTGTTCGAACAGCTTCGGCGCTGAACCAGATCGATCGTGGCCGGTGCCCGTTGATGGGTCATGAGCCCTTCGCGAACGCGCGTGCTGCAGATCTCGGCCGGAGTGCTGGCCATGGTCAGCTCCTTCTCGATGCTGGCCGCGCTGGTGGTCTCGGACGTGGCGGGCGCGAGCTCGGGGCCTGGCCTCGGCGACGACGACGACGCCCTCGAGGTGCACCCGGTCACCATCACCAAGGTCGACCACCGCAAACAGCTCGAGCTCGAACAGGCGCTCGAAGACCTGATGCAGGAGCAGCGCACGCGAATGCGCTTCGGGCCCCTCGAAGGGTACTGACCCCAACCGAGCACACCACCTCGAGACCGCGCCCGGGGGAGCGGTGAACTTCGGTGGCACCTGCTCGCTGTGGGACCGGCTGTTTGGCACCGGTCAGCGCGTCAGGAATCTGACGACGGCGTTCGGGTCGCGGGCTGAGCGGGCGCTGCTTACGCTTGATCAGTGACGGCTTCGGGGCTTCCTCAGGCGATCGAAGGGCTTCCCCAGCTCACGCTGCTGCGCGCGATTCTCGACGCCTGCCCCGGCCCCATTCACGCCAAGCGCGCCGACGGCACCATCGTCTTCGCCAACGGGGCGATGGCCGCGCTCTACCACCTGACTGCCGAACAGCTCGTGGGGCACAACGTCCGCGACCTCCACGCGAACACCGCCGAGGTCCATCGCTACCAGGCCATCGACGACCAGGTCCTGACGACAGGCGAGGAGTCCACCTCGGAGCTGACCTTCACGCCACCCGGGCAGGCCACCCGCTATTTCCAGTCGATCCGCCGCCGCATTCTGTCGGACTCGGGCGAGCCGCTGCTGCTCGCCATCAGCACTGACGTCACCGCCACCCGCCTGGCCGAGCTGGCATCCACCGAACTGAAGAACAAGCTCGAGCAGGCCAATGGCTTCCTCGACACCATTCAGCGCAACCTGCCAGTCGGGGTCTTCGTGAAGTCCGCCGACCCCCAGAGCTTCGGGCGCTTCGTGCTGTGGAACCCCAAGTGCGGCGAGCTGTTCGGGCACGCGCCGGACGAGGTGGTCGGGCTGTCCACCCGCGAGGTCTACGGCGACCAGGTCGGCCTCGCCATGGAGGAGTCGGATCGACGTGCCGTGGACTCGCGGCAGGCGGTCGACCTGGCTCCACTGAACTTCGTCTCGGTGGGCGGCGTCGACCGGTGGATCCACACCATCAAGGTGCCGGTGTTCGACGACGCCGGCCGGCCGCGCTGGGTGGTCGGCATCACCGAAGACGTGACCGTGCGGCTGCGCACCGAGCAGGAACGCGAGGGCGCGTTGCGCCGCGCCGAAGAGGCCTCGCGGGTCAAGTCGCAGTTCCTGGCCAACATGAGCCACGAGATCCGCACCCCGATGAACGGGGTGATGGGGCTCATTTCGCTCGCGCTCGACGCCGACCTGCCGGCCGACACCCGCGAACTGCTGCGCTCGGCGCAGGGCTCGGCCAACACCCTGCTGGCCATCATCGGGGACATTCTCGACCTCTCGAAGATCGAAGCCGGCAAGCTGGCGCTCGAGGACATTCCCTTCTCGCTGCGCGACGTGGTGCGCGACACCGCGGTGGTGCTCACCCCCAAGGCCGACGAGCGCGGGCTCAGCCTGCTGGTCGACGTGGCCCCCGACGTGCCCGACCTGGTGCGGGGCGACCCGGTGCGGGTGCGGCAGGTGCTCACCAACCTGCTGGGCAACGCGCTCAAGTTCACCGAGCAGGGCCACGTGCGCCTCGACGTGTGGCGCGACACGCCTGCCCGTCACGACACCGAGCCGCGGCTGGTCTTCAGCGTCAGCGACACTGGCATCGGCATCGCCCCCGACAAGCTCGAGACCATCTTCCAGCCCTTCAGCCAGGCCGACACCAGCACCACCCGGCGCTTCGGCGGCACGGGCCTGGGCCTCACCATCTGCCGCGAGCTCGCGCGGCGCATGCGCGGAGACCTGGTCGCCTCGAGCCAACCCGGCCAGGGCAGCCGCTTCGACGCCACGCTGCGCTTGCCCCGCTCGGGCCGCGACGAGCCCGCGCCGTTCGACCAGCTCGCGGTCGCCGTCTTCGGCTCGGACCCGAAGAGCCGCGCCATCGTCGCCCGGGCGCTCGAAGGCCTCGGCGCCGTGGACACCCGCGCCACACCACAGGTGGCGGTGCTCGACCTCACGGCCTCGCTCGACGAAGGGCCCTTCACCCGCTTCGTGGAAGCCCTGCCCCCCGGCGTGCCGGTGGTCTGCCTGACGTCGACCCGCGCCCCCGCCTTGCCCGAGACGTTGGGCGCGCGCCCGGTGAGCACCTTGCGCAAGCCGGTGACCTCGAACGACCTGCGACTGGCGCTGACCCGCGCGCTCACCGAGCAGCATGCCGACACGTCAGCGCCGACCCGGGTCGACCAGTCGCTCACCGGCCTGCGCGTGTTGCTGGCCGAAGACAACCCCATCAACACCCTGGTCGCCACCACCATGCTCAGCCGCCTGGGCTGCGTGGTGACGCATGCGGTGAATGGCCAGGTCGCGCTCGAGCGCCTCGACGCCCAGCGCTTCGACGCGGTGCTGCTCGACATGCAGATGCCGGTGATGGACGGGCTGGAATGCGCGCGCACCATTCGCGAGCTCGAAGGGCCCACCGGTCGTCACACCCCGCTCATCGCGCTGACCGCCAACGCCATGACCGGCGACGACACGCTCTGCCTGGCCGCCGGCATGGACCGCTACCTGTCCAAGCCCATCGACCGCGCGAAGCTGCTCGAGGTGCTGCTCGAGGTGCGCCGTGCCGCATAGTGCGCGCTTGCGCGTGTCGGGCGTTGCCCGCACGCTGGCGGCATGAGGTCGCTCGGGCTGCTCGCCAACCCCGGAACGTGGTCGAACCCCGGCGGCGTGCTGGTCGGTCGCACCGTCGCCAATTCGCAGTGGCTGCGCGCGCTGGTCCAACACGGGTCGATGGCCGAGGTCGCCATCTTCATCGGTGAAGCGATGGACGTGCCTGCGCTCGAGACGCTCACCGCAGGCTGGGGCGTGCCGCTCGAGCGGCTGGCGGTGTACACCACCTGGCAGTTGCCCGAGCTGCTGGCCCGCGGCGGGGTCGACGTGATGCACCACGCCTCGCACGTCGACCGGCTCTACGACCTGGTCGCCCTGCGCGACCGCTACGCGGTCAAGCCCACGCCGGTCACCGGGCAGCTCCATTCGCTCTCGTACCCCCGCCTGCACCAGGAACACGCGCGGTGGGTGCTGGTGCCGCCCTCGAACACCGACGCGCTGTTCTGCTCGAGCACCGCCGGGCGCGGCACCATGGAGCGCACCTTCGACCTGGTCGACGCTGCCGCCCGCGCGCGGGGCCTGACCGGCGCGACGCCTCGGTGGAATCTGCCGGTGGTGCCCCTGGGCGTCGACCTCGAGTCGGTACGGGGTGGCGACCGCGTGGCCACCCGACGGAAGCTGGGCGTGCCCGAGAAGGCACTGCTGCTGCTGTCGTTGGCGCGCTTCACCGAGTTCGACAAGGTCGACCTGGTGCCGCTGCTGCGCGTGCTCGAGCGCCTGGTGCACGCGCCCACGCCCCACGCCCCCGAAATCCATCTCCTGCTGGCCGGTGCCCGACAAGGCACGCAGACGCCCGAGCTGCTGCGGGTGCTGGCCCAGCACCTGGGCATCGAAGGCCGCGTGCACGTCGAGGTCGACTTCTCCGACGCGCAGAAGCGCCACCTGCTGGCGGCCGCCGACGTGTTCGTCTCTCCGGTCGACAACGTGCAGGAGACCTTCGGGCAGTCGGTCATCGAAGCGCTGGGCGCGGGGCTGCCCTGCGTGGTGTCGGACTTCGACGGCTACAAGGACACGGTCGACGAGACGGTGGGCGTGCGCGTGCCCACTCGCCTGGGCGTCGACTGGAGCGACCTCTCGGAGCTCGCCCCGCTGCTCTACGAGCGCCCGCTGCATCTGGTGCTGGGGCAGTCGGTGGAAGTCGACGCGCTCTCGCTCGAGGCCGCGCTGCGCCTGCTGTCGGTCGACGAGCCGCGACGACACGCGATGGCGAAGGCGGCCCGCGCGCGCTCCGAGCGGTATGCGTGGAAGGTGGTGGTGGGCCAGCTCGAAGAGACCTGGCGCGACCTGTCGGCCCGGCCGTGGTCTGCGCCGCATCGAGCGCACCCGCTGCGGTTGGACTACGAGCAGCTCTTCGGCCACTTCGTCACCGGTCGCATCGACCCGGCGCGGCGCCTGGTCGCCCACCCGCGCGCCGACGAGCCCATCATCTACCCCGAGCTCAAGAACCTGGTGCTGGCCGACGACGTGAAGGCCCTGCGCGACTACGCGGCGACGGTACGCACCTTCGACGAGCTGGTGGGCTTCGCGCGAACCCGGCTGGTCGATCGCCCGGCCTGGGTGGCGACCTTCATCGTCACCTGGGCGGTGAAGCAGTCGGTGCTCATGGACTCGGCAGGCTGACCAGCGACAGCTTCACCGGGCCCACCACCACTTCGCCCTCACCCTGGAAGGTGACCGGGTTCTTCTCGTAGCTGGCGGCGGCCACCACCACGCCGGCCTCGTCGAAGCCGTAGAGGCAGGCATGGCCGACGGCGCCCTGCGGAATGAAGAACTCGGCGAAGAGCGTGCCTTCGGACTTCATCACCTCTTCGCCAAAACGGGTGGGCTTGGCGGGCACCGGTACGCAAGGCTCGACCTGGGCGACGAAGACCACCTTCGCGGCCGTCACCCCGTTGCGGGCCCAACTGCCGCCAAACTCGACCTCGGCCTTCTTCACCGGCGCGGGCGCAGGCGGCGCTGCGGCCGTGGGCGCGGCCTTCTTCTCGGGGCAGGCACACAGGAGCAACGCGATGGTCGAGGCGAGCAGGGTTCGGGCCATGGCGCGTCGTAGCACGACCCGCTCGTCGGAAAGGTGACTGCCCGCCGTCCGCGCGGCAGGGGCCCGTTCCGCCCATTCGCCGACCAGATTCGGGGTCCGCACGACTCCGATCGGAACCGCCCGGCGAAAACGGCGAACCCATTCCTCACCAGGTGAAGCAGCACCTGAACTGACGTAGGAACCCCAGCCATGCGAGTCCTCCTCCTGCTGGCGGTCACCAGTATTCCGGCCTTCGCGCAACCCGTCGTCGGCGTGGGGGACGCCGCCGAACAGAGCGCAGCGACCCCGACTCCGGTCGCGACGCCCGCTCCCGCTCCGGCTACCAACCAGACGACCGTCGTCTCGGACCGCTGGAAGGAAGGCGCGCTGGGCGGCTCGTACAACCAGCCCGGGTGGACCGAGCGCCGCCGCTTCCCCGAGACGCGCGTGTACGTCGCGCCCGCGGGCAGCGCGACCTTCGAGGTCTGGGCCGAGCCCAAAGTCTCGCTGGTCGGCAACGACGTTCGCCTGCGCACCATGTACGAGGCCAGCTTCGGCCTGGGTCACCACCTGCAGCTCGACCTCTACCTCCGCTTCGAGAGCAACGGCACCTCGCCGGTGGCGCTCGAGAGCGAGCGCGTCGAACTTCGCTGGGCCCTGGCCGACTGGGGCGTGCTGTGGGGCAACCCCACGCTCTACCTGGAATGGATTCGCTACACCGCGGCCCCGCAGCGCCTCGAGCTCAAGCTGCTGCTCGGCGGCCAGGTCGGCGAGCGGCTGTACTGGGGCGCCAACCTCTTCTGGGAACGCGAGCTGTGGGGCGGGCCACAGGAGGCCGAGTACGGCGCGACGGTGGGCCTGTCGTATTCGCTGCTCGATTCGAAGTTCTCGCTGGGCGGCGAAGCCCGACTCGAGCTGGTCGACCACCGCGACACCCGCTTCAACCCCGATTCCCTCGAGCTGCTGGTCGGCCCGTCCATCACCTGGCGGCCGGTGCCCAATGCGCACCTGTTGCTGGTCGCGTTCATCGGACCCGAGCTCGCGCGCGACGTGCCGCCGCACCCGCTGACCGGCGGCCTGAACTTCCAGCCCGAGGTGGTTCTGGGGTGGCGGTTCTGATACCTTTTTCAATCCGCTCCGTGACCGTCTCCGCTCGAAGGACCTTCATGACCCGCATCACGTTTCCGTTGCTTGCGACGCTCCTCGCCACCGCGTGTGGGCCGACGGGCGTCACGATTTCGGTGAGCGCCGACCAGACCGCGACGGTGCCGGCGACCGGTCACGACACCACGAAGCTGACCGCCACGGTCGGCGACGGCGCGGGAAAGCCGGTCGACGTGCAGAGCGTCACCTTCACCGCCACCGGCACGGGCAACGGCACCCTCAACGCCATCAAGCAGTCCACCGGTCTGTTCACCGCCGACTTCAGCTCGACGAAGGCCGAGAAGAAGTCGGTCACGGTCAGCGCCACGGTCGGCGGCGTCACCGTGACCTCGACCCCGCTCGACGTCACCTTCGTGGGCGGCCCCGCCTCGCAACTGAGCTTCGTGGTGCAGCCGACCACCGTCAGAGCGGGCGCGCTCATCACCCCCGCTCCTGCCGTGCTGGTGACCGACCAGAACGGCAACCCCACCACCGACACCGCGAGCTTCAGCGTGCGCATGGTGCGCACCAACGCGGGTGTCCTCTCGGGCGGTACGGCGAAGCCGCTGGTCGATGGGCTGGTGACCTTCGACATGCTCTCGGTGAATCACGTCGAGACCGGAGCCGCGCTGCGCGCCGAAGGCCCGGGCGGCCTGGCCGCCGAGAGCTCGCTGTTCGACGTCACGGCTGGCGACCCGTCACAGGTCACCAGCACCCTGCTCGCCTCGCCGGTGAACGTGACGGTGGGGTCCACCTCGACGCTCACCGTCACGGTGCTCGACCTCGGGGCCAACCCGCTCTCGGGCCTGAACGTGGTGCTCTCGGTCGACGGCACCGGCAACAGCCTCGGCGCCACCAGCGGCACCACCGACGCCGGCGGCGTGTTCACCACCACGCTCGGCTCGACCGTCGCGGAAAGCAAACACGTCACCGCCACCGTGGGCCCGCTCACCCTCACCACCACCGTCACCTTCATTCCGTGATGCCACAGGAACGTCCCATGCGAGTCACCCTTCTCGGCCTGCTGCTCCTCTCGGGTCTGGCGCACGCCGCGCAGGTCTCGGGTACCATCAGCGACGCCACGACCGGCACCGGCATTCCCGGGCTCGAGGTGCGCGCCTGGTCGTCGACGGCCAAGGGCTTCGTGCTCTCGACCACCACCACCTCGGACAGCTCGGGCAATTACAGCCTGACCCTGGCCGCGGGCTCGTACAAGATCGACGCGCGCATGGGCGCGGGCGTGAACGGTGACTGGGGTGATCGCTGGTTCGCGACCAACGACGGCGGCTCGACCTCGGGCTACGTGCCGCAGGACGCGCAGGTGCTGGTGCTGAGCGCCGCCGACGTGCTGGTGGGCATCA
>CAIWFK010000413.1 GCA_903911905.1 uncultured Myxococcales bacterium
CCTGACCGTCGACGATCTCGAGTGGGTACACCGGTTGATCGTCAGCCACGCCGGGGCTGGTGACGTTCTTCCCCGTCTCGAGGTCGAAGCCGATCTCGTGACAGGGGCAGACCACCTGCTGGCCTTCGAGCCAGCCGCCCGACAACAGACAGCCGGCGTGGTTGCACCAGTCGTCCATGCAGCGCAGTCTGCCGTCGACCCGGGTCAGCAGCACGTTGCGCTTGCCGACCGCGTAGCCCCGCAGCTCGCCGTCCTTCAAGTCTGCGGGCCCCAGGGTGATGCGGGAAGTCATGACGCCCTCACCTAACGCACCCGTTCCCGCTCGTCACGCAAGGCCCGCCAGTTCGGGTTAGAAGTGTCTCATGACGCCCGTCGACAAGTCGGTGGTGGCCAAGGCCCTCAAGGACATGAGCCTCTACCTGCAGCTCAAGGGTGAGAACGCGTTCAAGACCCGCGCCTACGACGTCGCCAGTGAGCGCATCGCCGGCCTGTCGGAAGACCTGGGGCAACTGGTCGCCGACGGCAAGCTGACCTCGCTGCCCGGCATCGGCGAATCGATCGCCTCGAAGATCGCCGACCTGGTCACCCACGGCACGATGACCGCGCTCGACGACCTGAAGAATGCCTACCCCCCGCGCATTCTCGAGCTGCTCACCGTGCAGGACCTGGGGCCCAAGAAGGCGAGGGCGCTCTTCGAGCAACTGGGCGTGGGCAGCATCGACGACCTCGAGAAGGCCTGTCAGCAACAGCAGGTGCGGGGCCTCAAGGGCTTCGGGCTCAAGACCGAAGAGAAGCTGCTGGCGGGCATCGCGCTCGCCCGCCGCACCATGGGCGCGGGAGGTCGCAAGCGCCTGGGCGACGTGCTGCCGCAGGCCGAAGCGCTGCTCGCGTACATCACGCAGGCGCCGGGGGTCCTTCGCGCGTCGCTGGGTGGCTCGGTGCGCCGGCGCAAGGAAACGGTGGCCGACGTCGACCTCATCGTCAGCGCTCCCGACGCCGCGGCGGTGTTCGCGCACTTCCACGCCTTCCCTCAGATCGCCGAGCGCATGGGCGCGGGTGAATCGAAGTCGTCGATTCGGCTCAAGGACACCGATCTCCAGGTCGACCTGCGCGTGCTGCCCGACGAAGACTTCAGCTCGGCGCTGCACCACTTCACCGGAAGCAAGGCCCACCACATTCGGCTGCGCAGCCTGGCGCTCGATCGCGGCCTGACCATCAGCGAATGGGGCGTCTTCCGCATGGGGAATTCGGCCGACGCCGAGCGCGAGAAGGGCACGGCCCGCCACGACGTGGCCGAAGAGAAGCTGCCCATCAGCGACGAGAAGGACCTCTACGCCCTGCTGGGCATGGACTTCGTGCCGCCCGAATTGCGCGAAGACTGGGGCGAAGTCGAAGCGGCGCTGGCCCACCGCATTCCCCAGCAGCTCGTCTCGGCCACCGACGTGGTGGGCAACGTGCACGCCCATTCGACCTGGAGCGACGGCATCCATTCGATCGAAGACATGGCGCGGGCGGCGAAGGCGCTGGGCCTGAAGTACCTGACCGTGACCGAGCACTCGCAGACCAGCGGGTATGCCGGCGGCC
>CAIWFK010000414.1 GCA_903911905.1 uncultured Myxococcales bacterium
CGCGTTCGGCGACGACGATCAGTTGATGTTCGACGTGCTCGAGAGCGGTCGCGCGTCGGGTGAAGCGCTCTGGCAGTTGCCCATTTCCGAGTTCCAGAAGGACGTGCTCAAGAGCGAGGTCGCCGACATGAAGAACGCCGGCGAGCGCGCGGGCGGGTCGATCAACGCGGCCGTCTTCCTCAAGGAATTCGTCGGCGAGACCCCGTGGGTGCACCTGGACATCGCCGGCCCTTCGCAGAGCCCCCGCGAACGTGGCTACTTCGGCAAGGGCGCCACCGGCGTCGGCGTGCGCACCCTGGTCGAGCTGATTCGCCGCCGCGCGACCGCCGCGGCCAACGCCGCGTCGTAAGGCGGCAGCGCCGAGGTGGCCGCCCCGTCAGGCGACGGGCTCGGGCCCGCTTCAGCCCAGGCGCTTCTTGGTCAGCGCCAGGTACTCGTCGTTCATGTCGATGCCCACGAACCGGCGGCCCTTGCTGGTCGCCGCCACGCCCGTGGTGCCGCTGCCGCAGAACGGGTCGAGCACCAGCGCGTCTTCTTCGGTGCAGGCCTCGACGATGCGCTCGAGCAGCGCGATCGGCTTCTGCGTGGGGTGCTTGCCGTGCACCTTCTCGCTCGGCTTGGGGGTGGTCATGGTCCAGATGCGGCCCTGCCCCTCGGTGTCGATTTCCTCTTCGCCCGGCCGGGGCAACGCCCACACGTCGCGCATCTGCTTGCCGCCGTTCTCGGCCTTCATGTCCTGATAGTTGAAGGTGTGTTGCAGCTTGCCCTTCGACCCGGGCGAGGCCCAGATGATGATCTCGGTCGAGTGCGTGAAGTAGCGGCAGGCCAGGTTCGGGCTGGCGTTGGGCTTGTACCAACTGACGGTGTTGAGCAGCTTGAAGCCCAGCTTCTGCATGGCGAAGCCGACGTTGAAGATCACATGCTGGGTGCCCGACACCCAGATGGTGCCGGTGGGCTTGAGCACCCGCTGGCAGGCCTTGAGCCACGCGGTGGTGAAGGCGTGATCGTCTTCGATGCCCTTGCTGGTGTCCCAGTCGCCCTTCTTCACCGGCACCCGCTTGCCGCCCTGGCAGGTGAAGCCGCCGTTCGACAGGAAGTACGGCGGGTCGGCGAAGATCAGATCGAAGGTGTGCTCTTCGAACGACTCGAGCAGCGCGAGCGAATCACCGCGGTACAGCACCCAGTCGCGGCTGCGCGCGTAGACGTGGGAAGCGAGATCGGTGCTCGGGTTCGCGCGAGTGCGCGCGACGGAATGCGATGACGACATTCTACCTCCGGTGCGTGTGGACCACGGGGCCGGTGCAACAGGCCTGTGATCCACACGGTACGTGAGGTGATCGATCGCGCAAGTTCTCGACTGCGTTTACGCCGCGGCCGCAGGCACCGCGGCCGCCTGCTCGAAGGTGTCGTACAACGTGACGCCGTCGGCCGAGCGCGGCTTGCCTTCCTCCCGCGCCAGCGCGCGGTCGAGCGAGAGCAGCGCGATCTCGAGCTGGTTGGGAGCGGGCTCCTTCGTCGTGATGTTCTGCAGCCAGAGGCCCGGGCGGGTCAGCCCCTTGATGAAGGCCGGGCACGAGTCCTTCGCGCTCCAGCGCTGCAGCTCGTACGCCACCCCGGCGATCGGGAAGGCCATGGGCAGCTTGATGAGCACCATCAACATCTGGTTGACGAACGCGTTCGAGCTGAGCTGCGGAATGAAGGGCAGCAGCGCCACGTGCAGCGCGACCGAGACGCCGACCACGATGAAGAGGAAGCTGGTGCCGCAGCGCGGGTGCCGCGTGGTGAAGGGCGTGGCCTCGGCGACGGTGAGCGGCTTGTAGCCCTCGTAGGTCCAAATCGCCTTGTGCTCGGCCCCGTGGTATTCGAAGAGCCGCGCGGCGTCCTTCGTCTTCGAGAGCACCCAGACGTAGCCGACCAGAATGGCGATGCGGAACACGCCGTCGATCAGGTGGAACCAGGGGCTGCTGGTGCCGAAGTCGGGGCCGATGGCCCGACCCACCAGCCAGGTCAGCGCGTGCGGCAGCCCGATGAAGAAGACCAGCATCACCGCGGTGGCGATGGCCATCACCGCGTCGCCGCCCTTCTTCGCAGGCGCCGACCCGTCACCTGGCGCGCCGTCGGCCGCCATCAGCAGCGACGAGAGCATGGTGGCCAGGAACGCCGAGGTCGTCACCGACGGCTTCTTGCCACCCTCTTCCGGCGGCAGGCCGTGCTCGCCCGAGAACTTGAGCGCCGAGAAGCCGTTGTGCAGTGATTCGGCCAGCACCACCGCGCCGCGGAAGATCGGCCAGCGCAGGAACTTCAGGGTCGGCCACAGGGTTTCCCAGGCCTGCTCGCGAATGGCGATGCCGCCGCCGTCATAGCGGCGCACGGCCACCACGAACGACTTCGGGGACCGCATCATCACCCCTTCGATGACCGCCTGCCCACCGATGTACGGCTGCCTCGGAATCGTCTGATCGGTCACAGCCGTCCAATAGCCGGACACCCCGTCGTATTCCAGTCGGCAACTCTTCACCTGATTCGACCGAGAATCATCTAGTCTTCAGGCAAGTCCCCTGAATCAGGAGTACCAATGCCGATTTCGCCGACTCGTGGTGCGACGTCTCCTCAACTTCCCCGGCCCCAACCCCGCGCGCCTTCCTCCACCACTCGACCGGCCAAGCCACTCGACAGCTTCGTGCGGCTCAGCGGTGATCCGAAGCTCGACAAGATCGCCACCGCCCGACTGACCTCGGGCCGCGCCCACAGCTGCGTCACCACCGTGCGCGCCAACCTCACCCGCCTGGGCTTCAAGGGCCTGCCCAGCTCGACCAGCAAGGACGCCAACAACCCCCGCGGCATGATGGTGCAGCTGATGAACAGCGGGCAGTGGAAGCAGCCCGACCTCGGCGGCACCGCCACCAGCATCAAGAGCCCCTACGGCACGGTGTCGGCCCAGGTGCTGACCCGCGACGAGTTCAACGCGGCGGTGAAGAGCGGGAAGATCGCCGACGGCTCGGTCGTCTTCCAGACCCAACACGGGTGGGACTACGACAAGGGCTCGCGTGGCAACGACGTGGGCATTCTGCAGAACGGCGCGATCTTCAACTCGGTGCGCATGCACGGCACCGACGCGTACGGCGCGAAGTCGGGCGACTTCGTGGTGCTGCAGCCGCAGTAATCGACCCAACCTCCACGAAAAAACTTCGGGCTGGCCTCCCTTTCGAGAGTGCCAGCCCGAGTCGTTTCGAAACCGGAAGTGGGTCTTCAGCTCTTGGGAGCGACGACACCCTTCTTCGCTTCGTACTTCTTCTTGAAGCGGTCGATGCGGCCCTGGGTGTCCATCAGCTTGTACTTGCCGGTGAAGAAGGGGTGGCAGTTCGAGCAGATTTCCACGCTGAACGAGCCGCGGGTCGAACGGGTCTCGATCACGTTGCCGCAGGCGCAGGTGACTCGGCTGGGCGGGTAGACAGGGTGCGTATCGGCCTTCATGGTGTTCTCCAAAGTCCTTCTTGCACCGGGACCGATTCCCGGTGGACCGAAGGAGCGCAGCGTCTAACCACGATTGGGGCTGCCTCGCAACCCATCACGTTTCGCTGATCGCCGCCAGGCGGTACTGCGCCGACTGACCGACCGCCTCGTTCGAGCGCGGCAGATCGGGAAAATGCCCAAGCAGTTCATGCTCGGGCGCCTTCCGGTGCTTGATCGCGTTGCGGTAGGCGCGGCGGGCCCCCTCGAGGTCCGTGCGGCGCTCGTTGACCTGCCCGAGCAGATAGTGCCCCAGGGCCAGCGTGGGCTCGAGGAAGAGCGCTCGGGTCAGCTCGATCTTCGCGTCTTCGAGCTGACCCGCCTGCATGCCCGCCAGGCCCAGGTACACCCGCGCCTCGACACACAGCGGCTCGCGCGCCAGGGCCGCGCCAAAGGACTCGCGCGCTTCGTCGAGGCTGCCCATCAGCACGTACACGTTGCCCAGGGTCAACCGCGCGGCGAGATCGTCGGGTACGTCATCGACCAGCCGCCGGGCCAGGCGCAGCGCCCGGGGAAAGTCGCCCTGATCGATCGCCGACACCACGTCGCGCAGCCGTTCGACCGGCGTCAGCGCGGGCTCCCCTGGGCCGCGAGGCATCGACGGGCGGGGAATGGGCGGCGCCGACGGGCGCGGCAGGGGCGGCGGCGGCACCAGCGAGGTCAGCCCACTGGGCGAGCTGGCCTGCACCACCAGCGGCGGCCGCGAATCGGTCGACGGGGCGGGCCGGGGCAGCGGCGTCAGCATCGAGCGGGGCGGGTCGGGAACCCGTCGGGGCGTCACCGGGCGGCGGTAGGCGAAGGTGCCGCCGACCTCGACCATTTCGAAGCGCGTGGGCGTCTTGAAGAGGCTCTCGGAATAGCCCAGGAACATCCACCCACCGGGGCGCAGGGCGTCGAAGAAGCGGTCCATCACGCCCACGATGGTGGGTTGATCGAAATAGATGATCACGTTGCGGCAGAAGATCGCGTCGAGCGACCCCGCCGAGACCTGAGGCCAGAACGGCGCGGCCAGGTTGTGGGCCTCGAAGGTCACCAACTGCCGCACCGGAGGCGTGACCACGTACGAGCCTTCGCCGGTGGTAGTGAAGAATCGGGCGATGCGCTCCTCGCTCAGCCCCACCAGGCGTCGCGCCGGGAACACCCCTTTCGCCGCGCTGTCGGCAGCCGCGGGGTTCAAGTCGGTGGCCCAGATGTCGACCGGCGCCGAGCGCTCGAGCGCCACCATGGCGATGGAATAGGGCTCTTCGCCCGTCGCACACCCAGCCGACCAGATCTTCGCGGTGCGCGCCGACAGCGAGGCCCGCTCGACCAATTCGGGAAACACCGTGCGCTCGAAGGCGTTGAACTGGCGCGTGTCGCGGAAGAATTCGGTCTTCCCCACCGTGACCAGCGGCAGCAGCGCCCGCAGCTCGGTCTCTCCCGCCAGCCCCCGCAGGCGGCGCACGTATTCGCCCGCGTCGTCCAGGCCGATGGCCGGCATGCGCGCAGTCAACGCCAGCCGCAGGCCGTAATAGCCGTCGGGCGTGATCTTGAGCCCCGCTCGCTCGAGCAGCAGCGAGGCCAGTTGCTCGAGCGCCGGCCGTTCGATCTGCAGGCCCTCGCCGCTCATGCCACCCACCCCGCCAGCGTCCGGGCGATGTCACCGAGCGGCAGCACCTGCTCGGCCGCCCCCAGGTCGATGGCTTCCTTGGGCATGCCGAACACCACGCAGCTCGCGCGGTCCTGGGCGATGGTGTGCCCACCGCGGGCGCGAATCTCGAGCAGGCCCTTCGCCCCGTCCTTCCCCATGCCGGTCAGCACCACCCCGATCGCCCGGCTGCCGAACGCGTGCGCCACGCTCTTGAGCAGCACGTCGCACGAGGGGCGAAAACCGCCCACCGGCGGCCCGTCGTCGACCTTCAGCGACCCGGTGGCCGTCACGGTCAGGTGCCCGGTGGAGGGCGCGATCACCACCTCGGCCTTCACCAGGCGATCGCCGTCGGCGCCTTCGCGCACCACGTGACCGGTCTCGGCAGCCAGCCACTGCGCGAGATCGTCGGTGAACCCCGGGCTGATGTGCTGGCAGACCACCACGGGCGCCTTGAGCTTTCGAGGCAGCCCGGCGAGCAGCTCGGCCAGCGCCCGGGGGCCGCCCAGCGACGAAGCGATGGCGATGAGCGGGTAGTCGGGCCGCACCGCCGTCAGGCGAGTCGACGTGGGGCGCTTGCGGCTGCGCCCGCGCGGGTGCCGAACCACCGTCACCGTCGCGAGCAGCGTCACCTGTCGGCGCAGCGCGCCCCAAAAGGCGTCGTCGATGTCGTCGGGCAGGGACACCACGTCGAGCGCGCCGGCCGCCAGCAGGGGCATGGCGTTGGCGTGGTGCTCCCGGTCGGCGACCAGCAGAATCGGCGTGGGCGTGTCGGCCATCACCAGCTCGATGGGCCGCA
>CAIWFK010000415.1 GCA_903911905.1 uncultured Myxococcales bacterium
CGGTCGGTGTGAATCGAGTTGCCCGACAGAATGCCTTCGCCGCACTCGGTGTGCTCGAGCACCAGCTTCATCGCTTCCTTCTCGGCGGTGCGCAGCGAGATGTCGGACTTGCGCACCCGCTCGAGCAGCCCGTTGCGGGTGTGCATGTCCTTCACGAAGGGCTCCATGCGCGCCAGCACGTCGTCGGGCTGCCACACCGCGGCCTCGTACTCGGCGATGGGCTTCAGGTCGGGCCCGGTGATCATGATGCCGATCTCGATGATGGCGTTGGTGGCCACGTCGAGGCCGGTCATCTCCAGGTCACACCACACGAAGCGCGTCTCGGTCATGCCGGCCGTTATCGCACGCGCCGGGGAATTCTCCACGGTGGTATGTGCAGGGTCGTGAGCGCCCAGACCGTGCTGCAGAAGCTGACGTCGACCGATGCCCTCGAGCGCCTGGCCGCGCTGTCGGTCGACGCGATGATGAACGAGCCCCTGGTGGGCGTGCTGAGCGTCGACGACGGCGTGCAGTGGGCGCGCCGTTTCTTGAGCGGCTGGCTGACGGCCGCCTCGTCGAACGCGGTGCTGACCCGGGTGGTCGAGGGCGTCATCGCCGAGCTGCAGAAGGAACGGCGCCCGCTCAAGGACGTGGTGGCGAAGGACGTGCGGCTGGCGCTGCGGCAGATGTCGGGGCGGCCCTTCACCGCCGACCGCAAGCTGGTGCTGACCATCATCGACCGGCCGCCCACGCGTGAGTTGGTGCGGCAGATTCTGCTCGACGCGGTGCTCGAGTTCGGGCGCCGCGCCTCGGCTCCCGTGGCTGGCATGGCCAAGGGCCTGGGCGCCATCGCGCGCTTCGCCGGCGAGCAGGTCAAGTCGCGCTCGGGTGGGCTGGGCAGCCTGGTGGGCGCGGTGGGCGACGAGGTCGAGCGCGTGCTCGAGCGCCGCGCGGTGGAGTTCGTCGACGCTGCCCTGGCCGGGGTGTTCGGGCAGTTGGCCGACGCGGTGGCCGACCCCCGACGTGCGGCCGAATCAGCAGATCTGCGGGAAGCCCTGTTCGACGGGGTGATGGAGCTGTCGGGCGCGCAGTTGGCGCGCGAGCTCATCAACGCCGACGTGCCCGGGGGGGTCGAGGTGCTGCGCCATGGGCTGACGAAGTGGCTCGACGCGCCCGAGTCGCAGCCCGAGCTCGCGCGGTGGGGAACGTTTCTTCACGGGCTGGCCGGGCAGCGCACCACGAAGGACGTGCTGACCGAGCTGGGCGTGTACGACGTCGCGCGCGCGCTGGCGGTGGAGCAGGGCGTGACGCGAATGAAGGCAGTGGTGCAGGGTGAGGCCTTCGCGCAGTGGCTCGAGGGCGTGCTCTCGCCGTCCTGAGTCGGTTCATCCATCGCGACCTTCCGCGTGGAACGGGGGCGGGAGCGCGGCCCTGGCTCGTCAACCGGCTGGTGGGTGCGAGACCACGTCGAGCCGACCGCTGCGTCAGCCAGCGCACGACGTCGCCCCGCGACCGACCTCAGTGGCCGTGGCCGACCGTCGCCCGCAGCCGAGCGTCACAGCGCGCGCGATCGCCCGGCCGCCCCAGCTCGCCGAAGCGCGCCACGGCTTCGCTGAAGGCGGCGAGGGCGCGCGCCTCGTTGCCCTGCGCACGACGCTGCACGCCGCGGGCTTCCCACAGCGCGGCGACCCACGGCCCGCCATTCCACATGCCGGCGAGGCGCTCGACCTCGTCGAGGCGACGCCCGACGTCGTCGACGTTGCCACGCTCGGCGAGGGCGATGGCCGAGGTGGTCCGGAAGGCCATCGAGCAGGGCTGACAGGTGCGGGTATTGGCGAGCGCGCGGTCACCCGCGAGCACCGCGTCTTCCACCGCCTCGGGGGTGGTCGCCGTCTCGACCGCCGTGCTCTGCAGCCGAATCCACAGATGCGGGTAGAGCCAGGTCTCGAGCGCGAGCGCCTGTCCACGCTCGATGAACCGCCCTGCCTTCCAGCGTTGACCCTGCTCGAGCGCGATGCGGGCCAGCCCGTGTTGGGCCATCACCTGCCCGGCGATGGCGCCCAGCTGGGCGTGGAGCTGCTCCGCCTCGGCGAAGAGCCGTTCCGCCTCGGCCAGCCGGTGCGAGGACAGCTCGGCTTCCGCGAGAATGAGCGTGCAGAGCGCTCGCCCGGGTACCGACCCCTCGCGCTCGGCGAGCGCCCCGAATTCCCGCGCCGAGGCGGCCATCACCCCGTGACCTTCACGGCCGAAGAGCGAGAACCCGGCCAGGCACAGGTGGCCGTCGAAGACGTTGGACACGAAGCTCGAGTGGTCGTGCACCAGCTCGGCGAATTCGGTCTTGAACAGCTCGGGCCAGCGCCCTTGCATGTGACTGACCAGCCCGAGGAGCGCGCTGGCCTCGCCCGTTTCCCGAGCCAGCCCGGCCGCGAGCGACACGGCCCGCGCCTCACGGGCGATGCCCTCGGCCTGGGCGAAGTCGCCGCTGTGGAGGTGCACCAGGCCCCAGGCGATCGAGGCGCGCACGCGGTCGGCCGCGCTCACCGGCGCGACCGCCGGCGACGCGAGCGCCTGGTCGTACAGCCGCACGGCAGCGGCGCTGGGCCCCACGCCGAGGTCCACGCGGAGTCGCTCGCGCAGTTGCGTGAAGAGCCGAATGACCTCGGCGCGATTGCCGGCGTCGAGCGCGGCTTGCATCAGCGCGCACTGCGCCTCTTCGTTGGTGGGTTCGATTTCGATGAGCCGGTCCCACAGCTTACCGGCCTTGAGCACCTGCGCGTACCGCTCTCTGATTCTGGCCCGCGGCCCCTCGAGCCACTCGGCGTAACGGTCATCGGGGAGCAGCTCTCCGCCGAACGCGTCGGCGGCGCGGAGGGTGGTCTCGGCCGTGGGGTTCTGCAGCGCGGCCCTCGCCACGGCCTCGAAGACCTCGGTGTCGACGGTCAGCTCGGCTGCAGGCGAGAGCGAGACCTGGTCGCCGTCGGTGTCGATGAGCGCGGGGTCGCCCAGCGCCCGGCGCGCGAAGAGCACCGCCTTGCGCAGATTGGCGCCGGCGGCCTCTCGGCCGAGGTCGGGCCAGAAGGTGTCCATCACCTGCTCGCGGTGGACCCGTCGCCCGGGTGAGACGGCGAGCAGCTTGACCAGCGCCGCGCCTCGCTCGCGCCGCCACGCCTCGGGTGGAATCACCACGCCATCGACAGCGACCGAGAACGTTCCGAGGAGCTTGAGGTCGAGTTTCATTGAGGTTTTCTGGCCGTCACGAGGCTCGCCCCGCCGGGGAACGCCCGGGGAACGGTGCTGGTCGCATTCTAGCCGGGACATCGCAGCACCCCCTCGAAAAGGACACGACCATGCGCATCTTCGACCTTGCTCCCGACTTCACCGCCGACACCACCCAGGGCCCCATTTCCTTCCACGCCTGGCTGGGAAACGACTGGGGCATTCTCTTCTCGCACCCCAAGGACTTCACGCCGGTGTGCACCACCGAGCTCGGCGCGATGGCGAAGCTGAAGCCCGAGTTCGACAAGCGGGGCGTGAAGCTCATCGGCCTCTCGGTGGACGCGGTGGACCGCCACGGCGAGTGGGCCCGCGACATCGAAGAGACCCAGGGCGTCGCTCCGAACTTCCCGATGATCGGCGACCCCACGCTGGCCATCTCGAAGCTGTACGACATGTTGCCGGCGGCGGCAGAAGGTGAGTCCGGCAAGCGCACCGCGGCCGACAACCAGACCGTGCGGAACGTCTACGTGATCGGCCCCGACAAGAAGATCAGGCTCATCATCGCCTACCCGATGACCACCGGCCGGAACTTCGAGGAAGTGCTGCGCGTGATCGACTCGCTGCAGTTGACCGCGAAGCACCGCCTGGCCACGCCGGTGAACTGGCAGCCGGGCCAGGACGTCATCATCGCGACCTCGGTGTCGAACGACGAGGCGAAGACGCTCTTCCCCCAGGGGTGGAAGCAGCTCAAGCCCTACCTGCGCTTCGTGGCCCAGCCGGGGGAAGCGAAGTGATGCCCTCGGCCCGACCTGCACGGGTGGTGATTCTGGGCGCTGGCTTTGCCGGCCTCGAACTGGCGACCTCGCTTTCCGAAGGGCTGGGCGAGGGCGTGGCGGTCACGCTGATCGACCGGTCGCCCGCGTTCGTATTCGGGTTCTCGAAGCTCGACCTGCTGTTCGGTCGGGCCAGCCCCCAGGCCGTTCGCCATTCGTACGGTGACCTCGACAAGCCCGGCGTGACGCTGCGGCGCGAAACGGTGCTGTCCATCGACCCGACGAACCGGCGGGTCACCACCGACGCGGGAACGCACGACGCCGACGTCCTCGTCATCGCGCTGGGGGCCGACTACGACGCGACCGCCACGCCAGGGCTGGTGCTGGGCCGCGACGAATTCTATTCGGTGGCCGGCGCCGAGCACCTGGCCACGCTGTTGCCGGCGTTCACGCGCGGGAACGCCGTGATCGGCGTGTGCGGCGCGCCGTACAAGTGCCCGCCCGCCCCGAGCGAGTGCGCGCTGATGTTGCACGACTTCCTCGCGGCACGTGGCGTGCGCGGTCACTGTGGCATCACCCTGGTCAACCCGCTGCCCAGCCCCGTGCCTCCGTCGCCCGACACCTCGAAGGCGCTCGTCGAGGCGTTCGCCGAGCGGGGCATCGAATACCTGCCGGGCCGGCGCATCGCCCAGGTCGATGCGTCGACGCAGACCGTCACGCTGGACGATGGGCGAGCGCTGCCCTGCCAGTTGTTCCTGGGCGTGCCGAAGCACCGCGCGCCCGAAGTGGTGCTGGCCAGCGGGCTGGCGCAAGACGGGTGGGTGCCCGTCGACGCGCGCACGCTCGAGACCAGGGTGCCGGGCGTGTACGCGGTGGGCGACCTGGCGAACACCGGAACGCCGAAAGCCGGGGTCTTCGCCGAGAGCGCAGCGCGCGTGGTGGCGGCCAACCTCATCGCGCGGCTGCGCGGCCAGCAGCCAGACGCGAGGAACCCGGGAGCGGGGTCCTGCTACATCGAGTTCGGCGCGAACCGCGTGGCCCGGGTGGACGTCGACTTCTTCTCGGGGCCCCGCCCCACGGGGACCTTTCACGCGCCGTCCGAGGCGCTGCGCGTCAGCAAGGAGCACTTTGGGTCGAGCCGCCGAGCGCGCTGGTTCGGTCGATGACGAACCGGGGACGGAGCTGCCATCGGCGGCCGGGTCGGTGGAGCAGGGCGTGACGCGCATGAAGAAGGTGGTGCAGAGCGAGGCCTTCACGCAGTGGCTCGAGGGCGTGCTCTGGGAGGGGTGAGGCTGGCGAGCGTCGTGCACCCCACCGCGGTGAACTCCACCCAATCGCACTTTGGAAGGGTACGCTCCGCAAGCCGTTTTCTCCGGGGGGAACCATGGCCACGACGTTCACGGTGTCGACGCATGACCAGAAGGGCGCGCTGCTCTCGCCAACCAAACCCCTTCCCATGCCGGTGGAGAGCGCACGCGAGGCCTTCGGCTCGAAGGGCGTGTCGGCGGTCAGGCGGTTCGGTGACGAACCACCGCCGCGCCTCGGGGCATTTCCGGTCGAGAGCGCGAGCATGAACGCGCCGCTCGCCGGCCTCTGCTCGGAGGTCAACGGCCTGGTCGCCACGGTCGGGGCCGCGTTCGACCTGCACGCTCCGCTCGTGCTGAGCCCCGATGACGTCTGGCTCACCATCGCCCAGGGCTTCGCGCGACACGTCGCCGCCAACGCCGAAGAGCTGCGCCAGCGCTTCGTGACGCACCAGGGGAAAGAGACGCTCGAGGTTCGACGCGATGACTTCGTCAAGGGGCTGGAGACCAACCCCTGGCCTGAGGTGTTCGCGGCCTTCTCCGCCCAGGTCGCTGAGCGCGTACCCCGGGCCCACCCGCTCGTCGTGGCGAACTTCTCGACCACGGGACCCGTCGAGCGCGCGGCGTCGGAGGTCGCGCTGCTCGACGTGGCGGGCAACTACTTCACGTTCCAGTTCCTCTCGATGTGTGGAATTCCCAGCTTGACGTTGCTGGGCACGTCGGCCGATTGGCGCTCGGTGCGCGCGCGCGCGGCCGTCCTCGCGGAGTACGAGCTTGGGTGGTGGACGGGCCCCCTCACCGAGGTGCTCGACCAGTTCGTGGCGGCCTCCGAGGGGCGGGTCGATTCGGCGTTCTGGCAGTCGATGTACAGCGACCACGGGGCGTCTGGTGGTCCCTACGTGAGCGGGTGGCTGCAGGTGTTCTTTCCGTACCTGGAGAACGACGCTGACGCAGGTCGGTTCACCCGGCGAGCCGACCACCTGTCGCTCTGGCGGGTGAAGCGGCGAAGGCCCACGGACACGGTCGCGGATGAGCGCGGGCGCCTGGTCGGGCCCGAGACGAGGAGTCTGCCCCCCAGCGTCAGCGAGGTGCACTTCACGTGGACCTGCCTGGACCAGACCTACCCCATGCAGTTTCTCGCGGGCATCGTCGGTGCGACGCAGGACCCCCAGACGCTCGCGGTACGGCCGGTGATTGGTTGGGCGGTGCGGGAAATGACCGACGCCACCCAGGCTGGGGTGCGCCGCTGACGCCGGTGTCGCCACGCCGATTCCCGGTGTAGAAATTCGACCATGTTCCCCTTTCCACTTCCGCCCGGTAGCACTGAGCCCATCGACCTCGGCGAAGGCACGATGATCGTCGGCTTCGATCGCGCCACCCCTGCGCTGGTCCCCGAGCTCGAGGCGACGCTCGAGGCCGCCGGCTGGACCGTAGAGACGAGCGGCGGCCTGAACATGGGCGGCATGTGGGTGCTCAGCGTCTCGAAGGGCGACGAGCGGTGGAACCTGACCGCCCAGGGCGTCGACAACTCGAGCCAGGTGGGCATTTCCCGCGCTGAGGCGTAGCGAGGCCTACGGGCCAGTCGCGTCGAGCACGAAGACGTTGGTGCCGACCGCCGCGGCGAACACGCCGGTGCCCGCGTTGAGCACCCGCACCTTGTTCGCGTAGCGACCCAGCTCGACCGGCGTCCACGTTCGCCCTCCGTCGACGGTCTGGAAGCCGCCCGCAGCCGTGCCGACCCAGCCGACGTCTGGCGAGGCGAACCCCACGCCGAACTCGCGCGCAGCGGCGTTGCTGGTCAGCGGCAGCTCGACCCAGGTGCGGCCGCCGTCTTCGGTCTTCGCCACCACCTGCTCGGCGCGGTTGGCGTCGTAGTGCATCACCGTCGCGTAGCCGACCTCGCTCGAGGCGAACGCCACCTTCCAGCTGAGCTCGAGCTCGCGCTTCGACTCGTAGACCCGCGTCCAGCTCACGCCACCGTCGCGCGTCGAGAGAATGACCGCGTGTGACTGCTCCATCGCCGAGTTGGTGCCGCCCACCACGAAGCCCACACTTTCGGACAGGAACTTCACGTCGGTCACCATCGCCAGGTGCGCCGAGAGGTCGATGACCTTCCAGCTCGCGCCGCCGTCGAGCGAGCGCACCAGCCACGCCGGCCCGCCCACGCGCCCCGCGGCATGCACCACCACCCGGTCTTCGGGCTTCCCGGCGTCGATGAACTTGAGCTTGAGCACGTCGATGGCACACAGCCCCTTGACCGGAGTCTTGCCCAGGTCGACGGGCGTCACCGTCTTGCCGCCGTCGTCGGTCCGGTACAGCGGCGTCTCGTCGGTCACTCCGGGGAAATACTCGGTGCCGATGTTGCCGAGGAACCCGTGCTGCGCGTCGACCATGCCCAGCGCGCGCCAGTAGGTGCCGGGCTTGCTCAGCGTTCGGGTCCACGTCGCGCCACCGTCTTCGGTGCGGAACACGTCTCCTGCGCCGTTGACGTACAGGCCCACCGTCGGGTCGACGAAGAAGACGTCGTCCTGCTTGCCCTTGAAGGTCGGCGCGCTGGTCTGCTGCCACTTCGCCGTCGCAGGCAGCACGAAGGCCGGCACCCGCGGGGTGACGCAGCCCAGCAGCAACAGCACGGCGAGCGAGGCGACCCGGGTCAATCTGCGCTGAGGCATGAGGTGATGCTACCATCGCGCCTCATGGTGACCCTGGTCGTCCTGCTGGTCCTCTCGCAGTCCGCTCGCACCGACGTCACCGAAGCGAACGCCGACGCCAAGGTGGTGCTCGTCACGCCGAAGCAGGTGCACGTCACCTCGGTGCTCAAGCAGGACTACGAGGCGATGGTCGGGCTGCCGTTGCTCAAGAACGACACCCTCACCATTCCCGCCAACGCCACCGTCGCGCTGCGGCTGAAGAATGGCCACGTGGTGCGGCTGGACGACGAGCTCGAGCTGCAGGTCAAGGACATCGCCCTCTTCAACGCGCCCGAGAAGAAGGAGGACGTGAGCAAGCAGCTCGACCGCCTGCTCACCGAGGAAGAGAAGGCCGCGGGGCCCTCGCGGTTGATGGGGTGGAACGCCGGGCAGACCGCCGCCAACGTGAAGTCGTCGGCCGAGGTCGAGCGCAGCGCGCCGAAGGCGAAGGAGAAGTCGGTGGTCGCGGCAGCGACTCCCGCGCCGCCGCCTCCACCGTCAGCGCCGGCCCCTGCTCCGGCACCACTCGAGGTCGCCGAGTCCTCGAAGTCGACGGTCGCCCCGGCGGCTCCCGCAGCCTCGGTCGCCATGCCCGCACGCGCGGCTCCCGGCGCCGGAGCGGGCCTCGGGGGAATTCACGGCTCGCGCGGTGGCGGTGCCGGCGCCCCGGCGTTGACCGCTGACGCGCAGCTCACCGCGTGCATCAACGACACCCTTCCCGAGCAGGACGCGGCCTTCCGTCGCTCGCTGCATGGTCACCTGACCCTGCGCTTGCGCAATTCGACCGAGCGCCTGCGGGTTCACTTCACCAACCACCTGCCGGTGCCCGAGTGCGCGAAGGCCTGGGCCACCGAGCACCGAGCCCAGGTCGCCGGTTCCATCGACCTCGACATTCCGCTCAAGTGAAGCCCGCCGTCGCCGTCGCGGTGGTCGCGGTGCTGCTGGCGCCGCTCGCTGCGCTCACCCGCTCCGATGCCGGCTCGGGCACCGTCGAGGTGCTCGAGCGCTGGAGCATCGACTGGCGTTTCCGCGCGCGCGGTCCCCGGGCGCCCTCGTCGAACGTGGCGCTGGTAGTCTTCGACGACCAGACCGCCGAGCGCGCGGGCCCGCTGTTCGAGCGCAGGGCGGGCTGGGCGAAGGTCATCGCCGCCATCGCCAATTCGGGCGCGAAGGTCATCGGGGTCGACGCGGTGTTCGACGTGCCCGAGCGGTTGTTGGGGCCCGAACTGCAGGCGCGGGTCGAGGCCCGGCCGCCGGCGGAGGGCGCGACCGCGCGCGAGGTCCTGCTCGAAGACATCGCGAAGGAACTCGACGGCGACGCGGCGCTGGCGAAGACCATCGAGCAGGCCGGCAACGTGGTGCTCATTCTCTACGCCGGGACGCAGACGGGAACGTCGAGCGACCCCTCGCAGCTCTCACGCGCGCGCTACGCCCAGGCCGCCGTGGGGCCCACGCCTCCCTCGACGGTCGAGACCGTGCTGGCCTCGCAGCCCGCCATCTCCCGTGCCGCGAAGGCCATGGGGTTCGCCAACGTCACCGAAGACGAGACGCGCACCGTGCGCCGGCTGCCGATGGTGCAGGGCTTTCACGACGCGTTCTACCAGCCCTTCACCGTGCCCCTGGCCGCCGCGGCCCTCGACGTGCCGCGCGCGAAGGTGGCCTGGTTGGGCGTCGAGCAGCAGGTGCGGGTGGGCGAGCAGGTGGTCGCGCTGGACCGTGATTCGCTGTGGCTCGACTACGCGGGGCCGGCGAAGACCTTCCCCACTTGGTCGGCGATCGACGTGGTGGAAGGGCGGGTGCCGCGCTCGGCGCTCGAGGGGAAGCTGGTGCTGCTGGGCGTGACCCGGCTCGGCTACGACGTGGCGCGCACGCCCTTCGGGTCCATGCCCGGGGTCGAGGTGCAGGCGACGGCGGTCGACGACGTGCTGGGCGGACTGTCGCTGCGGCGCACCACGCGCCTCGAAGACCTGATGGCCGCTGCGGGGCTGGGGCTGCTGGTGGCGCTCCTGTTCCTCTCGCGACGGGTGGGGCCGGTGGCGCAGGTGCTGGGGGCGCTCGGCGTGCTGGGCGCCTGGCTCATCGTCACTTTTGAGTTGTTCGTGCGCGAGGGTCGCTGGGCGCCGTGGGTGGTGCCGGGGCTCGAGGTGCTGGGCTGTCTGGGCGTGGGCCTGGTGTTCTCGTACCTGTCCGAATCGAGCCAACGCCGCGCGCTGCGCAACGCCTTCCACCGCTACGTGGGCAAGGACGTGCTCGACGAATTGCTGCTGCACCCCAACTCGCTGTCGCTGGGTGGGGAAAAGCGGCGGCTGTCGATTCTGTTTTCCGACATTCGCGACTTCACCACCA
>CAIWFK010000416.1 GCA_903911905.1 uncultured Myxococcales bacterium
CCGCCGGTCGCCGTACCGCCACCGGTCGCCCCACCATCAGGCGGGTCGACCAGGGGCTGACAGGTGCAGGACTGCACGGTGAGCGCGACGAAGAGCACGAGCATCGGGAGCCGCTTCATGGCGTTTCCTTTCCGGCGGCGAGGCGCTTCTGGCGATTGAAGATGGGCGCTTCGGACTTGGGGCTGGTGAGGTAGGTGACGATGTCGCGCAGGTCGCTGTCGGGCAGGCGGGTGATGGTGAAGTTGGGCATCTGCAGGTTCTGGTGGCCGTCGAGTCGGCGCACGCGGCGCACGACCCATTCAGGCTCGTAGAGGCCCGGTGCCCACACGGGAGCGACGCGGCCGTCGAGGTGGCAGATCATGCAGAAGGTGTCCGCGAGCTTCTTGCCGCGGGCGATGTCGCCGCCGAGGGGGTCGCGCAGCGCGCTGTCCATCGACCGGTACGTCAGGCCGTAGTCGAGTGCGGGAGCCGGGTCGGGGCTGATGGCGTCGATGAAGGCGGTGAGCTGTTCGGCCTGCTCGGCGGTGAGGCCCTCGCCCTTCATGTACTGCTTCTGGCAGATGGCCGACGCGGCTCCGAGGTTCGTGGCGAAGCCGTTCCAGAACGAGGGGCGCTGGCCGGCGTTGTAGAGCGAATCGGCGGGCCGCACGAAGCCGTCCTTCTGCACGAAGCCGGCGCGCTCGTCGGTCTTGGCGTGGCAGTGGAAGCAGGTCAGCTTGTTGTCGGGGCCGCCGAGTTCGGGCGCGTGGAAGAGTCGTTCACCCTTCGCCTTCGCGTCGCCACCCGGGAACAGGTACGTGACGAGGAGCTTGCGGGGCGGCTTGCGCGCGGGCGGTGGCTTCGGCTTGGCGGCGGCGGGCTTGACCTCGGTGACGGTGGGGGCCAGCGACGGCTCGGGCTCGGCGGGCTTGACGGCAGCAGCTTGTGGCGCGGGCGCCGGGTCACCGTCACTGCGCTTGAAGGTCACCATGAAGGTGACCTGGGCGGTTTCCCCCAACTTGAAGAACAGGCGCTGCGGGCGGGCGATGTTGTAGTCGGCGAGGGTGATGGGGAAGCCGCCGCTGACCTCGAGGCGGGTGCCGGAGTCGTCCAGCTTCGCCTTCAGCTTGAAGCCGATGACGCGGCGAATGCCGTGCAGCTCGAACGAGCCCTTGACCTCGCCTTCGGCATGGCCGCCTGCCGCGAGCGCCGTCGTGGGGGCGGTGATGGAGTCGATGGTGAGGACCGCGTTGGGGAAGCGGCGGGTCTCGAGGAACTCGGCGCGCATGTCACCGTCGCGTTCGTCGATGCCGGTGGTGATGGAATTGAGAGGCACGACCACCACGCCACTGCCGGCGGGCCAACGCTCGGGTTCGAAGTCGAGCACGCCAGCGAGGGTGCGGGTCTCGCCCGCGACGTCGTCGATGGGGCCGGTGACGTCGAAGCGCACCACGCCGCGGCTCTTCGCGTTGGCGACCCAGCGGCCGTTGCCGGCGTACGCGAGGGTCGAAGCGGCCACGAGGGCCAGCACGATGAAGCGCGTCATCACGGCTCCTCCACGATCGAGCTGCGCATGGGGCCGAGAATCGCGAGCAGGTCGTTCTTCTCGCGGGCGGGCACGTTGAACTTGTCGAGCGCGCCGACCAGGTGGCCGACCAAGGCGTCGAACTGGGCGGTGGTGATCTTCATGCCCTGGTGGGCGGTCTTCATGTCGCGGCCCGAATAGGTGCAGGGGCCGCCGGTGCCGGCGCAGACCAGCTCGACGAGGCGCTGGCGAACGCGAGGAACGCTGCCGACCGCGAAGCCGGAATTGATGCGCTCGTCCTTCGAGACTCGGCCCAGGAATTCGTCGACCACCGCTTCGATGGCGGGCTTGCCGCCGAGGCGGTCGAAGAGGGGCTTCTTCGGCTCTCCCGTCGCCGGCGCTGCGACGGGTGCGGTGGCTTTCTCTGCAGGTTTCGGGGCGTTGGCCGTGACGCAGCCGGTCGTGAGGAACAGCGCGAGCGACAGTACGGCGGTGCGCATGAGGGGCCCTGGGGTGAAGTGGAACTCCATGAGCAGCGATGCGGACGTGGGGGGCTGTCGGTTTTCGCAAAAGGTGGTTTTTCCTGCTGTCAGGTTTGGCCGCGACGAGCGTGAGCGTGCCCGTTCCGCTTCGCAGGTCGCGACGTCGGCACACCTGGAGGTGTCCCTTGGGTATTCGGCCAAACGGTTTTGCCCTGGATGCGCTCGAGGCGTGCTCGGCGCCGTGACCCGTCGCGGAAAACGATGGGAACGGCAGGCCGATCACGCGCGGCGAGCGCGTGAGTCGTGCCTTTGCGTCGCCTGCAACGGGTGACGCGCACCAAGAGAACCGTTCCACTTCATGTCTCGAAAGTCCCGTCGTACCCATTCGCAATCGGCGAAGTCCGTTCCATCCCCATTCTTCCAAGGAGACGCACCCCCGGAGCAGGCCGGTCATCGGCAGGCCCGGATCGAACATCTCATTCTCGATGAATTGCAGTCGTTGCTCACCGACGAGGCCACGGACCCGGCAGTCGAGGGTTTGCGGTTGCTCGCGGTGCACCTCTCGGTCGACGGCGGCCACGCGCGGGTCGCCTACGCGGTGGTGGCGCCGCTCGATCGCGAACAGGAGGTTGGCCGCAGATCGAAGGCTGGGCTCACCCGGGCCACGCCGTTTCTGCGAGCCAGGTTGGCGCAGCAGCTCCAGCTCAAGAAGCTGCCGCTGCTGAGCTTCACCTTCGTGGGGCTCGCGCAGCCCGACGCTTCGCCTGTGGAAGGTGAGCCATGAGCCGGCTCGTCCTTCCGGAACGGGGGAAGCAACGCGTTCCGATTCGGCTGTGGGGTCGTGAGGTGCCCGAAAGGGCACTCGAGCAACTCGAGCGAATCGCCTCGCAGCCCTGGGTGGTCGAGCACGTGGCGGCGATGCCCGACCTGCACGTAGCGAACGAGGTCGCGGTGGGGACGGTGTTCGCGACCGAGGACACGGTGGTGCCGTCAGCGCTGGGGGGCGATCTGGGCTGCGGCATGAGCGCCGTTCGTTTCGATTTCCCCGCGGCGCAGCTGTCGCAGGCGACGTTGCGGTCGTTGCTCGAGGCGTTGACGAGGCACATTCCCGTCGGCGACGCGACGCACCGGGGCAAGGGCACGCCGGTCCCCGATGCGGTGTTCGGGGGGCGGCTCTCGACGAGCGCGCTCGAGCACGCCAGGGAACGCCTGGCGCCCAGGCACCTGGGCACGCTCGGGGGCGGCAACCACTTCCTCGAGCTCGACCGGGCTGGGGGCGGCGAGCTGTGGCTGCTGGTGCACTCGGGGTCGCGGGGGCTGGGGTCGGCGATCGCCGCGCACCATCTGCGGGCAGCCGCGGAGGGTGGGTTCGGGTCGATACCCGGGCTGCGTTGCGAGACCGAGGCGGGCCGCGCGTGTCTGGCGGATCTCGACCAGGCGTCGTCGTTTGCTGCAGCCAATCGGCGCGCGCTGCTCGAGCGGGCGGTGGCGCTGGTCAGCGAGGTGGTGGGGGTGGGGCCAGACGAAGCGAGCCTGGTCGACGTGCACCACAACTTCGTGCGCGTGGAGGAGCACTTCGGGCGGCGCCTGCTGGTGCACCGCAAGGGGGCGATCGCGGCTCCCCTCGGGGCGATGGCGCTCATTCCCGGTTCGATGGGGACGGCGTCGTATCTCGTCGAGGGGCTCGGCGAGGCGCAGTCGTTCGCCTCGGCGTCGCATGGGGCGGGGCGGGTGATGACCCGGCGAGAGGCGCGGCAGCAGCTTGACCCCAAGCGCTTCCTGCAGAGCATGCGGCGGGTGGTGTTCGACGAGCGGCGCAGTCGGGCCCTGGTCGAGGAGGCGCCGGCCGCGTACCGGGCGATCGCCGAGGTGCTGGAAGACGAAGTGGACCTGGTGGTGCCCCGGGTTCGGCTCGAGCCGATCGCGGTGTTGAAGGGGTAGGTGGACCAGAAGCGCCTCGGCGAGGGCAGTGAGACCTCGTCGAGGCTGCTTTGCTGGGTCGACGGGAGGGGGGCAGTGAAGTGCGCGGACTTCGCCACGAAATCGAGGGGCAACCCCCCATGGAGCAGTGCGAAAGGCCCCCAATCGACCTCCGTCATCACAGCCGCTGCCACGTCCACCACAGCGCCGCAGACAGAATCACCAGCGAGCCGCCCGGCAGCACGAAGCCCTGGAACAGCCGGGTCCTCCTGAGCGCGAACGCCAGGGGCACGAAGAGCGCCACGATGGCGGTCTGCCCGACCTCCACCCCCAGGTTGAAGCCCAGCACCGACACCCACAGCCGCGAGCCTCCAAGATCCGCGAGCGCCGAGACGAAGCCGAAGCCGTGCATCAGGCCCAGGCCGAAGGCGAGCGCCCACCGGCCTTCGGGCAAGAGCGGCACCAGGTTGTTGAACGCCGCGAGTACCACGGAGATGGCGATGGCCACCTCGACCCACTTCGGCTCGGGCGCGACCACTCCAAAGGCCGCCAGACCGAGCGTGATGGAATGCGCGAGCGTGAAGCTGGTGACCACCTTGAGCACCTCGAGCAACGTCTGTCGAAGCGAGGTGACCGGCACCCACGCCGAGCGCTCCCTCCGGTACACCGCAGGCAGCAGCAGCGCGAAGAGGAAAGCCAGGTGGTCCCACCCGATGAGAATGTGGTGCACGCCCTGGGTGAGCGCGAGCCAGAGTTGCTGTCCGGACGAGACGGGAGCCCACGACAATTCCCGGGTGCGGGTGTCGCTGGTGAAGATGGTCCACGAGTCGCCTTCACCTTGCAGGCGCACCAGTCCCCGATGCTGGGCGTCGACGTCGAAGAGCAGCGAGTCGGTGACGACCACCGTGTCGACCGTCGAGGGGCAGTGCACGTCGAAACCGAACACGACGTAGGTGCCATCGGAATGCTGCACCGCTTCCATCGAGCGGGGCGTCGACGTGCAGGGCTGGTTCGACTGCGTGACGGCGAGTCGACCTTCGACCAGCGACTGCAGGGAGCTGCGCTGCGCCTCGAGCTCGCCCCAGGTGATGGCGCCATCGCCGTTGCCATCGAGCGGGGTGAGGACCTCGAGGTCGCGCACCGCCACATCCCACCGGGCGCGGACGCGGTCACCATCGCGAGTCAGGCGCAGGTAGCTGTCAGAGGGCTTGTGGGCCCAGGCCGGGAGCGCGAGGAGCGTCAACCACAGCGCGCGTCTCACTGGCGCACTCCCGCCGCGAGGGCCCGCACGGTGGGGTCTTCGAAGCCCGTGCGCTCCAACCATTCCAGGGCAGGCCTGGCGGCTTCGGCCTGCTTCGCCGCGATCGCCGCTTCAAGGAGCATTCGCGCATCGGCCGGTTCGCGTTGAACGGCGAAATTGGCGAGCGCGAGTTCCAGTGCGTGAGAGGCCTCGTGTTCCAGTTCGAGGGTGAAGCGCGCCTCTTCCCGGCGGTGCACCACGTCTTGTCGAGCGCGGCCCGCTTCGACCCGCTCGGTGACGTCGGCGAGCCATTGCGCGGCGTGCTCGTCGTGGGCCTGTTGGCCGGCGATGGCGAGGCGGAGGACCTGCGCGTCGACGGCGGTGTGTTCCCGGAGCAAGGCGACGACCTCGGCCGGGCGCTTCAGGTCGAGAAGGACATCAGCGAGCGCACCTCTGGTGTACTCGTCGCTCGGGTCGGCCTCGAGGGCCTGCTGGTAGCGGGCGACGGCCCCGGCCGAATCTCCCGACCAGAGGGTGAGATCACCCAGCACCGAGAGCGCCCAACTGCGCTCGTCGGGTCGAGCCGAAGGCAGCACCGCGCTCAACGCGTCACGCGCGGCGACGGAATGACCTTTGAGCCCATCGACCTGCACATGACAGACGGTGGCCACGAGCGCCGAGACGCCTCGCAAGTGCGTGCAGCTCGCCTTCGCCTCGTCCAACCGGGCGAGCACCTGGAGCACGGTGGCGCGCGTGAGCCAGGCCTGAGCGTCGTCAGGCGATTGGGCGACGATGGCGTCGAGGTCGAGCAGGGCTGCTGGAAAATCGTGAAAGCTCTGCCTGATGGTGGCGCGCACCAGGCGGGTCTCGTTGGGCAGGTCGACTTGCGACCACCACGGCGCGAGGACGGCCTGGGCGCGGCCGAGCAGGCGAGGGTCACCTCCGGCGCGGCGTGAAGCGACGATCAGCGCGCGGGCCTGCTCGGTGGCACTGGGCAGATCGTCGACGGCACGTCGAGGCAGCCCCGGCGTCGTTCGCCCCACGAGGTCGGCCGTCGCGGGCGTGTAGGGCTCGGCGTGTCGCTGCTTCGGGGCCGCGAGCAGCCCCAGCAGCGCGAGGCCCGTGCCGGCCAGGACCCAGCG
>CAIWFK010000417.1 GCA_903911905.1 uncultured Myxococcales bacterium
CGCGTTCAATCTGCGGCGCATGGCGACGCTGCTGCGGGCCGCCTGAGCAGACCAGCGAGAGCTGGTCGCCGCCGCTGCTCGTCCCGTGGCGCGAAGCAGGCAGACTCATCCTCAGACCAGTTTTTTCAACACCCTGCTAGCGGCAAGATGGTTGTGGATTCAGTGAGCACTATCATCAATAAGACCATGGCGACGTCTCATCAGTCGGCCGTCAATGCTAAGGTCAAAGAGATGACTCTACAGACCAGGACCGAAACCACACCCGCCCGGCCTTGCGTCATCACTGACCGAGCCATAGGCGAGCCCTGCCTAATCACTCCGTCTTACCTCACCGTGGTTGGGTTGGCGGACGCCCTCCGAAGGCGAATCAGAGGGAACGCGAGGAACACCCCGCACGTCTACAACCCCCGCCGCAAGCCTCTCCCCACGAAACACAAGCAAGGCAACCCGGACACCCTTCTCATAAAAAGAGACCTCAACCGAACGCGGAATAACCGCAATCGCACCTACCCTGACTTCATCTGTCGCACTTGGCGCAAACGAAACAACCACCTCGGCCTCATGAAAAAGCCGATCTACTTCACGCTTATCTAGACGCGAGGAAAGCACATCCACAGCGCGCGCGAGAGCGAGAACAACCTCCGAGCGAGGCCTCTCGACAGCCACAGCGCCAGCGCCATAGCACGTGGCGCGAACAGGGGGAGAACTGGAAGAGTTAATCTCGCGACAAACACCCCAAAAGCCGCAGGAGCTGAATGTATCCGGCACATCACAAAAGCGAGGCATGCCAGCCCGAGGCATCACAACACATCCCGCCCCGAGCAGCGTAGCGACGAGCCAAGGTTTGGCAATCATTGATGGTACCGCCTCTGATCGTGCATCGGGCGATAGTAGTTCTCCCACTTCATCGACGTCACTTTACCGATTTCATGAGCAGCAGCCACCTTGCCGGCCTTCATGATCTCCAGCGCATGCCCAGCCTCATGAACCGCCACATACATGCCGCGAGCGCTACCGGCCGTCGCCGCGGCTCGAGCGTGAGGGCCATGGCACGGTCCCTGCGTTTGCTGAGGACTTGCGCACGGAGGTCGAGGACGTGCTGACGGGTGTCTTCCTTCCAGCTAACGCCGGCCGCTTCATGCGCAGGCCGACGAGCGATATGCAGGTCGCCTCGACGTGGCCACTGCCGATGGGCAGCCCCTTTCCGGCGAGCGCCGGCGTAGTCGAGCCGCTCGGTGTGGTTCTCGAGGTGGGTGATGCCGTCGTGCACGGGGCGCTCGTCTGCGACGCGGACGTGCTCGAGGCTCGAGGTGCGCAGCTGACTGAGAATTTCGTTGCCAGGCGTCGCTGCCGTTCAGCAGCGAGAGCTTCCAGCTTTCGATGAGCGCAGACGCCTTCGACTCACCGCGCATGACGGCCGCGGCACGCCCCAGTTTCTCGCTGAGGTGCGTAACCGCTGCACGGACCGGTGCTTGATCGCGAGCTGAGGTTCGCGGTGGTCGGCGAGGCCGCTCAGGCGGCCCTGGGCACGGTGATGAGCCCGAGCTCGGCCTCGAGCTCCTCGGGGACGAGGCGAGCGCGCGTGGCAGCGAAGTTGAGCGGCGCCAGCTCGAGGTGGCTGTCCTTGGGCCAGTGCGGCAGGACGCGCAGCAGGTCGGTAACCGCTGCACGGACCGGTGCTAGATCGCGAGCTGGGGTTCGCGGTGGTCGGCGGGCCCGCTCAGGCGGCCGCGGGCACAGTGAGCGGCCCGAGTTCGGCGGTGAGCTCGTCAGGGATGAGGCGAGCGGGCTTGGCAGCGACGACGGCGGCGGCATCAATGCGCCCCGCGTCTCGCTGCTGGCCAGCTGCGAGATGCACGGCATGGAGCCGTACGCCTACCTGCGTACCTGCGCGACCTGCTTTGCGTGCTGCCGTCCTGGTCTCAGACGAGGGTGCTGGAACTCGCGCCGGCGAACTGGCGAGCCACGTCGTCGCGCCCCGAAGTCATCGCTGCGCTCGAAGCGAACGTGCACCGCCAGGTCACGCTCGGCACGCGCCTGCCGACCAACGAACTGCCGAAGCGAAGCTGACCCGGCC
>CAIWFK010000418.1 GCA_903911905.1 uncultured Myxococcales bacterium
GGCGGCACCGGTCAAGCGCGCCAGCCTCAACCGCACCGGCGGCACCACCTTCGAGCTGCTGCCGGCCGCTGAACAATACCCGTACTGCCTGGCCTACACCGTGGCGCGCAACGGGCTGACGCGGCAACTGACCATGTCGACGAAGAACACCTCGTTCGAGTGCCCCGGGGGCCACGCGGTCGCCGGCCATTCGTTCCGCGTGCCGCTGACCGATGGCCCGGTGAAGGTGGTGGTGCTCTTCACCTCGCAGCCGGTGAAGGCGGGGTCGGTCTCGCAGCAGTTGCTCGAGTCGGCGAACCGCCAACTGGTCAACGCGATGGACCTGCGACTGCCGGGCAACGCCTCGCTCGAAGCGCTCGACTTCGTTCCCGAGGAAGACGTGGCGCCGACGGTGGGCGAGGCGATCGGCGGCGATGCGGGCGTGGAGCACGACGCGGGGTCGACGCCGTGAGGGTGGCTGCGCTGCTGCTGCTCGCGGTGCTCTTCGCCGGGTGCCAGAAGAGCCGGCTGGCCCAGAACGGCTGCCAGCAGGACTCGGACTGCGGCTCGCCCGCGACCGACTTCCGCTGTGAGACGCAGACCGGCGTCTGCTACTGCCGCACCGACCAGGCCTGCCCGGGCAGCCAGTTCTGCAACGCCAGCGGCTTCTGTCAGGACCGCGCCGGCTGCGAGAAGAACGCCGACTGCCTGGACCCTTCGCTCTACTGCGACACCGCGAGCGGCCAGTGCGTGCCGCCCGGGCGCTGCTCGAGCGACCTGGACTGCTCGCTGGGGCAGATCTGCGACGGCACCCGCTCGCAGTGCGTCGACGGCTGCCGCAGCAACGGCGACTGCCCGATGAGCTCGTGCCGCTGTGGCACCGCCGCGTGCAACTGCACCGGCACGACGCCTCAGGAGCGCGCGGCCTGCGCCGTCGGCGTGTGCGACCCGAACTTCTGCGCCGACAATTCGTTCTGCGCGTACGGCCAGCAATGCGGCGTGGTGCCCGACGCGGGCAACCCGCTGGCCCAGTGCTACAGCGACTTCGACATCAACGACCGGCCGTACTGCGCGCGCTGCACCAACGGCGGCGGCATCGACACCTGCGGCAACGGCCCCAACTTCTGCATCACCGACACCCGCCTGGGCACCACCTATTGCGGCGCTGACTGCTCGATGGGGCAGACCTGCCCCCGGGGGTACGGCTGCCGCGACATTCGCGTGGTCTTCACCCGCTGGCAGTGCAGCGCGAGCGTGCCCTGCCCCGGCGACCCCACCCTGCCCTGCGCGGTCGACGCCGACTGCAAGTTTGGCGGCTCGTGTCTGCTCACCCCCGGTCTGGCCACCGGCTTCTGCGCGGGCCAGTGCCGCATCAAGGAAGGCAGCACCTTCGGGTTCTGCAGTTGCCAGGTGGACAGCGACTGCGCCGCCGAGAGCTGCAGCCAGGGCGCGTGCACCATCACCCGAAGGCCGTGCGTCAGCGACGATCAGTGCAAGACCATTCGCTGCGTCGACTTCGGCGGCGTGGGCGGCTGCCTCATCGGGCAGAACTGCACGCCGGCGAACGGGCTGACCTGCAACGAGGTGCAGTGAGCCACCATGGACTGCCCAGACGCAGCGACCCAGGACCTGATCGTGCCGCTGACCACCCTCGGTCGACTGGAAAAGTCGACGACCCGACTCGAGCGCGCACTGGCGCTCGACTGTTCCGACCCCGAGTTTCGGGGAAACCGAGCGTGTGGAAGTATCACACCTGCGCCTACGCCGGGTGCGCGAAGAGCGCCTCGACCTGCGCCACCACCTCGGCGGTCAGGCGCGGCACCACCTCGAGTGCCTTCACGTTCTCGTGCACCTGCTCGGGGCGGGTGGCACCGGTGATGACGGTGCTCACAAAAGGGTTCTTCAGGCACCAGGCGATGGCCAATTGCGCGCGCGTGCAGTCCAGCCGCCTGGCGACCTCTTCCAACTTCTTCACCCGGGCGACGTTCTCGGGCGTGACGATCTTCTCGGCCAGCCAGTCGTACTGCTTCATCGCCAGGCGGCTGCCCTCGGGAAGGCCCGCGTCGTACTTGCCGGACAACAGGCCCGAGCTCAGGGGGCTCCAGATGGTGCTGCCCAGCCCGTAGTCCTTCCACAGCGGCGCGTACTCACGCTCGAAGCGATCGCGCTGCAGCAGGTTGTACTGCGGCTGCTCCATCGTCGGAGGGGTCAGCCCGTGTTCACGCGCGATCTTGAAGGCGGTGATGATCTCGGCCGCGCTCCATTCACTGGTGCCCCAGTAGAAGATCTTCCCCTGCTTGATGAGCACGTCGAAGGCCCGCACCGTTTCCTCGATGGGCGTGTTGGGGTCGGGGCGGTGGCAGAACACCAGGTCGAGCTCGTCGACCTGCCAACGCTTCAACGCCGCGTGCGTGCCCTCGATGATGCGCTTGTGCGAGAGCCCCACGTCGTTGGGCCCCTCGCCGCCCCAGAAGAGCTTGGTCGAGAGCACCAGGCTCTCGCGGCGCCACCCGACCGACTTCAGAATGCGCCCCATCGACCGCTCGGCTTCTCCCTTCGAGTACGCCTCGGCCCCGTCGAAGAAGTTCACCCCCGCTTCGTACGCGGCGACCATGCAGGCCTTCGCGGCCTCGTCGCCCACCTGGCCTCCGAACGTCACCCACGAGCCCAGCGACAGTTCACTGACCTTCAACCCCGAGCGGCCCAGCCTTCGATAGTTCATGGTGTGTTCCCCCGAGCGCCATGACGCACTGCGCTCTCGGCCGCGACGGTACGCGGTCACAAGTCGGCTCGCACCTGATTAGACTCCTGGCCATGTCGCTGTTGGACCTCAAGCTCCGCCAACTGCGGCGGACGGTCGACTACATCAAGGGGTACTTCGACTTCGACCGGAGCGGGAACACGGTCGTGCGTCGCACCGATTTCACCGACTGCGAGCGCCCGGTGTTGTTGCTGTACGGCTTCATGTCGACCCGGCGCAGCTTCGAGATTCTCGAGCACCGGCTGCGGCGTGATCGTTTCTGCGTCTGGAGCATCAACCTCGGCGGCTGGAAGGAAGCGTTCAACACCAACGCCATCGACGACGTGGCCGAGCACGTGGCCGAGAAGGTCGACCGGCTCTACCAGCGCTTTCCCAACATGGGCCCGCTGTCCATCGTCGGGCACAGCAAGGGCGGGCTCATCGGCACGTATTACGTGAAGCGGCTGGGCGGCGATCGCCGGGTGCGCAACCTCATCACCCTGGGCAGCCCGCACAACGGCAGCCCCAGCGCGTACGCGGGCATCGCGGCGTACGGGCTCATTTCGCGCAGCATCTGGCAGTTGACGCCCATGTCGTCCTTCATTCGTCGGCTGAAGATGGGGGCCTTTCCCCGCAGCGTGAAGCTGACGTCGATTTTCTCGAAGCACGATCGCGTCAACCCCTTCCCCACCTGCATTCTCGAGAACCCGGCCAGCGAACCGAACATCGCCAACATCGAGGTCGACGGGGTGGTGCACCGGGACTTCGTGACCAACCGCACCGTCTACCAGGTGGTGCGGCGCGAGCTGTTCCAGGGCTACGGGCTCGAGGTGCCAGCCGAGCCGCGACCGAAGCGCTTGATTCCCCTGCGCTGAGGCCCGAAGGCCCTTTGCCCCATCGGGCAGGAATGAAAGAGTCCCCGCCATGCAGCCTTCGAAGTGGGACCTGGTGCTGGGGTCGAAGCCGGTTCCGCTGGTCGAGCACCTGCTGGACGAAGCGGCGAAGCTCTTCGCCAAGGACCTGTTGGTCTGGCCTCCGCGCATCGACGCCTTCGACGAGGCCACCGGCCGCACCCTGGCCGGGCTGCTGGTCGATGCGCCTCCCCGACCCGACGTGAAGCTCTACGCCGAAGCCTTTCGGCTGACGCGGCTCGATCTGGCGCGCGACGTCGACGCGTACGACGACTACTTCCGCAACCAGCGCTTCGTCGAGGCGGGCCTGGACCGCGGCGACCGCCCGATGCTGCTCTTCGTCAGCCGGTTCATGACCGAGCAGTTGCTGGGGCTGGGAGAAGCGACCGAGGGAAAGCTCAATCGTCCCCGCCTGATCGACGTGCTCGAACGCACCCGCCGGCATTTCTTCGCCGCCGGTGGTGGCCCGACGGCCTCAGGCCCGCTATGAGAGCAGCTTCGAGGAACCCCGTACCGTGAACGATCTGAACGCCGTCGACGCACCCGCCGCCCGCCGCCCGCCCAACAAGCTGCCCCGTGGCAACGACGTGTGCTGGTGTGGCAGCGGCAAGAAGTACAAGAAGTGCCACGAGGAGCTCGACACCGACTGGCTACGCCACGAGAAGCAGCACCTCGAGGCCAGCCGGGTGCGCAAGGGCAAGCTCTCGCCGACCCGCCCGGTGCCTGCGTACATTCCGCGCCCGGACTACGCGCTGACCGGCGTGCCCAACCGCGAGAATGCCCGCAACGTGCGCACGCCCGAAGAGCTGGTGCGCATGCGCAAGGCCTGCCTGGCGGCCGAAGAAATTCTGCGCGAAGCCGGCGCGCTGGTGAAGCCGGGCCTCACCACCGACGCCATCGACGCCTTCGTGCACGAGAAGACCATCGCGCTGGGCGGCTACCCGTCGACCTTGAACTACCGGGGCTTCCCCAAGTCGCTGTGCACGTCGGTCAACGAGGTCATCTGCCACGGCATTCCCGACGACCGGGCCCTGCTCGACGGCGACATCGTCAACCTCGACGTGACCATCTTCCTGCACGGCATGCATGGCGACACCAACGCCACCTTCCTGGTGGGCACCGTCGACGAAGACTCGAAGCAGTTGGTGCGGGTGACGCACGAGTGCATGATGAAGGGCATCGAAGCGGTGAAGCCGGGGCGCCCCATCAGCGACATCGGCCGCGCCATCGAGAACCACGCCAACCAGTACGGCTACGGCGTGGTGCGCAGCTACTGCGGCCACGGCATCGGTGACGTGTTCCACACCAACCTGCAGATTCCGCATTACTTCGATGCCCGCTCGAACACGAAGATGGAGCCGGGCATGACCTTCACCATCGAGCCGATGATCTGCCTGGGCTCGGCCGACGAGGTGCACTGGAATGATCAGTGGACCGTGGCCACGAAGGACCTGCGGCGCACCGCGCAATTCGAGCACACCGTGCTGGTGACCGACTCGGGCGTCGAGATTCTGACCCAGCGCCCTGCCTGATCCGGTCGCACGCGCGAAGACGTGTGTTGCGCTGCCGCCGCATTCGGTGCATGGCAGTGGCATGGCAGCACTCGGACTCGGTCTGGCAGCGCTCGGTCGCCCCGCGTACATGACGGTGGGCCACGCGCAAGACGTGGCGTCGACCTCGATCGACGCGATGGCGAAACACGCGCAGGCCATGTGCCAGCAGGCGTACCTGGCGGGCGTTCGGCACTTCGACGTGGCGCGCAGCTACGGCCGCGGAGAGATGTTCCTGCGCGACTGGCTCGAGCGCCGCAAGCCGACCGGCGTCACCGTGTCGACCAAGTGGGGCTACCGCTACACCGGCAACTGGCAGACCGCGCCCGAGTCGCACGAGGTGAAGGAACATTCGCTGGCCCGGCTCGACGAGCAGTGGCCCGAGAGCAAGGCCTCGCTGGGCGAATGGCTGAACGTGTTCCAGATTCACTCGGCCACGCTCGAGTCGGGTGTGCTCGAAGACGCGGCGGTGCTCGACCGGCTGGCCTGGCTCAAGCGCACCGGCCTGCAGATCGGGCTCACCGCGACCGGCCCCCGCCAGCCCGAGATCATTCGCAAGGCGCTGACGGTGATGCGCGACGGCGCTCCGCTCTTCGGCTGGGTGCAGGCGACCTGGAACGTGCTCGAGCAGTCGGCGGGCCCGGTGCTCGAGGTGGCGCACGCTGCGGGCGTGAAGGTGATCGTGAAGGAGCCGCTGGCCAATGGCCGGCTGACGGTGCGCGGGGACACGTCGTTCAATTCCATTGCCACCGCCAGCGGCGTGACGCCCGATGCGCTCGCGCTGGCGTGCGTGCTGGCGCAGCCGTGGGCCGACGTGGTGTTGATGGGCGCGGCGACCAGCGAGCAGTTGGTGAGCAACCTCAAGGCCCGCGAGACGGCGCCCATCGACGTGAAGCGCTTCGCGGTGCCGGCCGAGACGTACTGGGCCGAGCGCGCGAAGCTGGCGTGGACCTGAACGGTCGGTGAGCTGAGGGCGGGTACGGCCTCGAGGGGTGATGGCCCTTTTCGGCTCGTTCGCAGTGCCTGACCGATCAGCACTTCGGTGCGTGACGCCAACCGGCTGGCGCTTGCGCCGGGCTCGAGCCGCGTCACCCAGGCGACGTTCTGGCAGTCACTTCCGTTGTCCTGACGTCCTGACACCAAAGACGACTGCCAGAACGCGTCACTCCTCGGCGCTGCCGAAGATCGCCGCCAGTTCCTCGACCCGGGCGCGCAGGGCCAGCCGGTCGGGCAGCTTCGGGTTGGCCTGCAGCAGCTCGGTCAACTGCTCGACCACGTGCGAGGCGAGCTCGAGGTCCTTCTTCGCCTGGGCCTCGTCCAGCAGCGCGAGCAACCCGGGCTTCGCGGCTTCACCCTTCTCAAGGCTCAGCAGCGCGTCGATGGCCGAGAGCCGCTCGTAGGGCGGCTTCGTCGCGTCGTCACTGATGGCGGCCAGGTCCTTCACGGCGGCGTCGAGCTGACCGCGAGCCGCCCGCACCAGCGCCTTCGCGCTGAGCGCCCGCTCCGGGAAGATGGTGCCTTCGATGACCACCAGGCGATCGGCGAACGCCTCGTGTTGCTTCTTCGCCAGGGCCTGCGACATCGAGTCGAAGACCTCCATCCACTCGCCCATGGCGGCGATGAACTCACCCACGAACTTCTCGCGGCGCACGCCCGGCTCGGGGAACTTCGGCAGGTAGGCCTCGACC
>CAIWFK010000419.1 GCA_903911905.1 uncultured Myxococcales bacterium
AGCGGACGGTTTCAACGAACTTTTTCCGACGGGCGAAAAACATTTGTCGGCGATGGCAAACGCGTGCGCGCCGGAAAGGCGAAGAACTGCGAGTCCGCCTTCGCCGAGCGGCGTGGCGATGGCTACTAGCGGGTCGTGAAGCTGAATTCCTGCGTGACGTCGCCAGACTCGGCGGCGGTGCGGGTGAAGGTCACCACCTGCTTTTCGATGACCACCTGCTCCTGGGTCACCTGGCCCTCGCCGATGATGACCCGGAAGAGGTTGGCCTTCGAGGTGCTCTTCGGCTGGTCCTTGTTCTCGAGCTTCTTCTTCGCCTGCAGCACCACGGTGTTGCGGCCGGGCTTCAGATACTTCGAGACCTCGCTGACCAACTGGGGCTCGGACGAGGGCAGCGTGCGCAGGAACTTGCCGTTGAGGAACACGTCGACGTCGTACTCGGTGGCGCCCAGCACGTTCTGCTCGGTGACCAGGAAGTACTTGCGGGTCATCACCGCTTCGGGGGCGGGTTCCTTCTGCTCGGCGGCCTGGCGCTTGACCGAATAGCCGGGCGCGTCGATGTAGACGTTGCCCTTCTCGTCGAGCTTCACGGTGACCTTCTCGAAGGTCTGGCCGGTCAGGCCGTCGACGTTGACCCCGTTGACGTAGACGTCGGCAGACCCGGCGTGGGTGGTGGCGGCGACGACCATCAGGGCAGCGAACAGGCGCATGGAAGGGCTCGGAGCAGGTGGTTACTTCATTCTGCAAACGATTGGCAGCCGACGGAAATTCTGGGGTACAGGTCGGGCATGTCGTTCTTCGACCGCCTGAAACTTGCCCTGTCGATTCTCTTCGGTGGGAACCTGCCCGCGCCCGAGCAGAAGGCCCTTCCACCGCCGGTGGAAAAGCCGATCGCGCCCCCGGCCCCGCCAAGCCCCGCGCAGGCCCACGCGTCGGGGTTGTTCCTGCTGGGGCTGCTCCAGCGTGAAGGGCGGCTGCTCGACTTCCTGAAGGAAGACGTGTCGGGCTTCGCCGATGGCGACGTGGGCGCGGCCGCGCGGTTGGTGCACGAGGGCTGCCGCAAGGTGCTCAGCCAGTACGTGACCATCGCCCCGGTGGAAGCGAAGGCCGAGGGCGCGCCGATGGAAGTGGCGGCGGGCTTCGATTCCAACCGCGTGCGCCTGGTGGGCAACGTGACTGGCGCCGGCCCCTGGAAGGGCTCGCTCAAGCACCACGGCTGGGTGGCCACTGCCGTCACCCTGCCCCCGGTGCCGACCACCGTCGATCTCACCGTGCTGGCGCCGGCCGAGGTGGAGCTGCCGTGAGCACCTGCGTGGGCATCGACCTGGGCACGACGCACTCGGCCCTCTCGTGGTTGAAGGCCGACGCCGAGAAGGGCCGTGGCCCCGGCCAGGCGGTGTTGCCGGTTCCGCAACTGACCGCGCCCGGCACCGTGGAACCAAAGCTGCTGCTGCCGTCGTTCCTCTACCTGGCCGCACCCCAGGAATTTCCCGAGGGCTCGCTGGCCCTGCCCTGGAAGAGCGTGGCCACGCAGATCACCGGCGAGTTCGCCCGCAGCCACGGGGCCAAAGTGCCGACGCGCCTGGTGTCGAGCGCCAAGTCGTGGCTGACGCACCCCACGGTCGATCGCCGGGCGGCGGTGCTGCCCTGGCAGGCGCCCGACGACGTGCAGAAGATTTCTCCGGTCGACGCCAGCGCGCGCTACCTCGAGCACCTGCGCCACGCGTGGGACAAGGCGTTCGGAGCGACCCAGAAGCTGGCCGAGCAGAGCGTGGTGCTGACCGTGCCCGCCAGCTTCGACGCCGCGGCGAGGGACCTGACGCTCGAGGCTGCGCAGAAGGCCGGCCTGCCGCAGGTCACGCTGCTCGAAGAGCCCCAGGCCGCGCTGTACGCCTGGCTCGAGGCGGCAGGAGACGACTGGCGCCGCTCGCTCAAGCCCGACGACGTGCTGCTGGTGATCGACGTCGGCGGCGGCACCAGCGACTTCTCGCTCATCGGGGTGACCCAGAAGGACGGCGACCTCTCACTCGAGCGCCTGGCGGTGGGCGACCACATTCTGCTGGGCGGCGACAACATGGACCTCGCGCTGGCGTACGCGCTGGCCGAGAAGCTCAAGGCCGCCGGCAAGTCGCTCGACGCCTGGCAGCTCAACGCGCTGACCCACGCCGCCCGCGCGGCCAAGGAACAGCTGTTCTCGACCCCGAAAGCCGACAAGCTGCCGGTCACCGTGCCCGGCCGGGGCAGCTCGCTCATCGGCGGCACCATCAAGACCGAGCTGACGGCCGACGAACTGGGCACGCTGCTGACCCAGGGCTTCTTCCCCCGGGTCGAGGTCGGCGAAGCGCCGGTGCAGCAGCGTCGCAGCGGCCTGGGCCAGGTCAGCCTGCCCTGGGCGCAGGACGCGGCCATCACCCGTCACCTGGGGGCGTTCCTTTCGCGGCAGGCCCAGTCGCTGTCGCTGCGCACGCGGTTCGCGCGGCCCACCGCGGTGCTCTTCAACGGCGGCGTCTTCAAGGCCACCGCGCTCAAGAACCGGGTCCTCGAGGTCATCAACGGCTGGCTGCAGGCCGACGGCGCTGCGCCGGCGCGGGTGCTCGAGGGCAGCGATCTCGACCTCGCGGTGGCGCGCGGGGCGGCGTACTACGGCTGGGTGAAGGCCGGTCACGGCATTCGCATTCGCGGCGGAACGGCGCGCTCGTATTACGTGGGCGTCGAGTCGAGCATGCCCGCGGTTCCCGGCTTCGTGCCGCCGGTGAAGGCCCTGTGCGTGGCCCCTTTCGGAATGGAAGAGGGCACCCAGGCCGACGTGCCAGCGCAGGAGTTCGGCCTGGTGGTGGGTGAGGCGACCCGCTTCCGCTTCTTCAGCTCGTCGACGCGGCGAGGCGACGCGGTGGGCACCATGCTCGACGACGCCGAGCGCACCGAAGGGCTCGAGGAGCTGCCGGCCATCGAGACCACCCTCTCGGGCAAGGCCGGCGCCCTGGTGCCGGTGAGCCTGCAGGCGGCGGTGACCGAACTGGGCGCGCTCGAGCTGCGGTGTGTCGAGCGGCAGGGCTCGGGTGCGTGGAAGCTCGAGCTCAACGTGCGCGAGCCGTGAAGCACCGGCCGGGGGCGGGTCAGACCTGTTCCGGACCGCTGGGCGGGGTCGTGCTGACCCGCCATTGGTTTGACGGCGAGCCGTGATCGCAACGACTTGAGGACTGGCGCGGCGGTTGCTCTGACCCAGGAGCGTGCGAGCCGCCATCGAACGACGCCGATCTTCTTTCCCCCGGGTGGTGGGTCGGGGCGTGATCACCGTGCTGGTGGGCGGTCGCTCGGCGCTCACCCAGCTCACCTGGGCCAACGACGGTGACGAGCTGGCCGCGCCCGACGCGCTGCAGGGGGTGGTGAGCGCGCTCAAGGACGTGGCGAAGGACGCCGAGCTGCCGCTGCTCTTCGACCCGGTGGTGGTCTCGGGCATGACGGTCGCGACGCCGCCGGGAGAGCGCGTCGAGCTCGACGGCGGCGCGTACGTGAGCGTGGCCGAGCGCGGCACCGACGTGAAGATCGAACCGGTGCAGTCGATCGACGAGGTGTGCAAGACCTCCGAAGCCGCGGTGATGAAGATTGGCGGCGGGCTGACCCACATCTTCAACGCCTCGAAGGAACAGTGCGCCGACATGGAGCAGGTGGTGCACGCCTTCGACTCGGGCTCGGGCGGCCTGGCTGATTCCCTCAAGGGGCTCGAGCACGAAGTGGCGGGCCTGGGCACGAACCTGCGCGAGTCGCTGGCGCAGCACCGCAACGAGGTGCAGGGCGCGGTGGGCTGGGCCACCGACATCATCGCGCTGGCCCGCTCGGTCGATCAGATCGCGCAGTCGGCGCGGCTGCTGACCTTCAACGCGCGGCTCGAGTCGGCGCGGCTGGGCGAACAGGGCAAGGGCTTCGTGGTCATCGCCAACGCCATTCGCGACCTGGCCAACGACGTGCGGTCGTCGAACGAAGTGGTGACCCGCCTGGCCACCAGCCTGGCCTCGACGCTGCCGCGGCTGCAACGCGCCACCACCGACCTGGCCGACAGCACCGACCGGCAGCTCGATCAACTGCGCGGGCGACTGGGCGGCATGCGGGAAAGCTTCGAAGCCGCCCATCGGCAGACGCTCGAGGCCTTGCGGCGCACCGAGAGCACCGCGAAGGCCTCTCGCGACCAGAGCCACGACGTGCTGCTGCACCTGCAGTTCCAGGATCGCACCAGCCAACTGCTGCGTCACGCCATCGATCAGATCGTGGTGCTCGAGCAGACGCTGGGCATCGACGAATCGCGAGTGCCCGACCTCATCAAGCGCGTGGGCGAGCTGGGTCGTCAGCTCAAGGACCAGCAGATCGCGCTGGACCCCGGAGAAATCGAGCTGTTCTGAAAGGCGAGAGAGCCGATCGTCTTTCGGCAACGAGCGGATCGGCTCTCTAGTTCGGCACGCACACCTGGTTCGCGTCGCAGCTGGTCGCCGCCGGGCAGCTCGCGCCACCGGCGCACGAGGCGAGTGACACCAGGTTGGCGAACGCGCCGCGCACGCCCACCGAGCCCGAGGTCATGGTGCCCGGAGACGAACCACCAGCGCCACCCGCCCCGCCCGTGTCGGTCATCGCCGGCGTGAGGAAGGTGAGCCCGCCCGCGAGCGGCGACGCGTCGAGGTTGAAGGCCAGCACCCCGAACGAGGGCCCACCCGCGCCACCGCCACCACCACCGCCGGGACCGCCGTTGCCGCCTTCGCCGCCCGTCCCGCCCACCGAGCTCGACCACTGATCGGCCAGACCGCCGAAGCCGGCCGCACCGCCGAGGCCGCCCGCTCCGCCGAAGCCGCCGTCACCACCATTGCCGCCCACGCCGCGCTGCAGCCGATTGGCCAACACGGTCGGCCGCACACTGGTCGCCGTCGACGAGGTGATGAGCAGCGCGATCGACGCGCCACCGGCGCCGCCGCCGAGGCCGCCCGAACCACCGCACCCGCCCGCGCCACCGCCACCGCCGGTCGCACCGATTTCCCAGCCCTGGCACCCGCCCTGGAAGAACTGCGCCACGCCACCGCCGGCGCCGCCTCCGCCGCCACCCTGGGCCACCAGCCCCGCGCCACCCGCGCTCGCCGCGGTGGGCGAGACCACCCACTTGCCTCCCGACAGGCTGCCGTAGCGCGCGCTCGTGGGAGCACCGGTACCACCGGGGCCACCCTGCCCGTCGGCGCCCGGCTTGCCGTCTTCGCCGTCGTGCTGCTGAATGTTCGACGGGAAGCCCGACTCGGTCACGTGGTTGCAGCCGCCGCCCGACATGGTGTCGAAGCTCCAGTCCCACCCGCCGCGGCCGTTGCGCACGCCCGGGCCGGGAGACGCGTACTGCTGCTGCTGACCCTGGTTGCCGGCGAAGGTGTAGACCGGGCAGATCACCGAGCCGCCCGTGCCCGCGTTGCCGGTGGAGCAGGTCGGGTTGGTGCCCGCCGCGCCACCCACGCGGTTGTTGGCCGCGGTGCAGGTACCGAAGTCGAAGCGCTGGCTGTTGGTGCCGCGTGCGCCGTTGAGCGCAGGCGAGACCTGGCGGCCGAAGCCCTGGGACCCGGTGCTCCCGCGCCCACCGACGCCGCCGCGACCGGCAAGCACGTCGTTGTTCTGGAGCACGAACTTCGCGCCCACGTCCTTCAGGTATACGGCGATCGACGGCAACCCGGCGGCGCCTTCCGCCGGAGCGACCGACACGTCCCACCCTTGAATGGTGAAGCCCGAGACCACGGTCTCGAGGGCCCCCAGCCCCACCGATTCGGCGTCGATGGCGGCGACGGCGGTGCTGCCCGGCTGCACGCCGATGATGGTCGAGGTGTGAACGGTGGGGTCGCGCTTCAAGAAGTCGCTCGAATACCCGCCGAAGAGCTGCGCGCCGTCGAAGAGCCGCACGTTCTCGCGGTAGGTGCCCTGGGCGACCAGCACGTACTTCTTGCCCTGGGCC
>CAIWFK010000420.1 GCA_903911905.1 uncultured Myxococcales bacterium
ACGTACGCCATGAAGTGACTCCTCGAAGAATGAGACCGCGCCAGTGTGTCTAGTCAGGCCCGCGACGATTCAGCAAGAAAACCCTGCACCTTGAGCAACTCGGCGGCCAGCACCGCCCCCCGCGCCGCGCCCATCTTGGTGTTGTGCGAGACGAGCACGTACTTGATGCCGTTCTCGAGCACGCCGTCTTCGCGCACCCGGCCCACCGAGGTGGCCATGCCGCCCGACACGTCGCGGTCGAGGCGCGGCTGGGGGCGGAAGGGGTCGAGCGTCACCTCGAGCCATCGCGGCGGCGCGCTGGGCAGGGTGCGGGTCTGCGGGTCGCCCTTCCATTCCTGCATCACGCGAATGACGTCTTCGGGCGAGGCCTTGCGGCCCAGGCTGACGTACGCCGCCTCGGTGTGGCCCTCGAGCACCGCCACCCGGGTGCAGGTGCACGAGACCTTCACTGCGTCGGGCACGCCGACCGCGCCCAGAATCTTCTTCGTCTCGACCTCGACCTTGTGCTCCTCCTTCGAGATGTGGGGGATCACGTTGTCGATGATGTCGAGCGCGATCACGCCCGGGCTGCGACCTGCGCCCGAGACCGCCTGCAGCGAGGTCATCATCACCGCCTTCACCCCGAACGCGGCCTGCAGCGGCGCGAGGGTGACGGCGAGGCCGGTGGTGGTGCAGTTGGGCATGGGCGCGATGAAGCCCTTCCACCCGCGCTGCTGCTGCTGCTTGCGAATGAGCTCGCTGTGCGAGGCGTTGACCGGGGGAATGATCAACGGCACGTCGTCGTCGTAGCGGAACGCGCTGGCCGCCGAGATGACCGGCAGGGTCTTCGCGTAGCGGGGCTCGAGCTCGCGGGCCACGTCGGCCTCGACGGCCGAGAAGATGACGTCGTACTTCGTTGGGTCGAGCTGATCGCCGGCCACCACCACGAGGTTGGCCAGCGCCTCGGGCAAGGGCTCGGTGAGGAACCAGCCGAGCATGCCGTTGGGGGCGCGCAGCGCGTCGCGGTAGGTCTTGCCTGCGCTCCGAGGAGACGCGGCGAGCCCGGTCAGCTCGAACCAGGGGTGGTCTTTGAGGGCAGCGACGAATTGTTGGCCGGCGAGGCCTGTGGCGCCGATGAGGGCGCAGCGCAGCTTCTTCATGGTTGAAAGCAGATATGCGGTAGTGTCCGCGCACTTTCAAGCAGTCAAAAAGCGCGGTCGGCCGGCCGCGCGTTTCCGAAGGTGACGAGGTTGCCCATGACGTCGATTGTGCTCACCGCGCTGCTCGCCGCGAGTTCGTTCTCGCCCGCGCCCACCCAGCAGCTGGTTTCTCCTTCCACCGGGGCCATCAGCCTCGAGCTGGGCGTGTTGTCCGAGCCGTTGCACGGCGACCTGGTCTCGGCGGTGCGCACCTGGGCGCTCTCGCAGCGCGTGCGCTACGGCCTGCCGGCCAACGCCAACCTGAAGAGCGGCGACGCCTTCGCGACCCGCTTCGGCGCCAGCTTCCACCTGCAGCAGACGGTGAACGACGTCGACGTGTACGGCGCGCGGTTGGTGGTGACGCTCGACGCCAGCGGCCGGGTGGTGCAGGTGGCCTCGAGCCTCGAGCCGGTGGCCCGCGTGCTCGACGGCTCGCTGGCGCACGACGAGGCGCTCAAGCACGCCGGCGCGCTGGTGCCGCTGACCCTGCTGCGGCCCGACGGCGTGCCCTACGGCGGCGCCAAGCGCTTCTTCATGCGGGTGGGCGACACCCTGCACGGCGCGTGGGTGACCAACGTGAAGACGGCCGACCTGCAGAAGAACTGGTACGTGGCCATCGACGCGGTGACCGGCGCGAAGCTCTTCGTGCAGGACCGGGTGCACCACGCCACGCCGCTCGACGCCAACGTATACCCCATCAGCCCCGGCGGGTTGGACGCGGGCGTGGGCGCGACCCCCACCACGGTGGGCACCCTGACCTTCGTCGACGGCGGCAGCATGATCGGCGATTCGTGCGCCTTCCCCCAGGCTGACGGCGGCATCGAGTTCGCGGCCAACGACGGCGGCGAGCTCTGCGGCACCAAGCTGATGTCGTACAACTGCTGCCCGACCGAAGGCTGCGTGCCCGACGCCGGAGCCAAGCGCTTCGTGGGCAACCTGAGCTTCATGGGCTTCAACGTGGGCGTCGACCTGCCGCTGTGCGATCGCGTGCGGCGCGCCTCGAACGTGACCAACGCGACGGGCGACTTCCGCTACACGCCGGTCGACCCGCCGGCCAACAAGGCGGTGGTGGACCCGGCCGACCCCGCCAATTCGGATCAGTTCGCCGAAGTGCATTCGTTCTACCACGTCAACCGCGTCTACGAATGGGTGCGCGGCCTGTCGTCGACGGCAGCGCCCATCTTCCCCGGGGACGGCGGCATTCTGCCCTTCACCATGCGCGACGAGCGGCGCGTGCCCGCGCAGGAACCGGCCATCTGGTCGAACGTGATGTTCCCCAACGTCAACGAGATCGCCTCGAACCCCACCTGCCTGTTGCAGCCGCCGTGCAAGGTGAACACGCTGCTGCGGGTGGACAACGCGGCCTTCTTCCCGCGGGAAAACTTCGCGCAGTTGCCCATTCCCGGGTTCGACACCGGCGTCGACACCCTGCTCATCTTCCAGGGCAACTCGGCCGACGCGGCGTACGACGCCACCGTCATTCAGCACGAGTTCGGCCACGGCGTGGTGTACGCGACCGCCAACCTGACCTTCAGCGACATCGCCAGCGACAACCGCTCGGCGAACAACGAAGGCGGCGCGCTGCACGAAGGCTTCGCCGACTACATCGCGGGCGCCTTCAACAACCAGCCGGGCATCGGGCCCTACTTCGGCCCGCGCGCGCTGGCCGCCGCCGGCGTCATTCCCACCGGGGTGGCGCAGGACAGCTTCCTGCGCACGCTCGACAACACCTTCGCCTGCCCCGAGGTGCTCTGGGGTGAAGTGCACCAGGACAGCCAGCACGTGGCGGCCGCGCTGTGGAAGGCGCGCGCCACGGTCTTCCAGGGCACCGACAGTGGGCACACCTTCGACGCGGCCTTCTACGCGATGCTGGTCTCGATCGCCCCGAACGCCGACTTCGCGCAGGTGGCCAGCGTGATGGCGGCCAAGGTGGGCGTGGCCTTCCCCGGCATCGCCACCGCCTCGGCGCAGATGACGCAGATCTTCACCGACAAGGGCGTCATCGGCTGCTCGAAGGTCATCGACGTCACCGGCGCCACGTCGGGGCGGCCGTACTACGGCATCGTCTCGGCGAGCCCCCCGCTCGACACCTCGATGATTCCCGGGCCGTACCAGCTGAAGATCTCGGCGCCCAACGGCGCGAGCGCGGTGAAGATCGTGGCCACCGAATCGGCCGGCGGCCTCGGCGCGCAGGCGCCCGTCGTCTCGGCGCTCATCAAGACCGACTCGCCCATCACCTTCACCCGAACCGCGATGGCCATCACCAACGACGCGACCAAGACCGGAGCGCTGGCCAACGGCTCGGGCACGGTGGCGTACGACGCGCCGGTGGGCTCGACCATCTACGTGTCGCTGGGCAACGTCGGCGGCGGGGCGACGCTGCAGAACGTGAAGGTCACGGTGGTGCCGATTCCGCCTCCTGCGGTCGACGCGGGCATGGACGCAGGCGTCGACACCGACGCGGGCTCGCTGCCGGCCATCACCGACGTCACCGGCCCCACGGCGCCGGGGTGCGGCTGCTCGAGCTTCGACGCGGCCTCGACCGTCGGCCTGCTGGCGCTCGTCGCCCTGCGCCGCCGTCGCAGCTGATCATTCCGACGTGACGGTCACCCTGGTCGAGGTCAGCGCGACCCCGACCAGGCCGCCCACCAGCAGGGCCGCTCCGCCACCGCTCACCGCGCCACCGATGGTGGGCAGCGGCGCGCGGTGCAGCAGGGCGCCCACCAACAGCGTCGCCAGGCCCGACCCCAGCCCGGCCCCACCAAACCCCGCCAAAATCGACCAGCCGGCGCGCGGCCCGGTGTGGCCGACCTGCACAGTGACGGTGGCGCGGGTGACCTCGAGCCCCAGGGTGAAGGGCTCGGAAGGCACGATGTCGAGGCCGGTGGCGAAGTAGCTCGCCGAGGCCGGCAGCGGTTTGTCGCAGGGCACGCCGCAGAGCACGCGCACCGCGACCAGCGACGGCAGGAACTGATCGATGGCCGACAGGCGCACCCGCGGGTCGTTCGCGTCGACGTGGACCTGCACGGTGGGCCGGTCAGGCAGCGTCGGCGGAGCGGAAGCCGACTTCACCGACGTGGGGTCGATGATCAGCGCCAGCACCTGGGCGAGCCGGTCGTCGAGCGCGTGGCAGTCGGCACCCTCGGCGCGGAGCGCTTCGGGTTTCGCGCCCCAGGTCACGGTGGCGGTCCACCCGCCGTGCGACGGCGCCAGCTCCACCGACAACGACGCGCCGCCCTCGGCGAAGTGGCCTGGTACGTGCGCTTCGACCATCGCCTGCAGGCGTTCGCGCTGCACGCACTCGGGCGGCGAGGTGACGGACAACACCCAGCCCTGGGCCAACACCAGCGACAGGATCGCCGAGCTCACGACGTGGGCTTCTTGCGGCTTCGGGGGTGCGCCTTGCCGTACACCGACTTGAGCCGCTCGGTGTTCACGTGCGTGTAGATCTGCGTGGTGGCGAGGTCGGCGTGGCCGAGCATGGCCTGCACCGCGCGCAGGTCGGCGCCGCGCTCGACCAGGTGGGTGGCGAAGCTGTGCCGCAGCTTGTGCGGAGAAATGGGCTTCATGATGCCCGCCCCGCGTGCGTACCGACGCAGCAGCTTCCAGAAGCCCATGCGCGAGAAGCCCTTGCCGCGAGGGGTGACGAAGAGCGCTTTGGCCTCACGCCCATGGAGCATGGCCTGCCGCGGCCCTTCGAGCCACGCCTTGACCGCGCCGATGGCGTGCGACCCGAGCGGCACCAGGCGTTCCTTGCGGCCCTTGCCGAAGGCCAGCACGTAGCCGTCGGTCAGGTTCACGTCGTTGAGCCCCAGCGAGACCAGTTCGCTGACGCGCAGGCCGGTGGCGTAGAGCACTTCGATCATCGCGCGATCGCGCACGCCGGTCAGCGTCTTCACGTCGGGCGCGGCCAGCAGCTCGGTCACCTCGTCGACCGTGAGGAAGACGGGCAGATCGG
>CAIWFK010000421.1 GCA_903911905.1 uncultured Myxococcales bacterium
GAAGACCGCTGACTGCCGGTCCTTCGACTGCGGGTAGTCCTTCACCAGCTTCTGGTAGGTCAGAATCGCCTTGTCGAAGTCGTACGACTTGTCGGCGTTGACCGCGACGCGGAAGAGCGCGGCGTCGGCCAGCTTCGAGGCCGGGTAGTCCTTGACGATGCGCTCGTAGAGCTTCAACGCCGAGTCGAAGCGCTGCACGTTCTCGAGGCACACCGCCGCGTTGTTGAGCGACTTGTCGGCGAACTCGTGCTTCGGGTTCTCGTCGACCAGCGCGATGTACTTGGCCGCGGCCTCGTCGTACTTGCCCTCGGCCATCAACTGCTCGGCCAACTTGAAGCGACCACCCAGCTTGAACTTGGTCAGCTCCTTGGCCAGGTCGCTCTTGGGGTCGATGACGTCGCTGTTCTTCGCGAGCTCTTCCGCCTCCTGCTCGACCGCCGCGTAGTTCTTGTCGGCCAGGTGGCTCTCGATGATGAGGTTGGTGGCGTACTTGGCCACCTCGGCCTTGGGGTAGCTCCGCACGATGCTCTTGAACCGCTTGCGGGCCTCGTCGAGTTGGTTGTGCGTGTAGAAGAGCTCGGCCGCCTTGTAGGCAATGCCCGGCGCCTTGTCGTCACCCGGCTTGGCCTTGGCCAGGTACTTGTCGGACGAGTCGATGAGCGCGGTCTCGAGCGGCGTGAGCGGAACGGCGACGATCTTCTCGCCCTCCTGCCGGTCGCTGGCCTTGAGCACCGGGTACGCCTTCGCGGTGCCGGCCTTCACGTCGAGGTCGAGCTGCTTCTGGTTCGAGAGCACCGCCGCGTAGGCCGACTCGTTCTGGTACTTCACGTCCTGCCCGGAATCGCGCACCGCCGCGTAGTGCTTGCCGGCCTCGGCGAACTGCAGCGAGTTGTAGAGGCAGTCGGCCAGGTAGTACTCGATCTCGTACGCGTTCTTGGACCGGGGGAAGCGGCCCAGGTAGTTCGTGTACGCCTTGGCCGCGGTCTCGAACGCGCCCTTGGCCTGGTCGAACTTGCCTTCCTGTCGGTACACCATGGCCTGCTGATGGTGGTAGGTCGCGGTGTTGTAGAGGCTCTTCTCGGCCATGTCGCCGGCGGCCTGCACGATGTCGGGGTCGTGCTTCCACTTCTCGAACCAGGGCGTGCCCGGCGAGAACATGTTCGAGAGCTTGCTCGCTTCGGCGAACGCGTCTTCCAGCTTCCGGTCGCGCTCGTAGGCCTGCACGATCTTCTGCTGAATCTGCGGCGCGTCCTTGGTCAGCGGGTCCTTCTGCAGGACCAGCCGGTAGGCCTCGATGGCCTCGGTCTGCTTGGTCTGGTCGTACCAGACGTCGCCCATGCGCCGGTAGATCTCGGGCTCGTAGCGGCGGCCGCCCAGCTTGGCGAAGGTCTCCTGCGCCTTGGCCAGCGAGCCCCACTTCTCGTCGACGAAGCTGATGGCGGTGTACTGCAGCGCTTCGTTGCGCAAGTCGCCGCCGACCTCGTCCTCGCCCTTGCGCTTGGCCTCGGCCTCGTAGAAGTCGATGAGCGAAATGAAGCGCGCCACGGCGTCGTCGAAGCGGTCGACGCGGTAGTACGCCCAGCCCAGCTTGTAGAGCGCCTTGTCGTAGAGCGGGTGCTTGGTGTCGGCGATGGCGTTCTCGAACGCGGTGATGGCCTTGGCCAGCGGGTCGGGCAGGTCGGCCGAGGGCGTGGCTTCGAAGAAGTACTCGCCCAGTCGCACCCAGGCTTCGGTCGCGAACTTCGACTTGGGGTAGGTCGCGATGAGCGTCTCGTACGAGATGCGGGCCAGGGGCATCTGGTCCTGCTTCTCTTCGCAGTAGCCCAGCAGGTAGTAGCTCGCGTCGTTGAGCTTGTAGGTCGGGAAGCTCGAGATCAGCCGCTCGTAGAGCGCGATCGACTTGCTGAAGTCGGCCTTTGGCTCGGGCGGAGGCGTGGGGTTCTTGTCGGGGTCCAGCTTCTTCATCAGGTTCTCGTACTCGCGCGAGGCGAGGGCCTGATCGTCCGACGTCTTCTCGTAATAGAGCTCGGCCAGCCGGAACATCACGTCGGGTGTGTACCGGGCGTCGTTCGGGTAGCGCTGGAGGAATTCCTCGAACGCGGCGATGGCGTCGAGCCGTTCGCGCCGCTCGAGCACTTCCAGGTCGCGCAGCGCGCTCTCGTAGCTGTCGGCCAGGGTGCTGCGCTTGCTGTCGTATTTCTTCTCGACCAGCAACTGTACCTCGCGCTTGAAGTCGCGCGATTCGCTCTCGTATTCCTCGATGGCCTTCGAGACCTCTTCGAGCATCACCCGCTCTTCCGGGGTCTTGCCCATGCCCTCGTAGTATCTGGTCTTCGGCTTCTCGGGCGCGGGCGCCACGTCAGCCCTGGCGCTGCCGCTCGCCGGCGGCACGAACCCGCCCGCCAGCCCCGCGTCAGGCACGCCCGCGTCGGCCTTGCCCGCCTTCGCGCCGGCACTGGTCTTGCCCGCGCTCTTGCCCGAGCCCGCCTGGGCGAGCGCCAGCGCCGCGCCGAGCGCGATCACCACCATCAGGAAACGGGAGGAGGGCAGTGGGCGCATCGGTCAGTCCACGTCCTTCAGCACTTCCTTGAATTCGTCGTCGAGCTGCTTGAGCTCGCGGTCCTTCTGGGCCGCCAGCTTCTGAATCTGCTGCGTCTTGTCCTGCTTGCGCTGGAAGGCCACGTCGACCACGCCCACGTCGGCCTTGAGCACCAGGTCGTAGAAGGTCTGGCGCACCCGCTTGAACGAATCGTAGGCGATGCGGCCGACCAGGTTTCGGGTCTCGCCGGTCACCATCTCGGTGTCGCGGGTGTACCCTTCGATCAGCTTCTGCTCGAGCAGCACCTGCTGGCGCAGCTTCTCGGCCTTCTTCGCCACCCGGTCGCGAATGATGGTCTTGCTCTTGCCCACGCGCTCGCGCACGCCCATGGCGTCGGCCTTCACCGCGTCGGTGCGATAGAGCACCTTCTGCACGTCACCGGGCATCGACCCGCGCACTCCGGCGAAGATCTGCTGCTGCTGGTTGAGCAGGTCCGCGTACTGCAGCCGCAGCGCGGCCTCGCCTCCGATGGCCTTGTCGGCGTTGGTGCGCTCGTCGAGCAGGGCGGCGTGGAGCTCGGCGAGCTCGGTCTGCAGCGCCTCCAGCCCGGC
>CAIWFK010000422.1 GCA_903911905.1 uncultured Myxococcales bacterium
CGGCTCTTCGGCGTCGAGCTGTACTACCCCCAGCTGCCGTACCCGTTGGTGATGGGCCTGCTGGCGCCGCTGATCATCCTCTTCGCCGCCATCGTCGTGCAGCGCATCAGGGAACGGAATGCCCCGTGGGCGAAGGGCGCCTGGGTGCGGGTGGCCTTCATCGCCTGCTCGTTCGTGGGCTTCTTCGTGCCCTTCCAGCTCATCACCACCGACGACACCTCGGCCTTCGCCGCTGCCGCCTGTTGGCACGGCTTCCAGTACCTGGGCATGGTGCGCCACTACCACCGCAACGCCTGGCGAAACGGCGTCGACCCCAACGCGAAGCTGGTCTCGTGGCTGGGCCAGCCGGGGTGGCGGCGCGCGGCGCTCTACCTGATGCTGTTGTGGACCCTGGCCGGCGCGGTCTACGGCGTCAGTTGCCTGCTCTCGCTGGTCGCGATGGACTTCTACCGGTGGGCTGCGGTCATCTGGGTCGGCCTGACCCTGTCGCATTATTGGATCGACGGGGTCATCTGGAAGCTGCGTCGCCCCGAGCTCGCCGCCCGCGTCGGCATCGCGGTGCCCACCCCATGAGCTGGCAGCACGACGAGTTCCACGGCCTGCCGTACCGGGCGTTGCTGCCGCTGCACTACGCGCCGCACGAGCGCCGCTACCCGCTGGTGCTCTTCCTTCACGGCAGCGCCGAGCGCGGGCGCGACAACCACGCCCAGTTGAAGAACGGCATCGGCGCCTTCGCCCGCGACGCGGTGCGCACCCGCTTCCCCTGCATCGTGGTCGCGCCGCAGGCGCCGTCGGGCGGCTCCTTCGGCGGCCAGTGGTACCAGGGCCAGCGCGCCACCCAGGACCTGGTGCTGGGCCTGGTCGACGAGCTGGCCGGTCGCCGCTCGGTCGACCCCTCGCGCCTGTACCTGACCGGGCTCTCGATGGGTGCCATCGGCGGGTGGGAAATGCTCGCGCGCGCGCCCACGCGCTTCGCCGCTGCGGCGCTGGTGTGCGGAGAGCCCAACCCCTCGCAGGTCGACGCCATCACCACGCCGCTGTGGGCCTTTCACGGGCTGCGCGACGACGTGGTGCCGCCCGGGCCCGCCATCGCCGCCTGCGAGCGGCTGCGGGCGCGCGGCCTCGAGGCGCCGTTCACCGGCTACGCCGAGCTCGCTCACGAATCGTGGGAACTCGCCTTCCACGAGCCGTCATTGCCCGACTGGCTCTTCTCGCACCACCGGTAGGGCCACCAGCGTCACCGCCAGCAGCCCAGCCACCAGGGCCAGCCACGGGTCGCCCAGCACCAGGTTGAAGCGGTCGGGTTGATCGAGCGACGCGCCCTCGAAGACCAGGGCCCCGCGGAAGAAGGTCAGGTTCCACGCCAGGTGGAAGGCCCAACTGAAGGCCACGTGCCCTGCGCGAACGATGAGCACGTTGCGCACCACGCCGACCGCGGCCAGCGTCACCACCGTCAGCGGCTCGAGCCGACCGAAGGACACCGCGTCGTGCGCCACCGCGAAGAGCACCGCCACCACCACGGCGCTCGAGCGCCAGCGCCGCAGCGGCGACCAGAGCAGCGGCACCGCGCCCGCCAGGATTTCTTCGTTGAGCGTCTGCAGGTACGAGCGGTGAAAGGGCAGGCCGGTCTCGACCAGCTCGGCGCCGTGCCGCTCGAGCACCGCGTGAATGAGGGCGCGATCGACCACGAAGAGGCACCCCAGGAGGCCCGTCGCCAGCGCCAGCCCCCGAGCCCCGAACGCCAGGCCCGCGCCGTACTTCCAGTCAGGCCCCAACGCCAGGCGCAGCGAGGCCACGATGCCGGTGAACGAGAGCAGCGAGAAGAGCCCGCCGAAGCGGGGCGCATAGCTGAGCACCAGGAACGCGGCTGCCCAGCCCAGCCAGATCGCGGTGCGAAGGAGGCTGGGGGTGGGCGTGGTCGACATGCGTCGACCAGCAGCCTGCCAGCGACCGGTGTCTCAGAACACCAGGGAAACGCCCACGTACGGGCCCATCATGGTGGTCACGTGCACCGTGCCGTCGACGACGCCCCAATCGTCGATGACCTCAGTGCGCCACCCGGCGCGGAACCCGACCGGCCCCGCCCCGACCGCCACGCCGGCGCGCAGGTCGTACTGCCGGTATGGCCACGGCGTGAGCATCGCACTGCCTTCGAGTGCGAAGGGCCCACCGATCCACACGCTGCCCGACAGGCCGCCGGTCACGCCCACCGCGCGCCAGGTCGGCGAGAACACCGCCGTGCCACCCAGCTCGGCGCGCAGCCGGCCGTACTTTCCCCAGAGGAACGCCAGGGTGACCCGCGCGCTCACTTCCTGGCTCGAGACGAAGGTGAACGAATCGAGCTGCTGCTGCATCATGTTCTGGCCGGCCAGCACGAAGCCCCAGGTCTCGCCTTCGAACTGCGCCGACGCGCCCAGGGTCGCGCCCTGGGTGCCCGCCACCCAGAGCAGGCCGTCGAGCCCCGCGGTCACCCGCAGCGTCGCGTCTTCTTCGACGATGGTGCTCTGGCCGCCGTCGACCACGTAGGCGTAGCCGTACCCGTACCGGGGCACGTAGCAGCCCGAATAGAAGCCGTAGTGCCACGGCGAATAGCCGTAGTCACCGCGCAGCACCGAATGCCCGCCGCTGTAGCCGAACGACGGGTGCGAGACCGAGGTGGCGCCGTGCACGGCGCCCGTACCGCTGCTGCTGCCGAAGAAGGTGCCATGTGGAGTGGCGGTGCCGCGCGCCGGCGCCGAGCCGTGGCTCGACGAGCTGCTCGAGTGGCTGACCGACGAGCTGCCGTGGCTGCTGCCCGACGAGTGCCCACCCGACGAGTGGCCGCCGCCGCCCCCACCATGGCCTCGCGCGAAGGCGGGCAGGGCGGCGATGGTGATCAGCGCGACAAGGCGAAGCTTCATGGCAGACTCCCTGGACCGGCTGGTCTTCGACACCCGCATTCGTACCGTACGCCCTTTGCCTGTCGTTTATTCACCCTTGCCGTGAATTTTCATCGAGGTCCTCCGTGCCCGAGTTCCCCGATCTCGAATTGTACCGCTCGGCGCTGACTGCGCGGGTCGTGGGCCAGCCGTTGCAGAAGGTGCGCCTGGGCAGCCCCTTCGTGCTGCGCAGCGTCGAGCCTCCGCTCTCGTCGTCGTTCGGGCGGAAGGTCATGGGAATTCGCCGGCTGGGCAAGCGCCTGATCTTCGCGCTCGAGGGCGACGTCTTCCTGGTGGTGCACCTGATGGTGGCCGGCCGCTTCCAGTGGAAGACCGAGAGTGGGGCCAAAATCCCCGGGCGGGCGGGGTTGGCGGCCTTCGACTTTCCCAACGGCACGCTGCTGCTGACCGAGGTCTCGACGAAGAAGCGCGCGTCGTTGCACGTGGTCGGTTCCGAGCCGGCGCTCAAGCAATTCGATCGCGGCGGCCTCGAGGTGCTCGAGACCCACCTCGACGACTTCGCCACCCGGGTGCGGCTCGAAAATCACACGCTCAAGCGCACGCTCACCGACCCGCGGCTGTTCTCGGCCATCGGCAATTCGTATTCCGACGAAATCCTGCACCGAGCGAAGCTCTCTCCGGTGAAGCTGACGAAGGCCATCACGGGTGAAGAAATCGCCCGGCTGTACGAGGCCACGCGCACCGTGCTCACCGAGTGGGCTGCCAGGCTCGAGGCCGAGTTCGGCGAGCGCTGGCCCGACAAGGTCACCGCGTTCCGGCCGGAAATGGCGGTGCACGGCAAGTACAAGCAGCCCTGCCCGGTGTGCGGTTCGCCCGTGCAGCGCATCGTGCACGCCGAGAATGAGACCAACTACTGCGCCCGTTGCCAGACCCAGGGCAAGCTGCTGGCCGACCGCTCGCTGTCCCGCCTGCTCAAGGAGGACTGGCCGACCACCCTCGACGAGCTGGAGGAATATGTGGCCTCTCGTGGGGCCACACGGTAGACCTCGCCAGAGAAACCATGGACTTGCGAAAACACTGGTGGGGTGTCCTCGCGGCGCTCGTCCTGTCGTCGACCTCGGCGCTTGCCGAGACCACGCTGTGGCTCGTTCGGCCACTGTACCCGGGTCAGGAAGCCCTGGTCGGACGCACCGAGAGCGCGCTGGACAAGCTGATGCCCGGCGAGGCCCGGAAGGACGCGGTCATCGGCCTGCGTGAACTGGCCCAGTCGCTCAAGGGCCGGCGCGTCGACGACCTGCCGTGCTTCACCGGCGAGACCCGCTGCGCCGACCCCATCGACCCGTTCATGGCGCAGTTGGGCTACGACCGCGTGGTCCTCATTCAGGGCGGGCAGGACGAAGCGGGCTTCAAGTTCCGCGTCGTCTCGTACGAGCCTGGGGTCGGCAAGGTGGTGCCGGCCACCTCGGCCAACGCCAACCTCGAAAAGGCGCTGCTCGGAGCGGTCGCCAAGGTGGTGCCTGCGGCCAGTTCGCTCGAGGTCAAGTCGACGCCTTCGGGGGCCACGGTCTACGTCGACGACGTGAAGGTCGGCGTCACGCCGCTCAACACCCAGGTGCTGCCCGGCGAGCGCGTGGTTCGGCTCGACTTGAAGCTCCACCAGCCGGTCGAAGAGAGCATCATCATTCCCATTCGCGGCGCCGCGTCACTCGAGAAGACGCTCGAGAAGGTGGCTGCGCGCATCATCATCACCGCCGCGCCTGCGGGCACCGACATCTTCATCGACGGCACCCTCATCGGGAAGGACAAGGTCGACCGCGGCATTCTGCCGGGCAGTCACACCGTTCGGTTGTCGGCCGAGAAGCACAAGGCCGTCGAGCAGCAGATCTCGGTGAAGGCCGACGAGACCTACCAGTTCGAGAAGACGCTCGAGCCCATTCCCGGTCAGGAAGACGGTCGCACCCTGGTGCAGGGCCAGGTGCAGGACACCCCGGGCGCGGTGCGGGTGCTCACGCCGCCCACGCCGCCGCCGGCCACGCCCGAGCAGCTGATCTACGACCGCAAGTCGTACTTCAGCGCCAGCTTCGAGTTCGGCCAGCTCATCGGCAACTCGTTGGTCGGCCGCCGCTTCGGCACCCACGGCACCGGCCGCACCAAGTTCATCACCTCGTCGGCCGCCAACCGCGGGCTCTTCGGCGCCGGCGCGGAATACGGCACCTTCGGCAAGTACTTCGGCCTCACGGTCATCGGCCTGTCGTACCTGACCAACGCCGACCCGTGGTCGATGGCCATCGGCGCCGGCAAGGACCAGAACCTCGAGGTCACCGCTGGCGTCACCGGCCCCGACGTGATGGACCGCGTGCACGTCAACCTGGTCACCCTGCGCGCGTTGCAGCCCCAGTTCCGCATCGCGGTGTGGCGCTTCATGTTCTCGCTGCAGCTCGGCTTCGAGTTCCGCAGCGGGCAGATCGTCGGGCTCGACCCCGGGCTGTCGACCACCTTCTACACCGACGGCTTCGTGCCGCTCGACCTGATGGCCGCGGGGCGAATCAACGTGCGCTTCCACATCGTCGACGGGTTCTTCTTCATGGGCCAGGCGAACTACACCCAGTACCTGATCGGTGAAGACGCGTACGACGCGCAGCCCGTGCCCGCGACGCCGACCAATTCCGCGCAGTTCAAGTCGTCGAGCAGCTGGGGCTTCAACGTGGGGTTCGGCTATGGCTTCTAGGCTCGTGGTGGTCGCAGCGCTGCTGCTGGCCCTGTCGGTCTCGGCAGAACCGCTGCTCGGCACCAGCGTGGGGAATGCCGACACCTTCGTGTCCGAAGGCGTGAAGCTCTTCAACCGCAAGAGCTACCAGAAGGCGGCCGAGGAATTCCTGAAGGCCACCCGCGCCAACCCCGCCAACACCGCGGTGTACGTGCAGTTGGCGCGCGCCGAGATGCTGGCCAGGGAAACGGTCAAGGCCTGCTACGCCTACCGCATCTATCTCAAGGTCACGCCCGAGACGCCCGACCGCAAGAAGGCCGCGGCCGAAGCCGACCAGTGCGAGCGCCAGGCCAAGGCCACCAAGGAGCAGAGCGAGCTGCTGCAGCGCTACGTCGACAGCCGCGCCGCGTTCTTCTCGTCGCTCGACAAGGGTGAACTGCTGGGCCCCGGGGGCGCGGCGGCCTCGCTCGAATCGCTGGTGAAGGACGGCTTCCTGGGCCCCGAGCTGGGCGACATGGGCACCAAGCTGGGCGCGGCCGCCACCGGCCAGGCCGACGCCATTCACAAGCGCGCGCTGGCCGGCGAGAAGCTGACCAGCGAGCAGCTCAAGCAGGCCCGCCCGCTCTACCAGGTCGCGCAGGACGTGAGCTCGGCCAGCCCCGATTCGCGGGGGCGCATGGCGTTCCTCGATGGCCTGGCCGAGCTGAGCGAGAAGAACCACCGCAAGGCCGAAGGGCACTTCACCGAGGCGGCGAAGAGCGACCCGTCGAACAAGGAATACGTCTTCTACCGCGCGCTGGCGATCTTCCAGGGCGGCGACCGGCCCCAGGCGCTCAAGGTGCTCGAGGGCGACCTGAAGGACGACCCCCGAACGGCCATGTTGCGCGCAGCCCTCTCGGTCGGCCATTCTTCCGACTCGGGGGCGGCCGAAATCGAAAAGCTGCTGTTCAGCACGCGCAACCCGCCCGAGAAGCAGCAGTAGCGCGGGTCACGAAAGGGGCTCACGGTGGCGTTGTTCATCTGCCAGGGTTGCGGCGCGGAACACACCTCGTGGGAAGGCAAGTGCCCCAAGTGTGGCACCAGCGAGACCATTCGGCTGGCCCCCAACACCGATCGCATGATCGATCGGGTGGTGAAGGGGAAGTTCAAGATCTTGAAGAAGCTGGGGCAGGGCGGCATGGGCGCCGTGTACCTGGCCGAGCAGGTCGGCATCGGTCACCGCGTCGCGCTCAAGTTCCTCAAGTCCGAGTTCTCGACCGACCCTGAAATCGCCCGCCGGTTCCTCAACGAGGCCAAGTCGTACGCCCGCGTGGCGCACCCCAACGCCGTCGCCCTGCACGACTTCGGGCAGGACGACGAGGGCAACCTCTTCATCGCCATGGAATACTGCGAGGGCGTCGACCTGAAGAAGGTCATCGCCGAGCAGGGCGCGCTGCCGATGGTCGAGGCCATCGAGGTGGTGCTGCAGGTGGCCGACGTGCTCGCCAACGCCCACGACAAGGGCGTGGTGCACCGCGACCTGAAGCCCGAGAACATCATGATTCGGCGGGGCATGCGTGGCGTGCACGCCAAGGTGCTCGACTTCGGCATCGCCCGCCTGATGGACGCCGGCACCAAGCTGACCGTGGCTGGCGCCATCGCCGGCACGCCCCGGTACATGTCGCCCGAGCAGGTCGAGGGCCGCGAAGCCGACCACCGCGCCGACATCTATTCGCTGGGCATCGTGCTCTTCGAGACCCTGACCGGGCGGCAGCCGTTCGACGGCCAGACCATCGCCGAAATCCTCAGGCGGCAGGCCATCGAGCCCATGCCCCACCTGAACGAGGTGGCGGCCGAGCTCGACTACCCCGAGCTCGACAGCGTGATTCAGAAGGCGTGCGCCAAGAAGCGCGACGAGCGCTGGCCCGACATGCTGACCTTCGCCAACGCGCTCTCGCAGGCCACCCCCACGGCCGCGCACCTGGGGCTCTCGCCGCTGCAGAAGTCGGGCGTCTCGCACAAGTCCATGGCCACGCCGCGGCCGGGCGTGCCCAACACCACGCCGGCCAGCACCTCGGGCGTGGCCATTCCCGGCGCCGCGGTCGATCAGTCGTCGACCGAGCAGACGGTGGTCAAGCTGGGCGATTCGTCGAACGGGCTCAAGGCCCCGGTGCTGCCGGGGTCGGGTACCGCGTCGACCAACTCCACCCAGATGGAAGGGCAGCTGCGCCAGGCCTCGCTGGGTGACCTGTCGGCCGAGCGGGCCACCGACGTGGCCGCCCGTGCAGCCGATCTCTCGATGTCGCGGCCGCCCGAGCCCGTGGCGCCGTCGTCGAAGACGCCGATCATCGCCGCGTTGGTGGCGGTGGTGGTGGTGCTCGGCGGTGGCGTGGCGTGGTTCGCCACCCAGAAGGCCCCTGAGCCGGTGAAGCCTCCCGAGCCGGTGGCCAAGGTCGACCCGGTCAAGCTTCCCGAGCCGGTGAAGCCTCCCGAGCCGGTGAAGGACCCGGTGCCCACGCAGCCTGCTCAAGAAGTGACCGAGGCCTTCGTCGCCGGACAGTTCGCGCTCGGCCAGTCGGCCTTCGAGGTCGGCAACCTCGACAACGCCGAGACCTTCTTGAGCAAGGTGCCCGACACTTCGCCGCTCAAGCCAAAGGCCGACGACCTGCGCGCGAAGATCAAGACCATCAACGAGACCATGGCCCAGGCCGACCGCAACCGCGCCAACGGCCACTGTGAGCTCGCGCTGCCCCAGTACGCCCGGGTGTTGGGGCTCAACGCCCGCTTCGCCCCGGCGAACGAGGGCGCTGGCCGGTGCCGCGCCGCGAACGTCTCGAACCAGATGGAATGAGCGCGCGTCCGGCAGTGACTCCCGGCGGCCCCGTCGGGCGGCTCGCGGTGTCGCTGGTGCTGGGGGCCGTGCGTCGGCTCTCGCCTTCGACGCGGCTCGCGCTGGCGTCGTTCGTGGGCGCACTGGCGTGGACCCTGGGCATTCGCCGCCGCGTCACGCTCGACAACCTGGCCCACGCCTTCCCCGAGAAGACCCAGGCTGAGCGCGACCGCATCGCCCGCGGCGCGTACCGCACCATGGCCATCGCCGCGCTCGACGCGGTGACCAGCGACCTGCTCTCGGCCCAGGACCTTGCCCGCGCGGTCGAGGTGGTCGACTGGAAGGGGCTCGACCGGCTGCTCGACGGGCAGCACCCGGTGCTGGTGGCCAGCGCGCACCTGGGCAGTTGGGAACTCTTCGCCGAGGTGATGGCGCGCCGGGGCATCGGCTTCTCGGCGGTGGTGCGGCCGCTGGCAGGCGCCTTCAACGAGTACGTGGTGCGCAATCGTGAGGCCGCGGGCGTCGAGTTGATTCTGCAGCGGGGCGCGCTGCGGCACATGCTGCGCGCGCTCGAGCGCAAGCGGCCGGTGGTGCAGTTGATCGACCAGGCGCTGCCCTCGAAGCAGGCGCTGCGCGTGCCCTTCTTCGGGCGCGACGCGTCGACCACGCCCGCGGTGTCGATGGCCGCCATCGCCTCGGGCGC